>NZ_CATKPC010000013.1:0-120833 GCF_949769265.1 Cellulomonas endometrii | reverse complement strand
TTTTCGCTCTCGGCCTGGTCCTGGTCACGGGTGGCGTCCTCGCGGTGCGCGGGCTGTCGGGCACCGACGAGGCCCAGGGTGCCGACGCGGTCGCGGCGGGGCCCGCCGACCTGGGCGACGCCGAGTTCGCGGACGTCCAGCTCGACGTGCCGCGCGACCACGAGTTCGCGCTCCCGGTGGAGTGGGAGCTCGAGGACCTGGCCGACGCGCCGCTGACGGACGACGTGGTGCAGGTCTTCGTCGACCCGCGGCTCACCGTCGTCGCCGAGGACGCCATGACCAGCGTCGGGTGGGACGGCGCGCTCCACGTGAAGCCGACCGACGACGCGGTCACGGCCACGCTGCTCGTCGGGGACCTGTTCGACGACCAGGACGGCGTGGAGGTCAACGAGGCCGGGACGTGGGGCCTGTACGAGACGTACTACATCGCCGAGTACCGGGACCGGGCCACGGGCGCGCCGCTCGACGAGCCGCGGGTGACGGCGTTCACGCCCGCGACGGAGCTGCCGACGACGCCGTTCGCCGTCCGGGTCGACGGCGACGGCGTGGGGCACTTCTCGTGGGAGCCGGTCGACGGCGCCGAGGAGTACTACGTGGTGAAGGTCGACGAGCTCGGCATGTCGGTCATCGGGACCTCCACCGGGACCTCGTGGACCACGATCGAGCAGGACGACGACGTCCAGGAGGCGCTGGCCGCCGAGGACCTGCTCGACCAGGAGGTCATCCAGATGAACCGCCTGCTCGAGAGCTCGATCGTCACCGAGGACGACGCGCTCGACGGCCTGACCAGCAGCGTCGACGACCCGGCGGCCGACCCCGCGTTCGGCGTCATGGCGGTGACGACGGAGGGCTTCAGCCCGGTCGCCCCGATGAACGGGGCCGACCTGGTCAGCCGGCTGCCGTCCGTCATCGCGTTCAACGCCGCCGAGGAGATGGGGGTGCAGGGCAACCACCTCGACACCGTCGACCAGCTCCCGACGCAGTACCCGATCAGCCTGGCCGACGGCACCACGGTCCTGCGCCCCGTCGCGTACGACCCGGACCGCGTCGAGACCGCGGACATCGTCGTCAGCACGACCGACGACGCGGGGAACATCGTCTCCTCCCGGCGCGAGACGCACTACCGGATCCCGTTCACCGTCGTCGGCACGATGTTCGCGGACCAGTACACGGTCGCAGCCGCGGACATGGCGACGGCCCAGGCGGGTGCCCGCGCGGCCACGGAGCGCGCGGCGGCGGAGCGCGCGCGGACCGGCGGCGAGCAGGCGTACACCTACGTCGGCACGAACCCGCGGGACCTGGACGACGCGACGATCAGCACCAGCGCGCCCGACGTCCCCTACCCGGTCAGCGGCAGCAACCCGCTCACGACCTACATCGCGGCCAACCTGGTGGACGGGCAGAAGTTCATCGACCTCAGCGGCTACCTGGAGCCCGGCACCACCACGACCGCGACCGGCGTCGCGCTGTGGGACGCGGTCGACGAGGCGGTGGCGCAGAACCCCATGGCGCTCGCGGCCACGCGCGTCGAGGTCGGCTACCTGGACGAGCGCTCCGTGCTGTACGTGTCGTACACCGGCTTCGACAGCGCCGAGCAGCGGCGCCAGGAGCAGGAGCAGCTCGGCGCGGAGGTCCAGCGCGTGATCGGCGAGATCATCACCGACGGGATGTCCGAGGAGCAGAAGGTCGCCGCGATCAACGACCACCTCGTCAGCACGGCGGCGTACGACGACGCGGCGCTCGCCGCCCGGGACGCCGGCGACATCGAGGACTACCCGCACGGGTGGGTGGCCTCGGGCGTGCTGCTCGACGGGCTCGGCGTGTGCGCCTCCTACGCGCAGGGGTTCAAGGCCCTCGCGGACGCCGCGGGCCTGGAGTCGGTGTACGTGACGGGTGTGGCCACCGGCTCGGGCGAGGGGCACGCGTGGAACAAGGTCCGGGTCGGGGAGTCCTGGCGGGTCGTCGACGTCACGTGGAACGACTCCGCGGGCCAGGACCTGTTCCTGCTGCAGACCGACGAGCAGGCGGCGCCCGACCGCACCGAGGACGCGGACTGGATCATCGACTCCCGGATCGCGGACTACGCGGCGCGCTGACGGGCCGGGGCGTCCGGCGCGCGATCAGCGTGCCGGGCGCCCTCCCCGCCACTCCGTGACCGTGGTCGCGCACACCACGGTGTCGCGCCAGGAGGTCCCGTCGTGACGGTCCTCCCGGTGCAGGGCCTCGCGGCGCATGCCCAGCCGGTCGCAGAGGGCCAGCGACGGGGCGTTGTCGGGGTCGACGGTCGCCGCGACCCGGTGCGCGCCCAGGTCGAACGCGAGGTCGAGGAGCGCGGTGGCCGCCTCGCGCGCGAAGCCGCGCCCCTGGAACCCCGGGTGCAGCACCCAGCCGACCGCGAGCTGGGCGTGCCCCGCGCTGGCGGCGACGAGCGTGAGGTCGCCGACGACGCGGTCCGCGCGGGCGTCGGCCAGCCCGGGCTCGCCCGGCAGCGTGATCGCGAGCGCGACGGCGTCCCCCTCGGCGTCCAGGGTCCGACGGGCGGCGCGGGCGGCGGTGTGCGCGCGGCTCGCCGCACGGTCGCGGACCGGCCACGGCAGGTACGCGACCACGTCGCGCAGACCCTGGTAGGCCGCGACGTCGTCCGCGTCGGCGTCCCGGAGCGGCCGGATGACCAGACGGTCCGTCCGCAGCGGCGCCGCGTCGAGGCCGGTCAGGTCGACCGGCAGCCGCAGCGCGGGCCCGTCGCTCAGCGGGTCGCCGGTCAGCGCGTCGCGCCGTTCGTGGCGTCGGCGTCGGCGTCGGCGGGTGCGACGCGCGGCCGGGGCGTGTCGTGGGCACCGGCACCGGCACCGGCACCGGCCCCGGCACCGCGCAGCAGGTCGAGCACGTCGATGCCGGTCTGCGCCTTGAGCAGCGCCGCGAGCTCCTGCACGCCCGTCGACACCTGGCCCGGCAGCCGCGAGGCGCCGTCCTTGTCGATGATCGTGATGCCGTCGATGCTGCCGAGGGCGTCGGCGTACGGCTGGGCGACCTTCGGCAGCGCGTCGAGCACCATCTGCAGCCGCGCCGACTCGGGGAACGCCTGGTAGGCGTCCGACTCGGCCTTGATCGCGGCGGCACGGGCCTCGCCCTGCGCGCGCTCGGCGGCGGCCTGGGCCTCGCCGCGCGCCTGGATGCCGTCCGCCTCGGCCCGGGCCAGCGCCAGGGCGCCCTCGGCGCGGCGCTGCTGCTCGACGAGCGCGGCCTCGGCGCGGGCGCGGGCCGCGGACGCCTCCGCCTCGGCCTGGGCGGTGGTGCGCTGCGCCTCGGCCTCGTACTGGCGGATCGCGGTGGTCTTGGCGGCCTCGGCCTCCTGCTCCGCGGCGTACTTGCGGGCGTCGGCCTCCTGCGCGGCCTCGTACTTCCGGGCCTCGGCAGGCTTGCGCACCTCGGTCAGCAGCTCCTGCTCGCGCAGGGCGGCGCGGCGCAGCGCGACCTGCTCCTGCTGGACCAGCACCTCCTGCTGGGCCTCGGCCTCGGCGCGCTCCTTGGCGGCCTCCGCCTCGGCCTGCGCGGTGGCGGTCTCCTGCGCGATCTGGGCGTTGCGCAGCGCGAGGGCCTTGTTCGACTCGGCGATCTGCACGGCCGCCTCGTTGGAGCGCTGCGTGCTCTCCTGCTGGGCCTGGGCCTCCGCGATCTCGGCGTCCCGGGCCACGGCGGCGGCGCGCGGACGCCCGAGGTTGCGGATGTAGCTGCCCGAGTCCTCGACGGTCTGGATCTCGAAGTTCTCCAGGATCAGGCCGCGCTCCGCGAGCATCGGGACCGCGATGTCCTTGACCTCCTTCGAGAAGTCCTGGCGCTCGTACAGGATCGACTCGACGGTGAGCGTGCCCGCGATCGTGCGGAGCACGCCGACCAGGACCTCGCTGGTCTGCTGCTCGATGACCTGCTCCTGGCTCCGGCCCGCGAACCGCTGGGCGGCGGCGCGCACCATCCGCTCCGTGCCGCCGACCTTCACGACCGCGATGGACCGCAGCGTGACGCCGACGCCGCTCTTGGTGGTGGCGTCCTCCGCGGTGACCGGGAAGCTCTGCGCCGCCAGGGACAGGCGCGCGACCTGCTCGAACACCGGCTTGACGAACGTGCCGCCGCCGATGACGACGCGCTGGCCGGACAGGTCCGTCGTCTCGTCGCCCGTCTCCGGGTTGATGACGGGCTTGCCGCTCTTGCGGCCGGTGATGATCAGCGCCTCGTCCGGCGTGGCGATCTTGAACCGGACCTTGGCGTAGACGACGCCCACGAGCAGCAGCACGACGAGGGCGACGACCGCCGCCGCGACGATGAGGACGGGGCCGGCGATCTCCATGGGACTCCTCGGGCGCGGCCGTGCGGGGCCGGTGGTGGATGGGCTGGTCACGACTCTAGGCGGAGCGGGCCGTGCTCGGAGGGGGATTCGCGGACCTCGTCGCCTCGCGCCCGGCGTACCCCGCCGGGGTGTGGTGCGCCGGGGAGCGCACGCGGACGCTCGGGGACGAGGCGGCCGTCGGGGGCCGCGCCCCGCACCCGGAGGCCTGACGTGGACCAGCCGACGCTGTCGCCGTTCCCGCCGATCGCGGAGTACGCGTTCCTGTCCGACTGCCACACCGGCGCCCTCGTGGGGCCGGACGGGTCGGTGGACTGGCTGTGCGTGCCGCGGTTCGACAGTCCCAGCGTGTTCGGCAGCCTGCTGGACCGGGGCGCGGGCTACTTCCGCTTCGCGCCGTACGGGATCAACGTGCCGACCTCGCGCGCCTACGAGCCGGGCACCAACGTCCTGATCACGACCTGGCACACCCCGAGCGGCTGGGTCGAGGTCCAGGACGCCCTGGTGATGGCGCCGCGCACCGGTGCCGACGAGACCACGCCGCACACCCGCCCGCCCGCCGACGACGACGCGAGCCACCTGCTCGTGCGGACCGCGACCTGCCTGGACGGGTCCGTCGAGGTCGAGCTGGTGTGCCAGCCGGCCTTCGACTACGGGCGGACGCGGGTGCCGTGGACGGTCGACGCCGCCGGCGGCACGGCGGACGTCACGGGGCCGGACGCGACGCTGCGGCTGCGGACCGATCTCGCGCTCGGGCTCGAGGGTGAGGCGGTGCGGGGCCGGCACGTGCTCTCCGCGGGGGAGAGCGCCTACTGCGCCCTGTCCTGGGACGTGGCGCTGGACGGTCCGGCCGACGCCGCCGACGCCCTGGCGCGGGTCGCGGCGACGCGGGACTTCTGGCGGCGCTGGCTGGGGCGGGCGCGGCTGCCCGACCACCGGCTGCGCCCGTACCTGGAGCGGTCCGCCCTGGTGATCAAGGGGCTGACGTACATGCCGACGGGGGCGACGGTCGCCGCGCTGACCACCTCGCTCCCGGAGACGCCCGGCGGAGAGCGCAACTGGGACTACCGGTACACGTGGGTGCGCGACTCGACGTTCACGCTCCAGGCGCTCCACTACCTGCTGCTGGACTGGGAGGCGGACGAGTACCTCCAGTTCGTCGCGGACGTCGAGCCGAACCCGGACGGCGGCCTGCAGATCATGTACGGGATCGACGGGCGGCGGGACCTCACCGAGTCGACGCGGGACGACCTGAGCGGCTACCAGAACGCGCGCCCGGTCCGCATCGGGAACGGGGCGTTCGACCAGCGGCAGAACGACGTCTACGGGTCCGTGCTGGACTCCGTCCTGCTGCACACCCGGCGCAGCCAGCGGCTGCCCGCCCGGCTGTGGCCGGTGGTGCAGGCCCAGGCGGAGCGCGCGACCGCGGTCTGGCAGGAGCCGGACCAGGGCATCTGGGAGGCGCGGGGCGAGCCCCGGCACTACGTCTCGTCGAAGATCATGTGCTGGGTGGCGCTCGACCGCGCCGCGCAGCTCGCCGGCGTCTGGGGCGAGCCGGGGCTGCAGCAGACCTGGGCGGCCACCGCCGACGAGATCAAGGTGGACATCCTGGCGCGAGGCGTGAGCGAGCGAGGGGTCCTGCGGCAGCACTACGACACCGACGCCCTCGACGCGTCGGCGCTGCTCGCCGCGCACTTCGGCCTGCTGCCCCGCACGGACGAGCGGCTGCACAGCACCGTCCTGGCGATCGCCGACGAGCTCACGGAGGACGGCTTCGTGCTCCGGTACCGCACGGACGAGACGGACGACGGGCTCGCCGGGCGCGAGGGCACGTTCGTCATCTGCTCGTTCTGGCTGGTCTCGGCGCTCATGGTCGTCGGCGAGCAGCAGCGCGCCGTCGACCTGATGGAGCGGCTGCTCCGGGTCGCGTCGCCGTTCGGCCTGTACGCGGAGGAGTTCGACGTCGCGACCTCCCAGCACCTGGGCAACACCCCGCAGGCGTTCTCGCACCTGGCGCTGATCGAGGCGGCGGCGCGGATCATCCTGGCGGAGCGCGTGGAGGAGATGTCGCTGTAGCCGCGGGCGCGGCACTAGGCCGACCGGGGTAGCCCGAACGGGTGCACCTGGGCGCCGCGTCCCGGCCGTGACGCCGGGCCGAGCCGGGGGCTGGCGGCGGCGCTCGTCGCTGTGAGCAGCCCGGACGTGCGCTGTGCCCGGCGGGGTCACCGCGGGCGGCGGCATCCCGCTCCGGCGGTCGGGATTCGATTCACCCCGGAAAGCGTACAAATGCGTCCAAAGCGGACAATACGCTCGCGCCATCCCGCACGACCCAGGACCGCGCCCCCGCTGGAGGACCCTCGTGCACGTCCGGATGATCGCGCTGACCGACGTCACGGCCGCCGACGCGGAGGCGTGGCAGCGCCTCGCCGACCACGCCGTCGAGCCCAACCTGTACCTGGACCCGCGGTTCCTCGTCCCGGCGCGCGACCGCGGGGACGAGGCCGCCGACCTGCGGCTCGCCGTCGTCCAGGACGGCGGTGAGTGGCTCGCGGCGCTCGCGGTGACCACCAAGCGCGTCGCGCCGCGCACGCCCGTGCGGGTGGCGACGACCGGCGGCGGGTTCATGACGACGCACGCCGACCGGCACCACCCGCTGGTCCGCGCCGGCCACGAGGTCCCGGCGCTGGAGGCCCTGCTGCGCGGCCTGCGCACGCTCGGGCTGCCGCGGCTGCTGCAGCTCCAGCACGTCCCGGCCGACGGGCCGCTCGCCGCCGCGCTGACGCAGGTGGTGGCCGGCACGTCGATGCACGTGGTCGAGCGGCGCCGGGAGACCAGCGCGTTCGCGCTCCGGGGCAGCACGACGCTGCCCCCGCTGCCGGACTGGTCCGGGCCGGTCGTCGACCCGCCGCTCGCCTGGGACCACATGCGGACGGACGAGCGCCGGAACATGCGCCGCGGCGTCCGCGGTCTCGCGCGGGAGGCCGGCGGCCCCCTCGAGCTCCACGACGTGAGCCAGGACCCCGCGGCGGACGACGCGTTCCTCGACCTGCAGGCGGCGGGCTGGAAGGGCGACACCGGCCGGGGTGGCGCCGCGCTGCGCCTCGACCCCGTCGCCGAACGGTGGTTCCGTGCGGTCGTCTCGGGGTTCCGCCAGGACAAGGACGCGCTGGTCGTCCGGCTCGCGGCGGGCGGCGAGACGGTGTGGACCGGGTACGCGCTGCGCTCCGGCGGGGCCTACTTCGGGTTCCTCGATGCGTACGCCGAGCGCCACCGGCGGTTCAGCCCGGGCTCGATCGGCCGGGTGGCGAGCATGACGTACCTGTTCGCGACGACGGACGCCCCGTTCTTCGACCCCGCCTTCGACTCCCGGTACGCGACCGGCGCCCGGATCTTCCCGGACTGCCGGGAGCACGTGGACCTGCTCGTCGCGACGGGGCGGCCCGCGGCGACGGCGCTGCGGGTGGCGCAGCGGCGCGGGGCGCTCCCGGTGCGACCCGCGGCGGTGTGACCCGAGGTGGCACGCTGGTGCCCGTGATCCTCTCCCGCCGAGCCCGCGCCCAGGAGCCTGCCGAGGTCGCCGCGGGCTTCCACGCGACGGAGGCCCGCGCGCTCCAGGTCTCCCTGGTGGGCGTCCTCGCGGCCGCGGAGCGCGCCACGGGCGCCGACGTCCCGGTAGAGCTCCTCCTGGAGCCCGGGCGGGACGGCCGGGTGGTGGTCGTGTGCCGGAACGTCGTCGTCGGGTTCGTCCCCGCCGACCGGGCCGCGCCCCTCGCCGACCAGCGCCAGCGGGCGGGCCGGCGCGCGCGCCTCGTCGCGCCGGGGCTGCTGCACCGCGACGGCGACGTGTGGCGGGTGTGGGTCGGGCCGGTCCCGGGCGGCGGGGTCCCCGCGACGCCCGCGGGCACCGACACCCTCCCGGCGCCCGAGCCGAGCGTGCTCGGCGTCCCCCTGCGGCGCACCGACGGCTGACGTCAGACCCCGGCGTACCAGCCCGACGGCGCGAGGTCGCTCGCGTACCGCGGGGCGTAGTGGTCGAAGTAGACCCGCGCCACCAGCTCCCGCCGGCTGCCGACCCCGGCCTTGTCGAACACCGCCTTCAGGTGGTCCTGCACCGTGTACGGCGACAGGTGCAGCGCCCGCCCGATCTCCTGGGTGCTGTCCCCGTGCAGCACGCCCGCGACGACGTCGCGCTCGCGCCCGGTCAGCCCGAAGGCGGCCACCACGAGCGGGACGATCTCCGTCGGACGGGCCTCCTCGATGGTGACGACGACCTCGCGCCGACCGCCGTCCCGGCCCGCGAGCGGCGCGGCGTGCACCACCAGCCACTGCCCGGCCGGGGTGCGCACCCGCAGGCGCGGGACCGTGCGGAGCCGGCCGTCGCCGAGCGCCCGCGCCGCCGACGTGATGGCGGCGACCGGCGTCGGCAGCGCGCCCCAGCCGGAGCCGCCGAGCTCCGCGATCCGCTCCTCGGCGGCCGGGCTGAGCTGACGGACGGTGTTGTCGGCGTCCACGACCAGGACGGCCGGCCCGGCCGGCAGGGGCGTGCGGCGCGCGGAGGCGGCCGCGACGGAGGTCACCAGCCCGGCCCGCACGCCGACGGCGACGAACCGGGTCACGCGGGCCAGGAAGTCCGCCTCGGCCGGGCTGAAGCCGCTGGAGGCGCCGTTGCGGTACAGCGCGATCGCGGCCCAGGCGTGGCCGTCCGACCGGGCGGACGCGCGCATCTCGTGGTCGAGCGACCAGTGCGGCACGAACATCTCCCGGTGCCGGCTGCTCCGCCGGGGGTCGCCGTCGGTGTCGTCGACGAGGATGCCGACGGGGTTCTGCCGGCGCGCGAGCGTGCGGAACAGGTTCACGTCGTCGGTCACGTACTCGTGCTCGAGGAACTCGGCGTCCCGCTCGTCGCCGATGTTGCGCTTCACCGACCCGGTGAGCAGGCCGGTGCCCGGGTCGACCGGTCCGATGCAGGCGGCGTCGTTCGGGATCACCGTGCCGAGCAGCTCGATCGCCTCGCGGACGAACTCGCGCCAGCCGAGCCCGGAGCGCGACAGGGAGTCGAGGCCCTGCTGCACGGGCTCGGTCCGCAGAGTCGCCATGCTCCGATGGTCCCGCTGTCGGGTTCGTCCCGGTACCCCCATGTTTGTGGGGATTCGTCCCGCGTGCGCCTCGCGGCGATGTTCCCCAGGTTCCTGGGATACCGCCGGCCGTGCGGCCCCGAGGACGCTCGACGGCATGACGACGCATCTCACGGCACCGACGCCGCTCGGCACGACCGCCCTCGACGACCTCCGCTCCGCCCTGACCGGCTCCCTCGTGGCGCCGGGGGACGCCGGCTGGGACTCCGCGCGCCTCGCGTGGAACCGCCTGGTCGACCAGCACCCGCTCGCGGTCGTGCAGGCCGCCGACGCCGCCGACGTCACCGCCGCGGTGCGGTGGGCCGCGGCGCACGGCGTCCCGCTGTCCGCCCAGCCGAACGGGCACGGCGCCAGCCGCTCGCTCGACGGTGCCGTGCTCGTGCGGACGTCCGCGCTCGACGACATCTGGGTCGACGCCGGCGCCCGGGTCGCCCGGGTCGGCGCCGGCGTGAAGTGGGGCGACCTGCAGGTCGCCCTGGACGGCACGGGCCTGACGGGGCTCGTCGGGTCGAACCCGGACGTCACCGTCGTCGGGTACTGCCTGGGCGGGGGGCTCTCCTGGTTCAGCCGGGCGTTCGGCAGCGGCGCCGGCGCGGTCCGGTCGTTCGAGGTGGTCGACGCGACCGGCGCGCACCGCTGGGTCAGCGACGAGTCGCCGGACGACGCCGACCTGCTCTGGGCGCTGCGCGGCGGGGGCGGCGACTTCGCGCTCGTCACCGCCGTCGAGCTCGACCTGTTCCCGGCACCGCAGATCTACGGCGGGATGCTGGCGTTCCCCGCGGCGGCGGCCCCGGCGGTGTTCCGGGCGTTCACCGCGGTCACCGCGACCGCGCCCGAGGAGCTCAGCACGTGGGTGTCCGTGCTGCACCTGCCCGACGCGCCGTTCATCCCCGAGCCCCTGCGCGGCGCCTCGCTGGCGGTCGTGCTGGCGACGTTCCTGGGCGACCCCGCCGAGGCCGAGCGGCTGCTCGCGCCGGTGCGGGCCGCCGGACCGGTGCTCCGCGACACGTTCCGGCCGCTGCAGCCGGGGGAGGTCGGGCTGCTCGCCGAGGAGCCGGTCGACCCGAGCCCCGCCGTCCTCGCGGGCACACGGCTGCACACGTTCGACGACGCCGCGATCGACGCGGTGCTCGAGCTCGCGGGGGAGCCGGGGCGCTCGCCGCTGATGCAGGTGCAGGTGCGGCACGTCGGTGGCGCGCTGGCCCGCGAGGCGCTGCCGGGCGCGGCGGGCACGGCCGCGGAGCCGTTCCTGCTCACCGGGATGGCGATGGTCCCGGTGCCGGAGCTCGCCCCGCTGGTCACCGCGGCGCTCGACCACCTGTTCACGGTGGTGGAGCCCTGGAGCACCGGCACCGCGCCGCTCACGTTCCTGGACCGCGACGACGCGATCGACCGCTGCTACCCCGCCGCGACGATCGAGCGGCTGCGGGCGGTGAAGGCCGCCGCCGACCCGTCCGGGCTGTTCCGGAGCAACCGGCCGGTCGCCGCGGGCGTGCGCTGACGGCGCGTCCGGGCCGGTCCCGCGCAGGGGGAGGGACCGGCCGGCAGGGGCTCAGGCGACCGGCGTGTCGTCAGCGTCCGGCGCGCCAGGCCCAGCGCGCGAGCGTCCACTGCAGCGGCAGCCGCGCGAGCGTGAGGACGGCCCGCGCGACGGCGGCGGGGGTGCGGGCGCGTCGCACACCACGGACTCCGTCGACCGCCATCTGCACGTTCGCCGGGTACACGGCCGCCAGCAGCGCCGCGCTCGCGACGCCGGCGGGTCGTCGCGTGGCCGGGACGAGCAGGCCGGCGGCGCACACCAGCTCGGCGACCCCGGACCACACGACGAGATCCCGCGGCCGGGGGGAGGGCCCGGGGGATGGTGCCCTCGAAGACCTGCGGGCGCACCAGGTGCACGGTCCCGGACACGAGGAACGCGGCGACGAGGCCGCGCGCCCCGCGGCCGAGCGGCTGCACCCGGAGCGCAGGCCGGGCGGCGGGGCGGGCGGCGCGGGGGCGGGTCACCGGCCCATCCTGGCGCGGTCCGGGACCGCCCGCGCAGACTGGGCGCATGACTGCGCGCCGTCTGGTCGTCGAGGGCCAGGTCCAGGGGGTCGGCTTCCGTGCGTCGCTCGCGGCCGAGGCGCGCCGGCTCGGCGTCGCCGGGTGGGTGCGGAACCGCGCGGACGGGTCCGTCGAGGCGCTGCTGGAGGGGCCGGAGGACGCGGTCGCGCGGCTCACGGACTGGGCCCGGCGCGGCCCGCGGTTCGCGGACGTCAGCGGCGTGCGGGTCGAGGACGCCGAGCCGGAGGGGTCCGGCGACTTCTCGATCGCCCCCTGAGGCCCGGCTGAGGCTCGGCGGCCGCGCGCCGCCATGGTCGCGCCCGCGCCCGGCAGGTCTGGGCGTGTGTCACAGGTCACGTCTACGGTCGGAGCATGAACGTCGTCCTCATCCCCGGGTTCTGGCTCGACGCGTCCTCCTGGGCGCCGGTCTCCGAGGCCCTCGCGGCCGCCGGACACACCCCGCACCCCGTGACGCCCCTGGGCGCCGGCGGTGCGGCGGACGAGGTCGCGGGCATCACGCTCGCCGACCAGGCGGCCGCGGTCGCCGAGCTGATCGACGGGCTCGACGGGCCCGTCACCGTCGTCGGGCACAGCGGGGGCGGAGCGGTCGCGCACGCCGTCGCGGACCTCCGGCCGGACCGCGTCGAGCACGTGGTCTACGTGGACAGCGGGCCGCTCGGGGAGGGCGGCGTCGTCAACGACGAGCTGCCGCTGGTGGACGGCGTCGTGCCGCTGCCGGACTGGGGCGCGTTCGAGGAGGAGGAGCTGGAGGGCCTCACCGACCAGATCCGCGCCGACTTCCGCGCCCGCGCCGTAAGCGTCCCGCCGCTGGTCGCCAACGGCCCGCAGCGCCTGCACGACGAGCGGCGCTACGACGTCCCCGTCACGATCATCTCCTCCACCATGCCGGAGTCAGTGCTGCGCGACCTCCTCGCCAAGGACCACCCGTACGTCCGGGAGCTCGGCCGGATCACGGACGTGACGATCGTCGAGCTGCCGACCGGGCACTGGCCGCAGCTCAGCCGGCCCGACGACCTCGCTGCGGCCGTCGTGCGCGCGGTCGACGGCGAGGCCGAGGCGGAGGAGGCGATGGCCGTCCCGACGTGAGCGGGCCGGTCGCGCGCCCCGGCGGTCGAGCTCCTGGACGGTCGTCGTGCCGCCTCGGCGACGGGCGCCGTGGGTGACACGTCAGGCGCGCGTCGCCTAGCATCGGCGCGACCTGCCGGAGCCGCGGCCGCGACCAGGGGACGCGCCGCCGCAGCACCGCTCCGGCCGGTCGACGTGCCCCGCGCCCGCGGGGGACCAGACCCCGGGAAACGGCATCGTGATCAGGATCGGCATCGTCGAGGACGACGCAGCGAGCGCCCTGCTGCTCGTCGAGCACCTGCGCCGGTACGAGCGGGAGCACGACGAGTCGTTCGCGATCACCACGTTCGCGGACGGCGCGGACGTGGTCGCCGGCTACCGGCCCGTGTTCGACATCCTGCTGCTCGACGTCGAGATGCCGGGGCTCGACGGGTTCAGCGCGGCGGAGCGGATCCGGCTCGTGGACCGCGACGTGGTGATCGTGTTCATCACCAACATGACCCAGTACGCGATCCGGGGATACGAGGTCGACGCCCTGAGCTACGTCCTCAAGCCGGTGTCCTACTTCGCGTTCTCGCAGGAGATCAAGAAGTCCGTGGCCCGCCTGCGGCGCCGGTCCGCCGACTACCTCCTGCTCGCCGTCGACGGCGGGCTGGTGCGGGTCGCGACCGACGACATCGTGTTCCTGGAGAGCGCCAAGCACCGCACGACCGTCCACACGGTCGACGGCCGGTACTCCGTGGTCGGCCCGCTCAAGGCGCTGGAGGCCCAGCTCGAGGGCAAGGGCTTCTTCCGCAGCAACAGCGGGTACGTGGTCAACCTGCGGCACGTGCTGGGCGTGCACGGCAGCAGCGCGCTGATGATGGGCGGCCACGACCTCCTGATCAGCCGGCCGCGCAAGAAGGCGTTCCTCGCGGCGCTCACCGACTACCTCGGGGCGCGGACGGCGTGATCATCGAGACGCTGCCGGACATCCCGCGGCTGCTCACGGGGGTCGCGGAGTGGGCGGCGTGCCTGGTGTACGTGCTGCTGCGGCACAGGCTGCCGACCGGGCGGCTGGTCGTGGTGGCGGGCACGGCCCTCGTGGTGCTCGTCGGGGTGCAGGAGCTCGCGGACCGGCTGCCGCTCGCGCTGTGGTCGGCGGGCATGGCGGCGGCGGTGGCCGCCATGTACGGCTTCATCGTCACGGCCGCCCGGGTGTCGGCGCGCGACGCGGGCTACTTCGCGGCGCGCGCGCTGGTGCTGGCGGAGCTGGTGGCCGCGGCGCACTGGCAGATCCACTGCTTCTTCTTCCTGGCCGAGGGCCGCCCGGGCACGGGCTGGCAGGTGGCGTTCGGCGTGGCCGCGTACGGCGCCGCGTTCGTCGGGGCGTACCTGATCGAGGCCCGGCACTTCCGGCCGGCGCAGCCGCTCGACGTCACGTACGGCGAGCTGGCCTCGGCCATCGCGATCGCGCTGGTCACGTTCTTCATGAGCAACATCAGCTTCCTCAACGCGAACACGCCGTTCAGCGGCCGGCTGGGCCTGGAGATCTTCTACATCCGCACGCTCGTGGACCTGTGCGGGTTCGTCGCGCTGTACGCGCAGCAGGGGCAGCGGCTGCAGCACCGGGCCCGTGCGGAGGTGAAGGCCATCGACGAGATGCTGCGCCGCCAGCACGGCCAGTACCTGCAGTCCAAGCGCAGCATCGAGATCGTCAACCGGAAGTACCACGACCTCAAGCACCAGATCAACGTCATCCGCGCGGAGGGCGACCCGGGGCTGCGCGCGTCGTACCTCGACAGCCTGGAGGCGAGCGTCTCCGGCTACGCGGCGCAGGCGGACACGGGCAACGGCGTGCTGGACGTGATCCTCACGACCAAGAGCCTGGAGTGCGCGGAGCGGGGCATCGACCTCACGTACGTGGCGGACGGCTCGGCGATCGACTTCATGTCCGCGATGGACGTGTCGGCGGTGTTCGGCAACGCGCTCGACAACGCCATCGACGGGGTCCTCGCGGTGCCGGACCCGGAGAAGCGGGTGATCAAGGTCGCGCTCTTCGCCCGGGACCGGTTCGTCGTGATGACGTTCGAGAACTACTTCACGGGCGAGCTCCGGACCGAGGACGGGCACATCGTCACCCGGCGGGCCGACCGCGACCGGCACGGCTACGGGCTGAAGTCCATCCGCTACACCGCGGAGAAGTACGGCGGGTCCATGACGGTCAACGCGGAGGACGGGTGGTTCGTCCTGCGGATCCTGCTGCCGATGCCCGCGGACCGGCCCGCGGCCCGCTGAGGCTCAGGCCGCCGAGAACGTCCGGGCCGGCCCGGGTGCGGCGTCGCTGTCCCACCAGGACAGCGCCGAGGCGATCGCCATGTGCATGTCGAGGTAGAGGTACGACCCGAGGCGGCCGCCGAAGTGCACGTCCGGCTCGTCGACGGCGAGGTCGCGGTACACGCGGAGCCGGTCGCGGTCGGCCGGGGTGGCGACGGGGTAGTAGGGCTCGTCGCCGGGCAGCGCGAACCGGGACCGCTCGCGCATGATCACCGTGCGGTCCTGCGCGTGCCGGTCCTCGCGCTCCGGGTGGTAGTGCCGGAACTCGTGCACGCGCGTCCACGGCACGTCGAGGTCCGCGTAGTTCATGACGCTGGTGCCCTGGAAGTCCCGGACCGGCAGGGTCTCGGTCTCCAGGTCGAGCGTGCGCCAGCCCAGCGGCCCCGCGTGGTGGTCGAAGTACCGGTCGACCGGGCCGGTGTAGACGATCGGCACCTGGCCCCGCGCGGAGGGCTTGCTCAGGGGCTGCGTGGCGTCGAAGAAGTCCGTCCCGAGGCGCACGTCGATGCGGGGGTGCGAGGCCATCGCCTCGAACCAGGGCAGGTAGCCGTGCGCCGGCAGGCCCTCGTGGGTGTCGCCGAAGTACCGGTTGTCGTACGTGTAGCGCACCGGCAGCCGGGCGATCACCGACGCGGGCAGCTCCCGCGGGTCGGTCTGCCACTGCTTCGCGGTGTAGTCGCGGACGAAGGCCTCGTACAGGGGCCGGCCGATCAGCGAGATCGCCTTGTCCTCGAGGTTGCTCGCGGCGTCCGCGTCGACCTCCGCGGCCTGCTCCGCGACGAGCGCGCGGGCGGCGTCGGGGCCCATCGCGGTGCCGAAGAACTGGTTGAGCGTGCCGAGGTTGATCGGCAGCGGGTACACGGTGCCCGCGTGCGTCGAGTACACCCGGTGCCGGTAGCCGGTGAAGGCCGTGAAGCGGCGGACGTACTCCCAGACCCGCTCGTTCGACGTGTGGAAGATGTGCGACCCGTAGCGGTGCACCTCGATCCCGGTCTCCTCGTCGACGTCGCTGTACGCGTTGCCGCCGAGGTGCCGGCGCCGGTCCACGACGGTGACCGACAGCCCCGCCTCGGCCGCGCGCTCGGCGACCGTGAGGCCGAACAGCCCGGCGCCGACGACGAGCAGATCCATGCGGGGGACCCTTCCGGGCGGGGGCCGTGCGGCCCGTGAGGAGCGGAGCGCCCCGAGTGTAGGACCCCCGCGGGACGGCGCGGACGACGGCCGGGACGCGCGACAGAACGTGCACCGGAACCGACAGATCGTCCGGGCGCCACCCCGCCCGGGACCCGTTCGGCGTGACCTCCTCGTGACCTCCCGAGCCGTTTGTGGACCGAGATCGACAGTCCGTGCACCTGCCGTCCCGGGCGCTCCGGGCCCTGGCTAACTTGGCGCCGCGGCTGCAGGACGAGGACGTCCCGGGTCGCGATCGGTTCGTAGACGCGCCGTGTCGCGCACCCACCGCAGGCCTCCGCCCGACGACGGCGCGGAACCGGCGGCGCGTGAGCACGGCCGCTGGACGACAAGGGAAGGTCGATGATGACAACCACCACGGCGCCACGGCGCGCCGGCAGCTCGGCGTACGTCAAGAGCGCGGCCGCGGTCGCGGGTCTCGCCCTGTTCGCGCTCACGGCGTGCTCGCCCTCCTCCTCGGACGAGGACGGTGCGTCGGGCGACGCGTTCACGACGCGCGAGGTCACGGACGGCACCACGACGTTCACCGTCGTGACGAACCCCGGCGACGGACCGGTCCTGTCCTACGGGAAGGACAGCGGGGTCGAGCTCCTGACCGAGCAGATCGACGGCCAGGAGTACGCGTTCAAGGACATGAACGCCAACGGCGAGCTGGACACCTGGGAGGACTGGCGGGAGACCGCCGAGGACCGCGCGGCCGACCTGGCGCAGGACCTGTCGATCGAGCAGATCGCCGGCCTCATGCTGTTCAGCTCCCACGAGCGCTCGCCCGCCGACGGCCTGACGGACGCGCAGAAGGAGTACATGTCCTCCTCGCGCCTGCGGAACGTGCTCAACGCCGGCCCGAACGACGTCGAGGCCAACGTGACGTGGTCGAACGAGCTGCAGGCGTACGCCGAGTCGCTCGCGACCGACGACGAGCCGTACGTCCCCGTGAACTTCAGCTCCGACCCCCGCTCCACGGCGTCGAGCGGCGGCAACTACAACGCGTCCGGCGACATCTCCCGCTGGCCGTCGAACCTCGGCCTGGCCGCGACGTTCGACCCGGAGACGATGGAGCAGTTCGCGACCATGGTCTCGGCCGAGTACCGGGCCCTCGGCATCGGCACGGCGCTGAGCCCGCAGATCGATCTCGCGTCCGACCCGCGCTGGCTGCGCGTCGACGGCACGTTCGGCGAGAACGTCGAGCTCGCGAGCGCGATGGCCGCGGCGTACGTCGACGGCTTCCAGGCGACGCCGGGCGAGGACGGCTGGGGCGACGAGTCCGTCAACGCGATGATCAAGCACTGGGCGGGCGACGGCCCCGGCGAGGGCGGTCGCGAGTCGCACACCGAGGCCGGCAAGTACGGCGTCTACCCGGGCGACAACTTCGACGCGCACGCCGAGGTGTTCCTCGGTGCGATGGACGCCGCGGCCGTCATGACCGCGTACTCCGTCGCGCTGGACGGGAACGGCGAGCCGATCCTGGGCGGCGACCGGATGGGCAGCGCGTACGACTCGGCCCGCACCGGCATGCTGCGCGAGAACTTCAACGGCGTCGTCGTCACCGACTGGGGCGTGACCGCCGGCGGCACGACCGACCCCGACGCGCTGATCGGGACCTCCTGGGGCGCCGACGACCTGACGGTCGAGCAGCGCCACTACGCGATCCTGAAGAACGGCGTCGACATGTTCGGCGGCAACAACGCGGTCGAGCCCGTCCTGGCGGCGTACGACATGTGGCAGGCGGACTACGAGGCCGGCGTGAACGAGGTCGACGCCGACACCCGCTTCCGGGAGACCGGCAGCCGGGTCCTGAGCATGCTGTTCCAGCCGGGCCTGTACGAGAACGCCTACCTGGACCTCGAGCAGTCGACCGAGATCGTCGCGAGCCAGGACAAGCTGGACGCCGGCTACGAGGCGCAGCTCGACTCCGTGGTCATGCTGAAGAACGACGGCGGGACGATCGCCGCGTCGGACGCGGAGTCCTGGAAGGACAAGACCGTCTACATCCCGCGGTCGTACAACACCGGCCTGGCCGGCCTCTTCGGCCCGGGGGAGTACACCGAGGGCCCGGGGCTGACCGTCGAGATCGCCGAGCAGTACTTCGGCACGGTCGTCACCGACGAGGCGGTCGAGGACGCCGACGGCAAGGTCACGAGCTACACGGCTCCCGACCTGAGCGACGTGGACCTGGTGCTGGTCGGCATGACCAGCCCGCAGAGCGGCGCCGTCTTCGCGAACTCCGGCCACGACACCGAGACCGGCGAGTGGTACCCGCTCTCGCTGCAGTACCGCCCGTACACGGCGGACGGCGAGAACGTCCGCAAGGTCTCGATCTCGGGGGACATCCTCCCGGACGGCACGCAGGAGAACCGGTCCTACTTCGGTCACACCTCGCGGACCGCGAACGAGTCGGACCTCGACGCGTTCGAGCGCGCCGCGGCGGCCGTCGAGGCGTCCGGCAAGGACATCCCGGTGATCACGGTGCTCAAGGCCACCAACCCCACCGTGCCGGCCGAGTTCGAGTCCCGGTCCGACGCGATCCTGGTCGGCTTCGGCCTCAGCGACCAGGCGCTCATCGAGACGGCCATCGGCCTCTCCGAGCCGCAGGGCCGGCTGCCGATCGCCTTCCCCGCCTCCATGGACGCGGTCGAGAAGCAGCTCGAGGACGTGCAGGAGGACACCGAGCCGTACGTCGACTCGGCGGGCAGCTCGTACGCGTTCGGCTTCGGCCTGGACTACTCCGGGCCGATCGCGGACTGACCCCGCGGCACCACCGCCCGGACCGGTGGCCGGCGACGCGCAGTCGCCGGCCACCGGCCGGGCGGGACCGGCCGCGGGGTGGGCCCGCGGTCAGCACTCATCAAGGAGCACACAGAAGTGAAGCGACACACCGCCCTGACGACCGGCCTCGGCCTCGTGGTGGCCCTCACGGGCGTCTTCGGGCTCACCGCCTGCGCCAGCGACGACAGCGGCAGCGCCGGCGGGACGTCGTCCGAGGAGCAGGCGGCCAGCGAGTCCGACATCGCGGAGGACCTGGAGAACGCGCGCACCGCCGTCGCGAACGCGCTGGCCGAGGACGACTCCTGGGCGCAGATCATGCTGGCGAGCGACGTGCAGGCGCCGACCGTGAAGTACGGCCTGCTGGTCGTGCCCTACTCCTTCTCCGACGCCGCGTCCCGGATCCAGGGGACCATCGACATCGAGGACGGCAAGTACACGATCGAGGGCGACTCGGCCGCCACGGACAAGACCTGGCAGATCGACCAGGACGGCACCATCACCGAGGTCACCGAGTAGTCACCCGGAGACCCGGCCGGGTGCCCGCACCGCTGCCGAGCGGTCGGGCGCCCGGCCCCCGGCGGTGACCGTCCGTGCCGCTGAACCGACAGATCGTGCGCCCGCGGCGGGCGGCTCCGGCCGCCGCCCCTAGCGTGATCGCCGCCCGCACTCGAGGAGGATTGCAGTGAACGCCAAGGCGAAGAACGCCGATCGCGCGAAGAAGCCGATGTCGAACAAGAAGTTCCTCTGGATCTGGGTCCCCGTCCTCGCGGTGGTCACCGTGGTCACCGTCGTGGCCAACGTGGCCCTCACGGTGGCCGGCGGCTGGGTCGCGTCCCAGTTCGGGTCCGGGACCTACACGTTCACGAACTCGGACGAGTCCGCCGACTGGGACACCGAGTACTACACGGCCGACTACGAGTCGATCGACGACGTCGACGCCGCGGCCCAGGCCCTCGTCGAGGAGATCTCCGGCGCCGGCATCGTGCTGGCCAAGAACGAGGGCGGCTCGCTGCCGCTGGCCGCGGGCGCGAGCGTGACCATGCTGGGCCGCGCCGCCGCGGACCCGGTCTTCGGCGGCTCGGGCTCCGGCTCCGTCGACACCAACTCCGCCGTCACCGCCCGCGCGGGCCTGGAGAACGCCGGCTTCCAGGTCAACGACCAGGTGTTCGCGGCGATCGAGGCGTACGCGGCCGAGAACCCGCGCGGCTTCATCGAGATGGACCGCCCGGACATCTCCACCTACACGATCGGCGAGATGCCGGTCGACCAGTACGAGGCGCAGTCCTCGTCGTTCGCCGAGTACTCCGACGCCGCGGTGGTCTACATCGGCCGTCCCGGCGGCGAGGGCGGCGACCTCACCACGGACATGACCGACTGGGACGAGAACGCCGAGGAGGGCCAGCACCAGCTGGAGCTGAACCAGGACGAGAAGGACCTGGTCGCCCTCGCGAAGGCCAGCTTCGAGACCGTGGTCGTCGTGGTCAACGCCTCGACCACCCTGGAGATGGGCGCGCTGCAGGACGACCCCGAGGTCGACGCGATCCTGCTGGCCGGCTCGCCGGGCGCCACGGGCCTGAACGCGCTGGGCCGCATCCTGTCCGGCGACGTGAACCCGTCCGGCCGCACCGCCGACCTGTGGGCCGCGGACTTCACCGCCGACCCGACGTACGTGAACGTCGGCGGCTTCCTGTACGACGGCCTCGAGGTGTCGTACCCCGTGTCGTCGATCGAGACCGCCACGTCGAACGCGACCGTCACCGACGAGGCGCCGTTCGTGAACTACGCCGAGGGCATCTACGTCGGCTACCGCTACTACGAGACCGCCGCCGCCGAGGGCTTCCTCGACTACGACGACGCCGTGGTCTACCCGTTCGGCTACGGCCTCAGCTACACGGACTTCACCTGGGAGGTCGTGGGCACGCAGGCGGGCGCCGTCGACGGGACCGTCTCGGTGGACGTCGAGGTCACCAACACCGGCGCCGCGGCGGGCAAGGACGTCGTCGAGCTGTACTACACCGCCCCGTACACCCCGGGCGGCATCGAGAAGTCCGAGGTCGTGCTCGGCGACTTCGCGAAGACCGGCGTGATCGAGCCGGGCGCCAGCGAGACCGTGACGCTGGAGGTCGCGGTCGAGGACATGGCGTCCTACGACCACCTGGGCGAGCGCGCCTACGTCCTGGAGGCGGGCGACTACCTGCTGAGCGTCCGCACCGACTCGCACACCGTGGCCGCGGGCACGGAGCCGATCACCTACACCGTCGACTCCGACGTCGTGTACTCCGGCGAGAACCACCGCTCCACGGACCTCGCCGAGGTCACCAACCAGTTCGACGACGTCTCGGCGCAGTTCAGCACCGAGCCCGCCGAGGGCAAGATCCTGTCGATGTCCCGCGCGGACTTCGCCGGGACGTTCCCGACGGCGCCCACCGCGGACCAGCTGGTCGCGAGCGACGCCGTCGCCGAGGGCTTCGAGGCGTGGGACCACGAGGCGGTGGCGGCCGAGTTCGAGGGCGAGATGCCCACGACCGGCGCGGACACCGACCTGGCGCTGATCGACCTGCGCGGCCTGCCGAAGGACGACCCGCAGTGGGACGAGCTGCTCGACTCCCTGTCGGTCGACGACATGACCGACATGCTGCTGAACGGGGCGTACCAGACGGCCGCGATCGGCTCGATCGCCAAGCCGCAGACCGTCGAGCCCGACGGCCCCGCCGGGTTCTCGTCGTTCATCAACTCCTCGATCAACGGCGTCGCGTACCCCTCGGAGTTCCTCATCGCGCAGACGTGGGACGTCGAGCTCGGCGCCGCGATGGGCGAGATGCTCGGCAACGAGGCGATGTTCAAGGACATCAACGGCTGGTACGCGCCGGCGATGAACCTGCACCGCTCGCCGTTCGCCGGCCGCAACTTCGAGTACTACTCCGAGGACCCGTTCCTGTCCGGCGCGATGGCCACGTCGGTCGCGAACGGGGCGGCGACCAAGGGCATGTACACGACGCTCAAGCACTTCGCGCTGAACGACCAGGAGACCAACCGGGTCAACAACGGCATCGCGACGTGGGCCACCGAGCAGACGATCCGCGAGATCTACCTCAAGCCGTTCGAGATGGCCGTCAAGAACATCTCGATGGACGTGCAGTACATCGCGGACTCCGAGGGCACGGTCGAGGAGACCACGATCGGCGCGGGCGGCGTCATGAGCTCGTTCAACCGCATCGGCGCCACCTGGGCCGGCGGCTCCGAGGCGCTCATGACCGACGTGCTGCGGGGTGAGTGGGGCTTCGAGGGCTTCGCGATCTCGGACTTCAACCTGTACCCGTACATGAACCCGAACCAGGGCATCAGCGCGGGCACGGACCTCACCCTGACGTTCCAGCCGTCGAAGTCCTTCGCGGACACCACGTCGGCCAAGGCGGTCAGCGACATCCGCGAGGCGACCCACAACATCCTGTTCACGGTCGCCAACTCCAACGCCATGAACGGGCTCGCGCCCGGCGCGACGGTGAGCTACACGCCGCCGACCTGGGTCTCCATCCAGATCATCGCGTCGATCGTGCTCGGCCTGCTCGTGGTCGCCGGTGCGTTCCTGGTGACGCGCCGGGTGCTGCGGCACCGCGGCGCCACGGCGGGCGGCCCCCAGGGCGCCCCCGAGCACGAGCCGGCGGTCCCCGCCGGTCGCGCCGACCGGGAGTAGCGGCTCGCGGGTTCGCCGTCGGGCCGGTGGCGCCCACCACCACCGGCCCGGCGGCGGCCCCGACGACCCCGTGCGCCCGCGCGCGCCCCCTGCACCGCTGATCCACGGCCTCCCGGCCGCCGCACGATCGAGGACGTCATGACCGAGAACCTGTCCCTGCTGGAGAAGGCCGCCCTGCTCACGGGGAAGTCGGTGTGGGAGACCCACGACCTGCCGCGGCACGGCGTGCGCTCCCTGTGGCTGGCGGACGGCCCGCACGGGGTCCGCAAGCAGGTGGGCTCCGCCGACCACCTGGGGCTGAACGCCTCGGAGCCCGCCACCTGCTTCCCGACGGCCGCCGCGGTGGCGAACAGCTGGGACGTGCAGCTCGCCGAGCGGGTCGGTGCGGCCCTGGGCGCGGAGGCCGCGGCGCAGGACGTCGACGTGCTGCTGGGCCCGGGCCTGAACATCAAGCGCTCGCCTCTGGGCGGTCGCAGCTTCGAGTACTTCTCCGAGGACCCGCTGCTCGCCGGGACGATGGCGGCCGGGTACGTGCGGGGCATCCAGTCCCGGGGCGTCGCGGCCTGCCCGAAGCACTACGCGGCCAACTCCCAGGAGCTGCGCCGGATGGTCTCCGACTCCGTGGTCGACGAGCGCACGCTGCGGGAGATCTACCTGACCGCGTTCGGCATCGTCGTCACCGAGGCCGCCCCCCGCACCGTCATGTCGGCGTACAACCTGGTCAACGGCGTGTACGCGAACGAGAGCCGGTTCCTGCTGACGGACGTGCTCCGCGAGGAGTGGGGCTTCGACGGCGCGGTCGTCACCGACTGGGGCGGCTCGAACGACGTCGTGGCGGGGGTCGCCGCGGGCTCGAACCTCGAGATGCCGGCCGCCGGCCTCGACTCCGCGCGCCAGCTCGTGCGCGCCGTGCAGGAGGGGCGGCTCGCGGAGGCCGACCTGGACGCCCGCGTCGCGGAGCTGTTGCGCGTCGTGCGCGACGCCCGGGTGCCCGGCACCGCCCCGGCGGTGGACGCCGACGCCCACCACGCCCTCGCCCGCGAGGTCGCCGCCCGCAGCGCGGTGCTGCTCAAGAACGACGACGCGGTGCTGCCGCTCGCGCCCGGCGCCCGCGTCGCGGTCATCGGCGATTTCGCGCGCACGCCCCGCTACCAGGGCTCCGGCTCCTCGGCGGTGAACCCGACCCGGCTGGACTCGGTGCTCGACGTGATCGGCGACTCCGGCCTGAAGACGACCGCGTTCGCCGCCGGGTTCCGGCGTGACGGAACGCCCGACGCCGCGCTGCGGGACGAGGCCGTCGAGGCCGCCCGGGACGCGGACGTGGCGCTGCTCTTCCTGGGCCTGGACGAGATCGCCGAGTCCGAGGGCCTGGACCGGTCCACGCTGTCCCTGCACGCCGCGCAGGTCGAGGTGCTGCACGCGGTCGCCGCGGCCAACCCGGCCACCGTCGTGGTGCTGTCCGGGGGCGGCGTCGTCGAGATGCCGTGGCTGCCGTCGGCGCGGGCGGTCGTGCACGGGTACCTCGCCGGCCAGGCGGGCGCGGGCGGCCTGCTCGACGTGCTGACCGGCGCGGTGAACCCCTCCGGGCACCTCGCGGAGACCGTGCCCGTCACCCTGGCGGACACCCCCACGGCGGACGCGTTCCCCGCGACCGGGCGGACCGCGGAGTACCGGGAGGGGCTGTACGTCGGCTACCGGTACTACACGACCGCCGGCGTGCCGGTGACCTTCCCGTTCGGGTACGGGCTCTCCTACACGACGTTCGCGCACTCGGCGCTGGCCGCGACCGCGGACGCCGCCACCGTCACCGTCACGAACACCGGCGACGTCGCGGGCGCCGACGTGGTGCAGGTGTACGTGCGGCGGCTGACGCCCGGCGTGCACCGGCCCGACCGCACCCTCGCCGGGTTCGCCCGCGTCGAGCTCGCGCCGGGGCAGTCCGCCACCGTGACCGTCCCGCTCGGGGACGCCGCGTTCCGGCACTGGGACACCGCGACGGGCGCCTGGCAGGTCGCGCAGGGCACGTACGAGGTGCTGGCCGGCGCGCACGTCGACGACCTGCCGCTCGCGGTGCCGGTCGAGGTGACCGGCACGGTCCCCGCCCGGGTCGACGACGTGCCGGAGCGCTACCGCACCGGCGACGTGCGCCGGGTGCCGGACGCGGACTTCGCGGCCCTGCTCGGCCGCCGGCTGCCCCCGTCGACCTGGTCCGGGCCGCTCACCGCCAACGACGCCCTGGGCCGGATGGCCGAGGCCCGGTCGCCCCTCGCCCGGCTCGCGTACCGCGTCCTGGCGTGGCGACGCGACGCGGCCGACCGCAAGGGGGCGCCCGACCTCAACACCCTGTTCCTGCTGAACATGCCGTTCCGGGCCATCGGGAAGATGACGAACGGCATGGTCAGCGCCGAGATGGTCGACGGCATCGTCCGCATCGTCAACGGCCGCTTCTTCTCCGGCGCCGGGGCCACGGCCCGCGCCTTCGCCCGCAACCGGCGCGCCAACCGCGCCAGCGCCCGCGCCCTGCGCGGCGACGCCTGACCTCCGAGAGGGAGACCCCCATGCTCACCCGTCCGAGAGCCGCCTGGCGCCGGTTCGCCGAGAAGCGCCCCGGCGTCGCCCAGTTCGTCGTGTTCCTCGTCCTGAGCAACGGCATCACCGTGCTCCAGCTGGCGATGATGCCCCTCATCAAGTGGCTGTTCGGCATGACGGCGCTCGTGGACACCGCGTTCCAGGTCTGGCCCGTCGGCTCGAACCCCGACGGCTCCCAGTACTACGTCTTCGACTACGCCGCCGGGGCCCTGCCGCAGGGCGGTGGCGGGCTGGCCTACTTCCTCGCCGTGCAGATCACCCTGCTGGTCGCGCAGGTGATCAACTTCTTCGCGCAGCGGAGCATCACGTTCAAGTCGACCAGCTCCGTCGCGAAGGCCGCGACCTGGTACGCGATCGCCTACGTCATCATCACGATCGCCGCCGCCGCGCTGCAGGGGCTGTACAAGGCCCCCGTCTACGATCTGTTCATCGACACCTGGGGCCTCGGCAGCACCGGCGAGACCCTCGCCGACTTCGCCACGATGATCATCAACGCGGCCATCTCGTTCTGGGTGTTCTTCCCGATCTTCAAGGTCATCTTCCGGTCCGACCCCGCGGACCCGGGCGCCGGGACCACGGGACCCGCCGCGCCCGTCCCGCCCGCCAGCGAGGTGCGCGCGTCATGAGCCCGGTGCTGTCCGTGGTGGTGCCCGCGTACAACGCGGAGCCGTACCTCGCCCGCGCGCTCGACTCCGTGGTCGGCGTGGGCCCGGACGTCGAGGTGCTGGTCGTCGACGACGGCTCCACGGACGGCACCGCCGCGCTCGCGCACACCTACGTCGACCGGTACCCGGACCAGGTGCGGCTGCTGCGCAAGCCCAACGGCGGCCACGGCTCGGCGATCAACGCGGGGCTCGACCACGCGCGCGGCACGTACCTCAAGGTCGTGGACGCCGACGACTGGCTCGACCGCGACGCCCTGGCCCGGGTGCTGGCGACCCTCCGGGGCTTCGTCGCCGACGGCCGCGACGTCGACCTGCTCGTGTCGAACTTCGTCTACGAGAAGCAGGGCAAGAAGAACAAGACCGCCGTCCGGTACGCCGGCGCGCTGCCCCGCGACCGGGTGATCGGCTGGTCCGCGACCCGCCGGTTCGCCAAGCGGCAGTACCTGATGATGCATGCGCTCACCTACCGCACGGACGTGCTGCGGGCGGCGGGGCTGCGGCTGCCGGAGCGCACCTTCTACGTCGACAACCTGTACGCGCTGGTGCCGCTGGCCCACGTGCGCACGCTGTTCTACCTGGACGTCGACCTGTACCGGTACTTCATCGGGCGAGCCGACCAGTCCGTGCAGGAGTCCGTGATGCTGCGCCGCCTCGACCAGCAGCTCCGGGTGAACCGGCTGATGCTCGACCACGTGGGCCAGGTCCGGGTCGCCGACCGGCGGCTGCGCGCCTACCGCCTGCACTACGTCGAGATCATCTGCGCGGTGTCGTCGATCCTGCTCATCCGGGCGGGCTCGCGGGAGTCGCTGGCGGAGAAGGACCGGCTGTGGTCGGAGCTGCGCCGGCAGGACCCGTGGCTGTACCGCAAGGTGCGCTGGTCGGTGCTCGGGCAGATCTCGAACCTGCCCGGCCCGGCCGGGCGGCGCGTGTCCGTGCTGGCGTACCGGGTCGCGCAGCGGGCGATCGGCTTCAGCTAGGCCGCCCCGCCCGCAGCAGCGCCGTGACGTCGGCGTCCGCGGGCGGCTCGAAGTCCCGGTACTCCAGGCCGACCGCCTGGAAGCGCCGCGGCACGCGGACGCACACCAGCTCGTCCGCCTCGCGCGCCAGCACCGCCGCGGTGTCCGGCGGGCACACCGGCAGCCCGACCACCACCCACGCGGCCCCGTGCCGCCGCAGCGCCGCGACCGCCGCGCGCACCGTGGCGCCCGTCGCCGCGCCGTCGTCGACCACCAGCACGGTCCGGCCGGTGACCGGCAGCGCCGGCAGGTCCCGCCGGAACGCCGCCTCCCGACGGCGCAGCTCCGCGAGCTCCGCAGTACGCACCGCGTCGAGGTCGGCCGGGCGGACGTGCCCGGCGCGCAGCACCCGCTCGTTCAGCACCACGTCGACCTCCCCGCCGAGCCCGGCGAGCGCCCCCATCGCGAGCTCCGGATGCCCGGGCAGCCCGAGCTTGCGGACCACGACGACGTCCAGCGGGGCACCCAGCGCCGCGGCCACCGGCGCCGCGACGGGGACCCCGCCCCGCGGCAGCGCGAGCACCAGCACCCCGGGGCGGCCGGCGTACGCGGCGAGCCGCCCCGCGAGCGCGGCCCCGGCCTGCGCCCGGTCGGCGAACGGCTGCGACACGGCCACCCCCCGACGCTACTCGCGCCCCTGCGTGCGCCCTCTGCCCCCGCGCGCGCCCTCGCCCCGCGCCCTGGCCCTGCCGCCCCCGCCCTGCCGCCCTCGGCCTGCCGCCCTCGCCCCGCCGCCCCCGCCGCCCCCCCCCCCCCCCCGCCCCCGAGCGCCGAATGGGCAGCAGTGCGGGTGGGACGCTCCCGGAGCCAGCATCGTCTGCCCTCTCGGCGGAGCGGGGTTCGGCGGAGCGGGGTTCGGCGGAGCGGGGCAGGGGAGCGGCGCCGGCTCCGGGAGCGTTGCCGTGGGGGCCGGGGGGGTGGGGGCCGGGGCCGGGGGGCCGACGGGGATCGAGATCGTCACCGTCGCGGCATCCCCGAACTGCGCGGACGCGAACCCGACCGCCGGGCCGAGCAACGCCGCGGCGACCAGCAGCGTGCCGAGCACCAGCCGGCCCCAGGGGCCGAGCAGGGGTCCGTCCGCGGCGTCGACCGCGGGCGCCTCAGCCGAGGAGGAGCGCATCGTCGTGCCGTTCGCGGGCGCCCGCACGGTGCTCGCCGGCGGCCCGGCGGGAGCGGCGGTCGTCGAGCAGGGACATGAGCTCGAGCGCGGCCAGGGCGGCGAGCGGCGGCACCAGCATGACCATGCGGCCCTGCGGCGAGCCGGCCCAGTCGAGCACCCAGCCCCAGCGCGGGTAGACGTGCAGGATGATGCCGCGGACCTGGGCCAGCGGGGTGGCGTTCGGGTCCGGCTCGGCGTTCGCGTCGCCCTTGGTGAAGATGTAGGGCCTGGTCAGCGGGTCGCCGGTCTCGGGGTCGACGGTCTGGACCATCTTCCCGGTGACGGCGTCCTGCTGCATGACCGGCAGGTTCTTCAGCGCGACGATGCGGTGCGTCACGAGCTGGTCCGAGCCGGCGGGCCAGAACGTCGCCACCTGGCCGACCCGGAGCTGCGACGGGTCGTCGATCCGCCGCATGACGACCGCGTCGCCCGCGTCGAACGAGCCCTGCTCCGGGCCGGACATGGAGCCCGACGTGACGATGAGCAGCCGCTGCCCGTTGGCCTGGAACCACAGCGGGACGGCGAGCGACCCGGCGTACGCGAGCCCGCAGACGACGATCACCGTCCACAGCGCGGTCCGCAGGGCGCGCCGGGGCGTCGACTCCTGGGCCGCGTGCCGGGGGCGCTCCGCGTGCGGAGCCCGGCGCTCGACCGTCGGGGGCGGCCTCCTGCTCATCGGCGTACCAGAGCCTCCGCTCGGTCAGCGGTGCGGGTCGGTGGGGTCCTGCTCGGCCACGAACGTCAGCGCGAGGTCCGCGGTGCTGTTCTGGTAGGTGTTGTCCAGCGTGTCCGGGAGCGACACGCGCACGCACAGCTCCTCGGCGGCCGCGGCGAACAGGCTCCGGCCGAGCGGGACGATCTCCGTCGGCGTGCCGGCGAGGCCCGGTCCGGCGGTGCCGAGCGGCGTCGCACCGGCGAGGCCCGCCTCGGAGCACGACGCCGCGGGGACGGCGAACAGGTCGAGGCTGATGGCGTCGGCGAGCGGGCCGCCCGCGCCGCTCGTGGCCGCGTACTGCACGCCGTAGACCAGCGCGAGCGAGCCGGCGTTCGTCACGGTGACGGGGCTGTAGACCTCGTCGCCGGGGGCCAGGCTCCCGGGGGGGAGGACGAACGCGGCGTCCTCACCGGCGGTGATGTCGACCGAGCCCGTGGTGATGCCCGTGCGGCCGGCGTCGTCGTTGTCCGTGAAGATCGCTGAGGTCACGAGCGACGTCATGCCCAGCCCGGCCATGCCGAGGATCGCCACGGTGGCGACCAGCCGACGCCGACGGGCGGGGTCCCGCCGCGGGGCGGGGGGCGTGATCATCTCGCGGAGCAGCTCGTCCATCGCAGGTGGTCGTCCTCACGGGTGAGTCAGAAGTGGTCTTAACGGGTGGTATCGGTCAGATCGTCGCGCACCTTGAGGCGTTCTGCCCGTTTCTCGGGTGACGAGTGTGACGGCGTGTCGCACGGAGGTGTCACGAGGTGGCACGGAGGTGTCACGGGGTGGTGGTCACCGGGTTGTGCCGGGGCAGGTCCTCGGCGCGCAGCCGGTCGGCGGGCACGGCGGGCGAGTAGAGGTAGCCCTGGGCCTGGTCGACGGTGAGCCGGCGCAGCGCCTCCGCGGTCGCGGAGTCCTCCACGCCCTCGGCGACCACCTGCAGCCCGAACGAGTGCGCGAGGTCGACCATCGCCTTGACGATGACCTCCGAGCCCTCGCGGCCGGTGCCGGACATGTCGGCCACGAACAGCCGGTCGATCTTCAGGCCGTGCACCGGCAGGTCCCGCAGCTGGGAGATCGAGGTGTTGCCGATGCCGAAGTCGTCGATGGACACGTGCACCCCGAGGTCGGCGAGCCGCTGCAGCACCGGCACGACGCGGGACGGGTCGCTGACCAGCGCGGTCTCGGTGATCTCGACCTCGAGCAGCGCCGACGGCACGTCGTGCGCCGCCAGCAGCGCCTCGATGACCTCGACGACGGCGTGCGAGGTGACGTCGTGCGCCGACAGGTTCACCGCGACCGGCACCGGCTCGCCCATGGCCTGCCACCGCTCGAGCTGCGCGACGCACGTGCGCAGCGCGTACCTGGTGAGGTCGTGGATGAGGCCGGACTGCTCGGCGAGCGGGACGAACAGGTCGGGCGGCAGCATCCCGCGCGTCGGGTGCCGCCAGCGCATGAGGGCCTCGAGCCCGACCGTCCGCCCCGTGCGCAGGTCGATCTTCGGCTGGTAGTGCAGCTCCAGCTCGTCCTCCACGCCGAGCGCCCGGTGCAGGTCGCCGAGCAGCACGAGCCGCGCGGGCGAGGAGTCGTCCTCCTCCGGGGAGTACACGGACACCCCCAGCCTGTGCGTCTTGGCCGTGTACATCGCGACGTCCGCCATGCGCATCAGCGAGGAGGCGTCGTCGGCGTGGTCGGGCAGGCACGCCACGCCGATCGACGTGTCCACGTGCAGGGCGAGCTCCCCGAGCATGAACGGCGGGACGAACAGCTGCCGCACGCGCCGGGCCGCGGCGTCGGCGTCCGCGACGGACCGCACGTCCGGCAGCAGGATCGCGAACTCGTCGCCGCCGAGCCGGGCGACGACGTCCTCCTCGCGCAGGTCGCCCCGCAGGCGGTCGGCGACCTGCTGCAGCAGCTCGTCCCCGCGGTCGTGCCCGAGCGAGTCGTTGATGTCCTTGAACCGGTCGATGTCGAGCAGCGCGAGCCCGACGATGGACCCGGTCTCGCGGTGCTCGCCGATGGCGCGCTCGAGCCGGTCGGCGAGCATGCGCCGGTTCGGCAGGCCGGTGAGCGAGTCCAGCAGGGCGAGCCGCGCGTTCTCCAGCGCGGAGGACTGCAGCCGGCGCGACGCGTTCCACACCGTGCGGAACAGCAGCAGCCACAGCAGCACCAGCCCGCCGACGACCACGAGCGTCACGGTGCGGGTCGCGGCCGCCACCGCGTCGGACGTGCCCTGGTAGTCGAGCATCACCTCGGCCGCCCCCACGACGACGCCCTCGTGCTGCACGGGCACGTACACGTCGAGCAGGGTGGTCTCCGTGCCGCCGAACTCCTCGCCGCGGACCTCCGTGACGACCTCGGCGACCGGCTGGCGCTGACGCGTCGCGGCGTCGAGCCGGTCGCCGTCGGGGAAGCCGGTGGCGTCGGCCTGGGAGTCGTAGAGCAGCGTCCCGTCGACCGTCCAGATGCGCAGCCGGCGCAGCTCGCGGAACCCGTCGACCTGGTCGGTCACGACCGCCGACTCGGCCGGGCCGAGCACCCCGACGGTGAACGCCTGCTCGGGCACGGACTGCGACGCGTAGGACTCGATGCTGCGCGCCAGCGCGATGCCGTCCCGCTGCGCCTGCGCCTGCATGACGTTCGACGTGACCAGCACGAGCGCGACGCCGAGCGCGAGCATGGCGACGACACTGACGACGGCGAAGTACCGGGTCAGGGGCCAGCGGCGGTGTGCGGTTGCCAGCTCGGGCCTCGCGTGCTCGCAGGGAAGCAGGCCGCCGGGAGCTCGACGACCTGCGCTGAGAGTAGGGTCGCGATGCCGGATATGGCGAGATCATCCTTTCCGGGCGTTTCGTCGGGTTCGTCCGGAAGCGGGTGCCGGCACCCCGGTCATCGACGACACGTCAGGCACTACCCGTTCGGGTCATGACCGCGCGCCGGGCACCGGGGTAACCTCCAGCAGCCCTCGCCCCGCCCCCGCCGCACCCCCCACGGATGGATCCCATGCACGAGCTCGCGCTGTGCTCCGTCGAGACCGACGCCGCCACCGTCCTGAGCGGCTACGTCCGCACGTTCGAGGACGGCGTGCTCTGGGTCGGCACCGAGGACATCGTCCGCGGCGTCTCGGAGGGGGAGACGTACGTCCTGCGGGTGCTGGACGAGGTCCGCGGCGAGTGCGTCTACCAGGGCGACTGCGCGCGCGTCACCGCCGACACGGCCGCGTTCACCGGGGTCGAGCTGCTGTCGACCCTGCAGAAGCGGGCCGTCGCGCGGGTCTCCGTGACGGTCGAGTGCGAGGGCTTCGCGGTGCTCGCGGCCGGTGACGAGGGGGACGACGAGGCCGCCGACGGCGCCGGTGCGGGCGAGGAGATCCCGCTCAAGTTCACCGTCCTCGACGTCTCGGCGCACGGGATGCGTATGATGAGTCAGACCGCGCTGCCCCCCGGCAGCACGGTGAGGTTCGTCTTCCCCGAGCTGTCGGCCGCGTTCTGGCTGCAGGCGGTCGTCGTCCGTGCCCAGCCCTCGCGCTCTGGCACGCACTACGGCTGCCGGTTCGCGGAGACCTCCCCGCGGGAGACGGACGAGCTGTTCCGCTACGTCCTGCGCACGCAGGGCGCCCAGCGCCGCCAGCAGACGCTCGCCTGACCGAGCCGCCGGCGCCGGTCGCCGCCCCGTACGCAGGGTCCGCGGGACGCACCCCATCCGACGCCGGAAAGGCGATCTCGACATGCCCAGCTTCACCGACCTCGGTGTCCCCGCCGCCCTCGCACGCTCCCTCGCGGGCAACGGCATCACGGACCCGTTCCCCATCCAGACCGCGACGCTGCCCGACACGCTGGCCGGCCGCGACGTGCTCGGCCGCGGCCGCACCGGCTCCGGCAAGACCCTCGCGTTCGCGCTGCCCGTCGTGGCGCGCCTCGCGGACTCCAAGCCGCAGCGCGCCAAGGCCCGCCCCCGCGCGCTGATCCTGGCGCCGACGCGCGAGCTGGCGACCCAGATCCACGCGACCGTCGAGCCGCTGGCCGTCGCCGCCGGCCTCACCAGCACCACCGTCTTCGGCGGCGTCGCGCAGAGCCGCCAGGTGTCCGCGCTGAACGCCGGCATCGACATCCTCGTGGCCTGCCCCGGCCGGCTCGAGGACCTCATCAAGCAGAACCTCTGCGCGCTCGACGCCGTCGAGATCACCGTGCTGGACGAGGCCGACCACATGGCCGACCTCGGGTTCCTGCCCGTCGTGAAGCGCCTGCTCGACCGCACCCCCCGCGGCGGCCAGCGCCTGCTGTTCTCCGCGACGCTGGACAACGGCGTCGACGCGCTGGTCAAGCGGTACCTCGACAAGCCGCTGACGCACTCGGTGGACCCCGAGGTCGCGCCGGTGTCGACCATGACGCACCACGTGCTCGCGGTCGCGGACGCCGACGCCAAGAAGGAGGTCGTGCGCGAGCTCGCCTCCGGCACCGGCCGCCGGGTGCTGTTCACGCGCACCAAGCACCAGGCCAAGAAGCTCGCGAAGCAGCTCACGCAGGACGGCATCCCCGCCGTCGACCTGCAGGGCAACCTCGGCCAGGGCGCCCGCGAGAAGAACCTCGCCGCGTTCACCAGCGGAGCCGTCAAGGTGCTGGTCGCGACCGACATCGCGGCCCGCGGCATCCACGTCGACGACGTCGAGCTCGTCGTGCACGTGGACCCGCCGGCCGAGCACAAGGCGTACCTGCACCGCTCCGGCCGCACGGCGCGGGCGGGCTCCGGCGGCGACGTCGTCACCGTCCAGCTGCCCGAGCAGGCCGGCGACGTCCGGGACCTGACCCGCAAGGCGAAGATCACCGTCACCCCGCAGCGCGTCGCGCCCGGCTCGTCCGTCGTGGCCGCGCTGGTCGGCGACGTGGCGCCGCTGGTCACGCCGGCCGCCCCGGTCGCCCAGGCCCCGGCCCGGCAGCGTCCGGCCGGCGGTGGCGGCGGTCGCGGTGCCGGTCGCCCGGCGGGTGCCGCGGGTGCCGGTCGTGGCGGCGCGGGCGGGTCCCGCGGTCGTGGCGGTGCCGGTGCTCCCCGCTCCGCCGAGGGCGGATCCCGCCCCGCGGACGGCGGCGGGCGCGCGCGCTCCGGCGGCCGTGGCCGCGGCCAGGGCGTCCCCGCGCTCGGCGGCTCGATGGTCCGGTGGAGCTCCGGCGGCGACGCCCCCTCGAGCGGCGCGGGCGACCGCGGCGGCTCGCGCACCGGCGGCGCCCCGGCCCGCTCCGGCGCCCCGGCCCGCTCCGGCGGCTCCGCCGAGGGCCAGGGCCGGCGTCGGCACCGCGGCGGCCAGGGCCGTTCCGCCGGGGCCCGCGCGGCCCAGTAGCCCACGCACGCTGCACGCCGACGGGCGGTGCGGGCACCCGTTCGCCACGTGCGACGGGTGCCGGCGCCGCCCGTCGTGCGTGTGGCGGCCGGGCCGCGCACGGGGCACGCTGGCACCGCGGAACACCGCGCCCCCCGGGGACGTTCTGCTGCCGCGGGACCGCCGCGGCCGACCGGCCGGGGTGCCCGGGTGAGAGGAGTGCCGCGATGACGGAGCAGAGGACCTACGAGGTCACCAAGGACGAGCAGGAGTGGCGGGTCGAGCTGAACCCCGCCGAGTTCCAGGTGCTGCGGCTCGCCGGCACCGAGCGGCCGTGGACCGGCGCGCTGCTCGACGAGAAGCGCGAGGGCGTCTACCGCTGTCGGGCGTGCGGCAACGAGCTGTTCCGCTCCGACACCAAGTTCGACTCGCACTGCGGGTGGCCGAGCTTCTACTCGCCGCTCGCCGGTGACAACGTCGAGCTGATCGAGGACCGCAGCCTGGGGATGGTCCGCACCGAGGTGCGCTGCGCCCGCTGCGGGTCGCACCTGGGGCACGTCTTCGACGACGCGCCGCAGACCCCGACGGGTGACCGTTTCTGCATGAACTCCGTCAGCCTGACGTTCGAGCCGACCGTAGGCTGACCCCCATGTGGGGGAGGGGAGCGCCGATGCTTCAGGGTCGGGCCCGACGTGCCGATATCCCGGACGTGGAGCAGGCCCTGATCGTCCGCCGGTGGCGCCGTTACGGCGCCGACCGGTTGTACGTCACGGCCGAGACCGGCGCCCCCCTCGGCAGCGTCGACCTGGCCACCGGTCAGGTGGACGTGGAGGCCGACGCGCTGCCCCTCGAGGGCCCCGGCCTGGAGGACGCCGTGCGCGCCGCCGCGCAGGCGTACCTCCGCGCCGACGTGCCGGAGCTCGTGGTCGCGACGGCCGACGTCCTGCCCGAGGCACCCGCCCCCGTGGCCGCGGCGGCCGCCGCCGAGGCCCGGCCCCACGGGCGCCGCGCGCGGCCCGGCGACCCGGACGCGGCGGAGGCCCCCGAGCCCGCGCCGCGCGAGTCCGCGGCCCGCGGCCGGCACCGCGCCGACGACCTGGTCAGCCCGCGACCCGAGGGCGAGCCCCGCGGCCTGCGCGAGACCCTGTGCGAGCGGCTCGACCGGCTCGTGCTCGACGGCTGGCACGTCCTGCACGACGTGCCCGTCGGACGCCAGGGCACCGTCGTGTCGCACCTGCTGGTCGGCCCTCCCGGTGCGTTCGCCGTCGCCGAGCGCCCGGCCGGGGACGGCACGCCGGAGCGGTTCGTGCTGGACGGCCGGCACCTGTGCGTCGACGGCCACGGCGTGGCGGACCTCCGGGACGTGCGGCTCACCGCCGCGCGCGCCGGGTCGCTGCTGCGCACCGCGGTCGGGTCGACGGTCGCCGTGCGCGGCGTCCTGGTGGTGCACGGGCCGGTCGAGGTCCGCGACCCCTCGCCGTTCGACGCGCTCGTGATCGCCGACGGCACCGTCCCCGACGTGTTCACGGCCATGGCCGCGCGCTGGTCGACCGGCCGGGTGGACGCCGTCGCCGCGGTGGCGCGCCGCCGGACGACCTGGGCGCTCACCTGGGCGCTCTGACGCGCTGAGGCCACCGGGTCCCCGGGCGCGTGCCTCGCGTGGGGGCCGTGGCGGGCGGCTCAGTCCTCCTGCGGGCGGGTGGGCGACGCGGCGATCGCCTCGTTCAGCCGGTGCAGCTGCTCCGCCAGCAGCGCCTGCTCGTCGTCCGACCAGCCGTCGAGCACCGACCCGAGGTAGCCGCGGCGGGCCACGCGGGCGGCGTCCACCCGGCGCGCGCCCTCCGCGGTGACCCGGATCAGCTGGCCGCGGGAGTCCTCCGGGTCCGGGGACCGCTCGATGAGCGCCAGCTGCTCGAGCCGGCTCAGCTGGCGCGACATCGTGCCGCGCCCCACGCCGATGTGCTCGGCCAGCTCGCTCGCCCGCACCCCCGGCTCCCGCTCGATCCGCACCAGCAGCGGGTACGCCGACGGCTCCAGGTCCGGGTGCACCAGGCGCGCGAGGCGCTCCGACGAGGCGCGCGCACGCCGCAGCAGCAGCCCGAGCTCGGACTCGATGCGGGCGACGGGGTCGTCGGTCGGGGTCTCCACGGGCCCATTGTGGACGACGCGGGCGCGCGGGACGACGCGATCGGCGCGCGCCGGACCGGACGGCGCGCGCCGTGGTGCGCGACACGGTGCAGGACGCCGCGCACGACGCCGCGCACGACAGCGGCGCCCGGCCGTCGGGGACGGTCGGGCGCCGCTGGGGTGGTGCGGGTCGTGCCGGTCGTGCGGGACGCGTCAGGCGCGCGGCGTGCTCTCCGAGAGCGCGCCCCGGGCCGGGTCGCCCTCGGGCAGCTCGGCGTCGGCCTGCTGGCCCACCGCCTGCTGCGCACCGGGGGTGCCGGCCTCGGCCACGGCGGCCTCGGACGTCTGCTCCTGGTCGAGCAGCTGCTCCACGCCGGAGCGGCGGCCGAGCGGGACCTCCTTGAGGAAGAGCACCGCGATGAGCGCGACGACGCCCAGCGGCACCGCGATGAGGAACAGGTCCGCGATGCCCTCGCCGTACGACGACTCGACGATCGTCTTGATCGGCTCCGGCAGGGTGGAGACGTCCGGGACGGCGCTGGTGCCGCCGCCCAGGGCCGACGGGTCGATGCCGATCTCGGTCAGGCCGTCGGTCACGAGGGTGGTGATCCGGGAGCCGAGCACCGCGCCGAGCGCCGAGACGCCGATCGCGCCGCCGAGGCTGCGGAAGAACGCGACGGTCGAGGTGCCGGAGCCGACCTCGGTGACGTCCAGGGTGTTCTGCACCGCGAGCACGAGGTTCTGCATGAGCATGCCCATGCCGGCGCCCATGACGAACATGAACAGGCCGACCAGGACGAAGCTCGTGTCGTACCGGATGGTGCCCATGAGCGCCAGGCCGACGGTCAGCGTGGCCGCGCCGGCGACCATGAAGCCCTTGTAGCGGCCGTACTTGGTGATCAGCCGCCCGCTGATGGTCGACGAGATGAACAGGCCGAGGATCATCGGGATGGTCAGCAGGCCGGACTGCGTCGGCGTCTTGCCGCGCGCCACCTGCATGTACTGGCTGAGGAACACCGAGGTGCCGAACATCGCCACGCCCACCGCGACGCTGGCGATGACGGACAGGACGAGGGTGCGGTTCTTGAACAGGTGCATCGGGATGATCGGGTCGGCGACCTTCGTCTCGACGACGCAGGCGACCGCGAGGATCACCAGCGAGCCGATCACCATGACGGCGGTCTGCCAGGACAGCCAGTCGTAGCTGTTGCCGGCGAACGTCACCCAGAGCAGGAGCGTCGCGATGCCGGCGGAGATCAGGCCGGCGCCCCAGTAGTCGATCTTCACGACCTTGCGGGGCAGGCGCGGCAGGTGCAGCGTCCGCTGGAGCACGATGATCGCGGCGATCGCGAACGGCAGGCCGACGAAGAAGTTCCAGTGCCAGGAGATCGCGTCGGTGATGACGCCGCCGAGCAGCGGGCCGCCGACCATGCCGATGCCCATGATGCCGCCCATGAGGCCCATGTACTTGCCGCGCTCGCGGGGGCTGAGGATGTCCGCGAGCAGGACCGTCGCCAGCGCCGTCAGGCCGCCGGCGCCGATGCCCTGGATCGCGCGCATGCCGATCAGGAACTCGACGTTCTGGGAGAAGCCGGCCGCCGCGGAGGAGATCACGGAGATCGCGAGCGCCAGCTGGATGAGCAGCTTGCGGTTCACCAGGTCGGCGAGCTTGCCCCAGATCGGGGTGGTGATCGTCGTGGTGAGCAGGGTCGCCGTGACGACCCAGGTGTAGGAGGACTGCGAGCCGCCGAGGTCGCTGACGATCTTCGGCAGGGAGCTCGACACGACGCTCGTGGCCAGGATGGACACGAACATGCCGAGGAGGATCCCGGAGAGGGACTCCATCACCTGCCTGTGGGTCATCGCGGGTGCGTCGGCGCCGCTCGCGACGGCGGGGCTCTCGGCCCGGGTGGTGCTGGTCATGTGTCTCTGCTTTCGACTGTGGTGCGGTGCCCGGCGCCGTCGGCGGGACGTGGTGGTGGTGGTGCTGCGCGCCCGGGGACGCGTGCTGGTGCCGGCCGGTGCTGCGTGGCCGGGGGTCTGTCAGGTCGCCGTGGCGACGAGCCCGGCGGCGACCGGGGCGCCGACGAGGCCGGACACGGTGTCGGTGACCCGCTCGATCTGGGCGGTCGCGAGCTCGAGGTCCTCGACGGTCCACCCGCTGAACACCGCGGCCGCCCGCGCGTCCATCGACCGCCTGGTGCCGGCGGTGAACTCCCGGCCGCGCTCGGTGAGGCGCACGGTCCGGACGCGCCGGTCGGTGCCGGGGCCGTCCGGGGTGGTGCGCTCGGCGAGCCCGGAGTCGACCAGGGTGCTGACCTGCCGGCTGGCCACCGAGATGTCCACGTGCAGCAGCTGCGCGATGTCCCCGATGCCGGTCTCGCCGCGCTTGTCGAGCAGCCACAGCAGGCTCATCGCGGCGCGCGGGCAGTCCAGCTCGCGCGCCAGCTCGGTCGCCGCCTCACGCTGGACGCGCTGAAGACGGGAGATCGCGTCGATCAGCGCGCGGTACGCGGGGGCGGCGGGCACGGGCCGGTCCTTTCATTGGTTGCAGCAGGCAAACTATCACAACGGTTGCGCAGGGCAACTTGTTCCGCGCGGGATGTGACGTGCCTCTCGTGCCCACCGGGCCGTCGCGAGAGAACCCGAGTGGCGAGGGACCGGGCCGGGGGATCAGCGGCCGGCGGCGTAGCCCTGCATGCCGCGGGGGTTGGCCGCCGCGTGCAGCAGGCCGTCCGGGCGGACGCCCGCGGCGCTGACCCGGCCCAGCGACCACGGGCCGGCGTCGTGCACGGCGTGGCCGCGCCGGGCCAGCTCGGCCAGCACGTCGGCGCCCAGGCGGGACTCGGCCTCGACGCCGCGCCGGATGCTCGTGCGGGGGTGGAACGAGGACGGCACGTGCGTGGAGTGCCACGCGGGGGCGTCGATCGCCGCCTGCAGGTCCAGCCCGAACAGCAGGTGCTGCAGCAGGAACGGCACGGTCCACTGGTCCTGCTGGTCGCCGCCGGGGGTGCCGAACGCGAACCCGCCGCCGTCCCGGAGCACCAGGCCGGGGCTCAGGGTGGTGCGGGGGCGGCGGCCCGGGGCGAGCGACGACGGCAGCCCGGGCTCGAGCCAGAACATCTGCGCGCGGGTGGGCAGCCCGAACCCGAGGCCGGGGACGACGGGGGAGCTCTGCAGCCAGCCGCCGGACGGCGTCACCGAGACCATGTTCCCCCAGCGGTCGACGACGTCCACGTGGCACGTGTCGCCGCGGGTCTCGCCGGAGGGCCGCACGTCGAGCGCCGGCCCGTCGACGGCGAGCGCGTCGGGGCCGCTCGGGCCGCGGGTGGGCTCGCCGGTGCCCGCGGCCGGCCCGCCGGCCGGCAGGTCGTCCTCGTACCGGCCGGGCCACACCGGCGCGCCGCCGGGGTCGGCGGCGGGCGTGCCGAAGACCGCGGACAGGCGCGGCGCACGCCCGCCGGGGGTGCCGGGCCGCACGTCGTCGGACGCGTCCGGGCCGACGAGCCGCGCCCGCTCCGCCGCGTACTCCCGCGACAGCAGGGCGTCGAGCGGCACGTCGCCGTCGGCCGGGTCGCCGTACCAGGCCTCCCGGTCGGCGAACGCGAGCTTGGTCACCTCCAGCGACGTGTGCACCAGGTCGGCGGACCCGGGCTCCGCGTCGGCGACGCCGAGCGCCTCGAGCAGCCGCAGCTGCTGCAGCAGCACCGGGCCCTGGCCCCACGCGGCGGTCTTGTGCACCTGGACGCCCGCGAAGTCGACGGACACGGTCGGCTCCTCGGTCGCCCGCCACCCGGCCAGGTCGTCACCGGTCAGCACGCCGGCGTGCGCCTCGCCGGAGGAGTCCAGCACCGGCGTGCGGACGTAGTCGGCCATCGCCTCGGCGACGAACCCCTCGTAGAACGCCCGTCGGGCGGCCTCGATCTGCGCGAGCCGGTCGCCCCCGGCGGCCGCGGCCTCGGCCAGCACGCGGGTGTAGGTGTCGGCCAGCGCGGGGTTCCGGAACCGGGCGCCGGGCTCCGGCACCTGCCCGTCCGGCAGGTACACCGCGGCGGACGTCGGCCAGTGCTCGGCGAAGAGCTGCCCGACGGTGCGGATGGTCCGGACGGCCGACGGCAGCAGCGGGTACCCGTCGCGGGCGTAGCCGATCGCGGGCGCCAGCACGTCGGCCAGGGGCAGGGTGCCGTACCGGGCCAGCAGGTCCAGCCACGCCCCGAACGCCCCGGGCACGACCGCCGCCAGGTGGCCCGTCCCCGGCACGACGTCCAGCCCGAGGCCCGTGTACGCGTCGATTGTCGCGCCGGCGGGGGCGGGGCCCTGGCCGCAGACGACGAAGGTGCGCCCGTCCCGCGCGGTGTGCCCGATGATCGGCGCGTCGCCGCCCGGCCCGTTCAGGTGCGGCTCGACGACCTGCAGCGTGAACCCGGCCGCGGCGGCGGCGTCGAACGCGTTGCCGCCGGCCTCGAGGACGGACATGCCCACGGCGCTCGCCAGCCAGTGCGTCGAGCCGACCATGCCGTGCGTGCCGACGATCTCGGGACGGGTGGTGAACACGGACGGCTCCTCGGGCGACGGTGACGACGGGCGTCCACCGTAACCACGCCGGGCGGGCGCGCGAACGGCCGCCCGGGCCCGCCCGGCACGCGGGGCTCAGCGCGCGTAGCGCCGCATCGTCAGGGGCCCGAACACCAGCACCAGCGCCGCGCTCCAGCCCAGCACGGTGAGGATCTCGCTGCCGACGGGCACGTCGTTCATCAGCCCGCGCACCGACGTCACCAGGTCCGAGACCGGGTTGACCTCGACGAACGCCTGCAGCCAGCTCGGCATGGTCGAGGGGTCGACGAAGATGTTCGACCCGAACGTCAGCGGCGTGATCACCATCATCGACACGCCCATGACCGCGTTCGGGGTGCGCAGCACCAGGGCGAGGAACGTCCAGATCCAGCCGAACGAGAACGCGAACAGCAGCAGCAGCGCCACGCCGGCCACCACGCCGCCCGGGCCGCCGGCCGGCCGGAACCCGATGAGCAGCCCGAGCGCGAGCACGACGGTCGACGCGATCGTGAACCGGACGGCGTCGCCCAGCAGCATCCCGACCAGCGCGGACGGCCGCCAGATCGGCAGGGACCGGAACCGGTCGAACACGCCCTTCTCGATGTCGGTGTTCAGCGTGACGCCGGTGTACATCGTGATCATGATGACGCCCTGCACCAGGATCCCGGGGAGCAGGAACTGGATGTAGTCGTCGACGCTGCCGGCGATCGCGCCGCCGAACAGGTACGTGAACAGCAGCGTGATCATCACCGGGAACACGGTGACGTCGAACAGCTGCTCGGGCACGTGCTTGATCTTCAGCAGCGCGCGCCAGCCGAACGTCAGCGACGTGGTCAGGCCGCTGGGCCGCTCCGGCCGGGTGCCCGAGGCGAGGACGCCGCGGACGGCGGCGACGGCGTCGGCGGTCGACGCGGCGCTGGTGGCGGTGCCCGTCGTGCCGGTCGTCGTGCCGGCCGTCGCGGACCGGGTGTCGTCGATGCTCATGCCGCCCCCTGCGTCGTCTGCGTCTGCGTCTGCGTCGCGTCGCCGGACCCGGCGCCGTCGGTGGTCTCGGCCGGGTGGCCGGTCAGGGCCAGGAACACCTCGTCGAGGCTCGGCTGCCCGAGGGAGAACTGCGCGACCGGGATGTCGGTGGCCTCCAGCGCCGCGATGCCCCGCATGGCCGGCGCGGACGAGTCGACGGTCGCGGTCAGGGCCGACGGGTCCGGGTCGTCGGTCACATCGGTGCCGAGCGCGCGCTCCAGGACCGCGCGGGCGCGGGGGCGGTCGTCGGGGTTGATCAGCCGGACGTGCAGGGCGCTGGCCCCGACCGACCCCTTCAGCTGCCCGGGCGTCCCCTCGGCGATGACCCGGCCGGAGTCGATGACGGAGATCCGGTCGGCGAGCTGGTCCGCCTCGTCCAGGTACTGCGTGGTGAGCAGCACGGTGGTCCCGGACGACACCATCGCGCGGACGATGTCCCACACCTGGTTCCGGCTCCGCGGGTCGAGCCCGGTGGTGGGCTCGTCGAGGAAGATCAGCTCCGGCGTGACGACGATGCTGGCGGCGATGTCGATGCGCCGCCGCATGCCGCCGGAGAACTTCTTGACCTGCCGGTCCGCGGCGTCGGCGAGCCCGAACGCGTCCAGCAGCTCGTCGGCCCGGGCCCGGGCGGCGGCGCGCGAGTACCCGTGCAGGCGGGACACCAGGACCAGGTTCTCCACTCCGGTGAGGTCCTCGTCGACGGAGGCGAACTGGCCGGTGAGCGCCACCTTGCCGCGCACCGCCTCCGCCTCGTGCACGACGTCGTGGCCGAGGACGCGGGCGGTCCCGGCGTCGGGGCGCAGCAGCGTGGCCAGCATCCGGATGGTGGTGGTCTTCCCGGCGCCGTTGGGTCCGAGGAACCCGTGCACGCCGCCCGCGGCCACCTGGAGGTCGATCCCGTCCACGGCGCGGGTGTCCTGGAAGAGCTTGACCAGCCCCTCGGTCTCGATCGCGGTCGTCATGCGTGCACCCCTCGTCCGGCTCGATGACTATTCCTGTTAGGAACAGGGTCGAGGCCAGCGTAGGTTGGCGCCTGTGACGACGGCAATGGGTTTCCCCGGTGGATCTGCGGAGCGGCCGGGGTCCGGCCCCCTCACGCCGACGGGGTACGCGCTGCTCGGCCTGCTGATGTTCGCGGGCCGCACGGACACGGCGGTGACGGCCTACGAGCTGAAGCAGCGCGCGGACCGGACGCTGCGCTACTACTGGGTCGCGCCCGCGATGAGCCAGGTGTACTCCGAGGTCACGCGCCTGGTGGGCGCCGGCCTCGCGGCAGCCGTGCACGAGGACGAGCCGGACGCGGGCGCTCCCGCCGGGCGGCGCACCACCCGGTACGTCATCACCGACGACGGCGAGCGGGTGCTGCGGGACTGGCTGACCGGCACGCCCGCGGACTTCCCGGTGCTCAAGCACCCGGTCGCCCTGCGGCTGCTCATGGGCCACCTGAGCGACCCGGAGACCGTCCGCACGATGCTCGACGACTACGTGACGGCGCTCGCGGAGCACCGGCGGGACCTCGAGGCCGTCCGGGAGATGCTCGGGGACCGCGAGGAGGTCCGGTACCCCGCGATGGTGGCCGACTGGGGGCTGGCGTACTACGACGCGGAGGCGCGGATCGTGGCGGACCTGCGCGAGCGCGTCGGCGACGCGGACCGGTCCGCGGACCCGCCGGGGGCCTGAGGCGCCGTCACCGCGGCGCCGGCACCGCCCTCGCCGCCCTCACCGCCCTCACCGCCGGGCGGGCACGCCCTCCGCGGCCGACCGGGCCGCCTCGGCCACCCGCGGGGCCCGGGTCTCCGGCCGCCGCGCGTCAGCCAGCCAGCGCAGCACCGCCTTGCGGGCTCCCGGCCGGAACGCGTCCCAGTGCGCCCGCGCCCCGGGCAGCGCGTCGAGCGCCGCCGTGAGGTCGTCCGGCTCCACGAGCGCCTCGACGTCGTCCAGCAGCGTCCAGGACCCGTCCGCCTGCGCCGCCGCGACGACCGCCGCCCCGGCGGGCTGCATGCGCCCCGAGGCCTCCAGGCGCGCGACCCGCTCCTTGCTCAGGCGCGACCAGACGCTCCCCGGCCGGCGCGGGGTGAACCACAGCATCGTGACCTCGTCGTCCGGCGACCACGCCTGCCCGTCGATCCAGCCGACGGCCAGCGCCTCGGCCACGAGCTCCTCGTAGCCGAACGTCGGCCGGCCGGTCGCGGGCTTCCACCGGGCCAGCCACACCCCGTCGGAGGTCGCGTGGTGCGCGGCGAGCCAGTCGCGCCACTGCTCCGGGGTCTCGGCGTGGAACCGCGGGGCGTCCGCGAGCCGGCCGGTCGGCACGCCGGGCCTCAGTGACCGCCGGCGGGGGCGGGCAGCTCGTCCGCCGCGTCCGGGGCCTCCCCGCGGCCGATGCGCGAGTGCCGGTAGGAGTAGACGGCGTAGATGACCATGCCGACCGCGAGCCAGGCGGCGAACCGCAGCCAGGTCAGCGTCGTGAGGTTGGACATCAGCCACAGGCAGGCGACGCCCGAGATGATCGGCAGCGCGGGCGACCACGGCACCTTGAACCCGCGGGTCAGGTCGGGGCGGGTGCGGCGGAGGATCGGGATGCCGAAGCTGACCAGCACGAACGCCGACAGCGTGCCGATGTTGATCATCTCCTCCAGCAGCTCGACCTTCGACAGCCCGGCGATCAGCGCCACCACGATGCCGGTGCCGACCTGCAGGCGGATCGGCGTCTTGTACTTCGCCGAGGTGCGGGACAGGCCGCGGGGGAGCAGCCCGTCACGGCTCATCGCGAACACGATGCGCGTCAGGCCGAGCAGCAGCACCATGATCACCGAGGTCAGGCCGACGAGGATGCCCACCGAGATGACCTTGCCCGCCCAGTCCGCGCCGACCAGCACGAAGGCGGTGGTCAGCGACGGCGACTCGGACGCCGCGAGGTCGGTGTAGGAGACCATGCCGGTGACCACCACGGTGACCAGGATGTACAGGACGGTGACGATCGCCAGGCCGCCGAGGATGCCGCGCGGCACCGCGCGCTGCGGGTTCTTGGTCTCCTCGGCCGTCGTGGCGACGACGTCGAAGCCGATGAACGCGAAGAACACGAGCGCCGCGCCGGACAGCAGGCCCATGACGCCGTAGGTCGAGGGCTCGAGGCCCGACAGGAACGCGAACAGCGGCTGGTGCAGGCCCGAGGCGGACTCCGCCGGCTGCGACGGCGGGATGAACGGCGAGTAGTTCTCGGCCCGCACGTAGAAGAAGCCGGCGACGATGACGAACAGCGTGATGCCGACCTTGATGATCGTGAACACGCTGTTCACGCGGGTGCTCAGCTTGGTGCCGACGGCGAGCAGCGTCGTGAAGACGCCGACCACGAGCACCGGGCCCCACTCGAGGTCGACCGGCCCGAGCTCCAGGGTGGTGGGCAGGTCGACGCCGAACAGGCCGAACGCGTCAGACAGGTACACGCCCCAGAACTTCGCGATCACGGCGGCCGCGAGCAGCATCTCGAGGATGAGGTCCCAGCCGATGATCCACGCGACCAGCTCACCGGCGGTGGCGTAGGAGAACGTGTACGCGGACCCGGCGACCGGCAGGGTCGACGCGAACTCGGCGTAGCACATGATCGCCAGCGCGCAGACGACGGAGGCGATGAGGAACGAGATGATCACGCCGGGGCCGGCGTAGTTCGCGGCGGCCGTCGCGCCGACGGAGAAGATGCCCGCGCCGACCGCGACCGCCACGCCGAGCACCGCGAGGTCCCACGCGGTGAGGTCCCGGCGGAGCGACCGGTCCGGGTCGTCGGTCGTGGCGAGCGCGTGCTCGACGGACTTGCGGCGCAGGACGCTGCGGTTCGAGATGGGCACCGGGGGGCTCCTCGGTCGGCTGAGGTGGACGGGCCGCGTGAGCATGTCGGAGCCCGCGCCCCTTCGCGCGCCGAGGTCCGACACGTGAGACCCGATCGGGCGACTTGTCAGATACCGCCCGGGAAGCCTAGCTGCCGCCACGCCTCGTAGACAGCGGTGGCGGCCGCGTTGGTGAGGTTCAGCGAGCGGCGGCCGGGCAGCATCGGGATCCGCAGCCGCGCGGTCACGCCGGGGTGCTCCAGGGCCTCCGGCGGCAGCCCGGTCGGCTCCGGGCCGAACAGCAGCGCGTCCCCGTCCTGGTAGGACACGTCGGTGAACCGCTGCTCGGTGTGCGTCGTGAACGCGAACACCCGCGAGCCGGCCAGCGCCGTCATCGCCGCGTCGAGGTCCGGGTGCACGACGACGTGCGCGAGGTCGTGGTAGTCCAGGCCCGCCCGCTTGAGCCGCGGCTCGTCCATGACGAAGCCGAGCGGCTCGACCAGGTGCAGGGTCGCCCCGGTGGCGGCGGCCAGCCGGATGGCGTTGCCGGTGTTGCCGGGGATGCGGGGCTCGAAGAAGACGACGTGCAGCACCGGGCGATCCTCTCACCGGCGCCGGCCGGCACCCACCGGCACCCCACCGGCACCGGACGGTGGGTGATGTCGCAGGTGGGCGTTAGCGTGGGCAGCTGACGACCCCGTGCACTGCCCGAGAGGACCTCGATGCCGACCATGCCCCCGTACCGCGCCGCCGACGACCGGTACGACCGGATGCCGTACCGCCGCACCGGCCGCAGCGGGCTGGACCTGCCCGCGCTGTCCCTGGGCCTGTGGCACAACTTCGGCGACGTGACCCCGATGGAGACCCAGCGCGCGGTCATCCGGCGGGCGTTCGACCTCGGCATCACGCACTTCGACCTCGCGAACAACTACGGCCCGCCGTACGGCTCCGCGGAGGCGAACTTCGGCCGGCACCTCGCCCAGGACCTCGCGCCGTACCGCGACGAGCTCGTCATCTCGTCCAAGGCGGGCTACGACATGTGGCCGGGCCCGTACGGCGACGGCGGCTCCCGCAAGTACCTGCTGTCCTCGCTCGACCAGTCCCTCACCCGGCTCGGGCTCGACTACGTCGACGTCTTCTACTCGCACCGCCCGGACGAGTCCGTGCCGCTCGAGGAGACGATGGGCGCCCTGCACACCGCCGTGACGAGCGGCAAGGCGCTGTACGCCGGCATCTCGAACTACTCGCCGTCCCGCACCCGCGAGGCCGCGCGCATCCTGGCGGACCTCGGCACCCCGCTGCTGATCCACCAGCCCAGCTACTCGATGTTCAACCGGCACGTCGAGCGGGTCGCCGAGGGCGAGTCGGAGTCGCTGCTCGACGCCGTCGGGGACCTCGGCGTCGGGATGATCGTGTTCTCCCCGCTGCAGCAGGGGCTGCTGACCGGCCGCTACCTCTCCGGCGACGTCCCGGCCGGCTCGCGCGCCGCCACCAGCCGGTTCCTGTCCGCCGACGCGATCAGCGAGACGTACCTGTCCCGGGCGCGGGCCCTGAACGCGATCGCGGAGGCGCGTGGCCAGTCCCTGGCGCAGCTCGCGCTCACGTGGGTGCTGCGCGACCAGCGCGCCACGTCCGCGATCATCGGCGCGTCGTCGGTCGAGCAGCTGGAGGACAACGTCGCCGCCCTCACCGCCGCGCCGCTCACGGACGAGGAGATCGCCGCGATCGAGCCGCACGCCGTCGACGGCACGGCCCGCCGGTGAGCATGGCGGCGGGCGGTGCGCCGGGTGCGCCGGCACCCGGTGCGCCGGTGCCGGTCGTGCTGCTGCACGGCCTCACGGACTCGGCCGCGTGCTGGCCGACGGTGCTGCACCGGTACGAGGACGCCGGGCGGACCGTCGTCGCGCTGAACGCCCGCGGGCACGGCGGCAGCACGCTGCCCGACGAGCCGTTCACGATCGCCGCGCTCGCGGCCGACGCCGCGCTGGCCCTCCGGTCGCTGGACCTCGGGCCCGCGCTGGTCGTCGGGCACTCCATGGGCGGGGTCACGGCGCAGGAGCTCGCGCTGGTCGCGCCGGAGCTCGTCGCGGGGCTGGTGCTGGAGGACCCGGCGTGGCACGACCGCGGGACGGCCCGCACGGTGGGCGACGGCGCCGAGGTGGTCGGGATCGCGGGCGACGCCGGTGCGCCGGAGCGCCGCGAGCCGGAGGGTGGCGAACCGGTGGGCGGGCGTCCCGCGTGGCTCGCGCCCGCGATCGCGGAGGTCGCCGGGCGCACGGTCGAGCAGATCGCCGCCCGGGGCCGGATCGACAACCCCGGCTGGTCCGAGGCGGAGGTGCTGGGCTGGGCGGAGGCCAAGAGCCAGCTCGACCCGAGGCTCGCGGAGGTGCCGCACGACTGGGTGGGCCGGGACTGGGTCGAGGCGCTCGACGGCGTCCGGGTGCCCGTCACCCTGCTCACCGCCGAGCCCGGGCGGGGCGTCGTCACGCCGCGGCAGGCCGCACGGGCGGTCGAGGTGCTCGGCGCCGCGCCCGACGGGCTGCTCACGCACGTGCCGGTGGCCGGGGCGGGGCACAACATCCGCCGCGAGGCGCTGGACGTGTACCTCGCGGCGCTCGACGCGGCCGTCGCCGCCGCGGACGCCGCAGCAGCAGGGGACGCCGCGGCGGGGTCCGGGCCGCGCGGCTGATCCGGGGGTCAGCCCAGCAGCGCGGCGATCACCAGCAGCGACGGGATCGCCAGCACGGTGGTGACCAGCCCGGCGTCGCGGGCCAGCGCGGTGCCCTGCCGGTACTGGATCGCGTAGACCAGCACGTTCTGGGCGGTCGGCAGCGCGGACACCACCGCGACCGCGAGCAGCGCCTCGCCGCGCAGCCCGAGCAGCGTGCCGAGCCCGATGGCCAGCGCCGGGTGCACCACGGAGCGGAGCACCGCCACGAGCGCCACGTCCCCGCGCGGCGCGGCCTCCGCCCCGACCCGGGGGACGGCGAGCGACATGCCGAACGTCAGCAGCGCGAGCGGCGGTGCGGCGGCCCCGAGCAGCGCGAACGGCTGGAGCACGACGTCCGGCAGGGTCCACGGCAGCGCGGCCAGGGCGATCCCGACGAGCGTGCCGATGATCACCGGGTTCCGCAGGGTGCGGCGCAGCACCGACCGCAGGGTGCCGAGCCGGGCGGCGGGGACCGGCTCGGCGACGGCCGCGTCGCCGACCGCCCGCGCGCGCCGGGTGCGGGCGTCGAGGACGACGAGCGCCAGCGGCCCGAGGACGAGCTGCTGGTACAGCGTCGGCGGCACCACGCTGACGATGCTGCCCAGCAGGTAGGCCGTCAGCGGGATGCCGATGTTGCCGGCGTTGACGTAGGACGACGCCAGGACGCCGACCACGAGGTCGCCCGCGGGCCGGCGGCGGACCAGCCCGAGCACCGCCGCCGCGACCAGCGCGACGACGGTCGTGGTGGCGAACGTGACGAGCGCGGACCGGGACACCAGGAGGCCGAGGTCGGCCCGCCCCAGCGTGTCGATGAGCAGCGCGGGCGTCGCGACCGTGAACGCGGTGCCCGCGAGCACCCGCTGCGCGCCCTCACCGAGCGCGCCGGTCCGCCCGACGAACCAGCCCGCGGCGACGACGACGGCGATCGTGCCGAGCGCGGACAGGACGGCCAGCATCAGGCGTCGGTGCCGCCCGCCGCCTCCACGTCGTCCTCGCCCGCCGGGCGGCCCTCGACCGTCGCGATGACGCCGGGGCCGTACCGGTCGAGCTTCGCCGCGCCGACGCCGCTCACCTGCGACAGCGCGTCGAGGTCGGCGGGCCGGGCGACGGCGATGTCCCGGAGCGTCGCGTCGTGGAACACGACGTACGCGGGGACGCCCTGCTCCTTGGCCGCGGCGGCCCGCCAGGTGCGGAGCCGCTGGAACAGCGCGGCGGCGTCGTCCCCGAGCTCCGGGGCGGCGGCCCCACCCGCGGCCCCACCGGCAGCGCCCCCGCGGCGTCCCCCGCCCGAGGAGCGGGAGCCGCGCGCCGAGCGGGCGGCGGTGTCGTGCCGCAGGGGGACGGGGCGCTCGCCCCGCAGCACCGCGGCGCTCGCCTCGGTCAGGCGCAGCGTCCCGTAGCCGTCGGAGTCCACGCCGAGCAGCCCCTGGGCGAGCAGCTGCCGCACGACGCCGCGCCACTGGGTGTCGCTCAGGTCGGACCCGATGCCGAACACCGGCAGCGAGGCGTGCCCGAGCTGGTCGATCCGCGGCGTGTGCTTGCCGAGCAGGATGTCGACGAGGTGGCCGGCGCCGTAGTGCTGGCCGCGCTCGCGCTCGAGGCGGACGACGGTGGACAGCAGCTTCTGCGCCGGGACGGTGCCGTCCCAGGTCTGCGGCGGTGCGAGGCACGTGTCGCAGTTGCCGCACGGCTCGGCGTCCTGCCCGAAGTAGGCGAGCAGCTGCACGCGGCGGCAGCTGACGGTCTCGCAGAGCGCGAGCATCGCGTCGAGGTGCGCGGACAGCCGCCGGCGGTGGGCGGCGTCGCCGTCGGAGGTGTCGATCATCCGGCGCTGCTGCACGACGTCCTGCAGGCCGTACGCGAGCCACGCCGTCGAGGGCTGCCCGTCGCGTCCGGCGCGGCCGGTCTCCTGGTAGTAGCCCTCGACGGACTTCGGCAGGTCGAGGTGCGCGACGAACCGCACGTCGGGCTTGTCGATGCCCATGCCGAACGCGATGGTCGCGACCATCACCAGGCCGTCCTCGCGCAGGAACCGGGACTGGTTGCGCGCGCGGACCTGCCGGTCGAGACCGGCGTGGTACGGCAGCGCGGTGATGCCCTGGGCGGAGAGGAACTCGGCCGTCTGCTCCACCGAGCTGCGGGACAGGCAGTAGACGATGCCGGAGTCGCCGGGGTGCTCGGTGCGCAGCAGCTCGAGCAGCTGCTGCCGGGGGCTGGCCTTCGGCACGATCCGGTACTGGATGTTCGGCCGGTCGAAGGACGCGACGAACTGCCGGGCGTCCGTGAGCTCCAGGCGCTGGGCGATCTCGGTGCGGGTGGCGTCGGTCGCGGTGGCGGTGAGCGCGATCCGGGGGACGCCGGGCCAGCGCTCGTGCAGCACGGACAGGCCCAGGTAGTCGGGGCGGAAGTCGTGCCCCCACTGCGACACGCAGTGCGCCTCGTCGATCGCGAACAGGCTGAGGGCGCAGCGGTCGAGCAGCGCGAGGGTCTCCGGGACGCGCAGGCGCTCCGGCGCGAGGTAGAGCAGGTCGAGCTCGCCGTCGAGCAGGGCCCGCTCGACCGCCCGGCGCTGGGCGAGGTCCTGCGAGGAGTTGAGGAACCCGGCGCGCACCCCGAGGGCCGAGAGCGCGTCGACCTGGTCCTGCATGAGGGCGATCAGCGGCGAGACGACGACCCCGGTGCCCTCCCGGACGAGCGCGGGCACCTGGTAGCACAGGGACTTGCCGCCACCGGTGGGCATGAGCACGAGCGCGTCGCCGCCCGCGACCACCGTGTCGATGATCTCGGCCTGCTCGCCGCGGAACGCGTCGTAGCCCCAGACCTCGCGCAGCACGTCGACGGCGGGCCGGCCGGCGGTGGTGGAGTGCGCCGGGCGGGGGACGGGGCGCGGCTCGGCCGGGTCACCGGCGGCTGCGGCCGCGCGGGAGTACGCCGGCTCGTACGGCGGCTCGTCGGCCGGGTCGTACGGCGGCTCCTCGGGCAGCGGCCACTCGTCGTCCCATGCCTGCGTCACGCCGTCCAGCCTAGTGGCGGCAGGACGACCCGCCCCCGTCGTCCCCAGGGGCGTCGCGGGAGCCGGGCTTCTCCACCGCGCCGGCCATGAGTAAGGTAAGGCGACGCTAACCTTGGCGCTCCGGGCGGATCGCCGGCCGGACGCCCGCGGCGGGCAGCCACGCTCCCGACCAGCGCCCCTGCACCGAAAGGCTCTCCATGCACCCGACCTCTGCGCGCTCGCTGCGCCGCCGCCCCGCGCTCGCCGTCACCCTCGTGGTCGGCGCCCTGGCCCTGACCGCCTGCGGCGGCTCCGACGACCCGGCCTCGGGCGACGCGAGCAGCGCGGCGTCCGGCGACTTCGAGCCGGTCACCATCGAGAGCGCGCTCGGCGAGGCGGTCATCGAGGAGCAGCCGGAGCGCGTCGTCACGCTCGGCCAGGGCTCCGCGGAGACGGCCATCGCGCTCGGCGTGGTGCCGGTCGGCATCGAGGAGTACCCCTGGGGCAGCGACGAGACCGGGTACCTGCCCTGGATCCACGACGCCGTCGAGGACCTCGGCGCGGAGCTGCCGGTCCAGTTCACCGGCGGCGAGGAGATCGACGTCGACACGATCCTCGAGCTCGAGCCCGACGTGATCCTCGCCCCGTGGTCCGGCATCACGCAGGAGCAGTTCGACCTGCTGTCCGACATCGCCCCGACGGTCGCCTACCCCGACCTGCCGTGGAGCACCGACTGGGACCAGCAGATCGAGACGGTCGCCACCGCCCTCGGCCACGCGGACGAGGCCCAGGGCCTCATCGACGGCATCGAGCAGGAGTGGGCGGACGCCGCGGCGGAGCACCCGGAGTACGCCGACCTCACGTTCTCGTTCATCTACACGACCGGCCCCGGCACGCTCGGCGTCTTCCTGCCCGACGAGCAGCGCGTCGCCATGGTCCGCGGCCTCGGCCTGCAGGTCGACCCGGTCGTCGAGACCTTCGAGGAGACCGAGGGCACCGACTCCGCCGTCATCGGCCTGGAGAACGCGGACCAGCTGAAGGACTCCGACCTGGTCTTCACCTTCTACTCCAGCCCGGAGTCGAAGGAGGAGGTCGTCGCCCAGCCGCTGTACCAGTCGATCCCCGCGATCGCCCGGGACTCCGTCGTGGCGCCGTCCGACCAGCCGTTCGTCACCGGCTCCTCGATCATCACGCCGCTGACCGTGCCGTGGGGGATCGACGAGTACACCGCGCTGATCGACGAGGCCGTCGCGAAGCTTGGCTGACACCGGCAGGCGGACCGCCGCCCTCCTCGGCTGCACCCTGCTGCTGGTGGCGGTCTGCCTCGTCGGACTGGTGGCCGGCAGCAGGGTGACGTCGGTCGCCGACGTGCTGGCCGCGCTGCAGGGCCACGGCGACGAGTACGTCCGGACGGTCGTGGACAGCCGGATCCCTCGCACGCTGCTCGGCGTCGTCGTCGGCGCGGCGCTCGCGGTGTCCGGCGTCCTCATCCAGGGCATCACCCGCAACCCGCTCGGCGACCCGGGGCTGCTCGGCGTGCACGTCGGGGCGTCGGCCGCCGTGGTCACCGCGACGGCGTTCCTCGGCTTCGGCGGCGGGCGCGCGACCGTGTGGGTGGCCCTGCCGGGTGCGCTGCTCACCGTCCTGGTCGTGTACCTCGTCGGCGGGCGGCGCACCGAGGGCAGCGCCGTGCCGCTCGTGCTGACCGGGGCGGTGGTGTCCGCGGTGCTCGGCTCGTACATCCAGGGCGTCACGCTCCAGCGGCCGCAGGTCTTCGACTCCTACCGGTACTGGGTGGTCGGGTCGCTGGCCGGGCGGGACCTGTCGGCGCTCGCGGACGTGGCGCCGTTCGTGGTCGCCGGCCTGCTGCTCGCGGCCGTGCTCGCGTCCGGCCTCAACGTGCTCGCGCTCGGCGAGGCCACGGCGACCGCGCTCGGCGCCCGCACGGCGTGGGTGCGCGCCGGCGGCATCCTCGCCGCGGCGGTGCTCAGCGCCGCCGCGACCGCGGCCATCGGCCCGATCGTGTTCGTCGGCCTGGCGGTGCCGCACGTCGTGCGCGCGGTGGCCGGTGCCGACCACCGGTGGCAGCTGCCGTTCGCGGTGGTGCTCGGCGGCGTGCTGCTGGTGGGGTCCGACATCGTCGGCCGGGTGGTCGCGCGTCCCGAGGAGCTCATGGTCGGCGTCGTCACCGCGTTCGTCGGCGCGCCGTTCCTGCTCCACGCCGTCCGGCGCGCGCGGGTGGGCTCGTGACCGCGGCGCCCCCGGTGACCCGGGCCGCCGCGCCGCCGGCCGGCCGGCCCGCCCGGGTGCTGCGCGTGGGCCGCGTGCTCGCGCTGCCGGTGAATCCGCGCGCGCTCACGTGGGGCGGCGTGCTGGTGCTCGCGCTGCTGGCGGCCGGCGTGGCCACGCTGACCCTCGGCCGGCTCGGCATCCCGCTCGCGGACCTGCCCGGGACGCTGCTGCACGACCCGGGCGGCAAGGCGGGCTTCGTGCTGCACCGGCTCCGCGGGCCGCGGCTCGTCGTCTCCGCCGGCGTCGGCGCCGCGCTCGGGCTCTCCGGGGCCCTGTTCCAGACGGTGACGCGGAACCCGCTCGGCAGCCCGGACGTCATCGGGCTCGGCGCGGGCGCGGGAGCCGGGGCCGCGCTCGCCGCGCTGCTCTGGCCGGGCGTCGTCCCGGTCCCGCTCGGGGCGCTCGCCGGCGCCGGCGTGGCGATGCTGCTGGTCGCGCTGGCCACCGGCACGGGCTTCGGCTCGCCCGGCCGGGTCATCGTCGCGGGGATCGGCGTGGCGGCGATGGCCAGCGCCGTGACGCAGTACGTGGTCTCGACGGTGCTGCGGGACCAGGCCGCGCAGCTCGCCGCGTACCTCACCGGGTCGGTCGCCGCCGCGTCGTGGGCGGACGCGCGGCTGATCGGGCTCGCGCTGCTGGTGGTCCTCCCGCTCGCCCTGGTGCTGTCCGACCGGCTCCGGCTGATCGAGATGGGCGACGAGCTGGCCGACACGCTCGGCGGGCAGGCCCGGCGGACCCGCGCGCTGGCGATCCTGGTCGCGGTGCTGGCCGCCGCGGCGGCCGCCACCGTCGCCGGCCCGATCGCCTTCGTCGCGCTGACCGCGCCCCAGGTGGCGCGCCGGCTCACCGGCTCGGCCGGCGCCGGGGTCCTCGCGGCGGCGGTCACCGGCGCGCTGGTCATGGTGGTCGCCGACCTGGTGGTGCAGCAGGCGCCCTGGGCCGACGGGCTGCCGGTCGGCATCCTCACCGGCGCGGTCGGTGGGGCCTACCTCGGGTTCCTGCTCCTGGCGGAGTGGCGGAAGGGACGGATGTGACGACGACGGCGACCGACGCGGGGACGAGGACCGCGGGCCTGGCGGCGCGGGGGCTGACCCTCGCGTACGACCGGCTCGTCGTGGCGCGGGACCTGGACCTCGACGTGCCGACCGGCGGCTTCACCGCGATCGTCGGCCCCAACGGCTGCGGCAAGTCGACGCTCCTCAAGGCGCTCGCCCGCACGCACCGGCCCGACGCCGGGGAGGTGCTGCTGGACGGGCGGCCGATCGGCACGTACCGCAGCAAGGAGGTCGCGCGCCGCCTCGCGTTCCTGCCGCAGTCGCCCGTCGCGCCCGACCAGGTGCGGGTCCGGGACCTCGTCGGGCGCGGGCGGCACCCCTACCACTCCGTGCTCCGGCAGTGGCGCCCCGAGGACGCCGGGATCGTCGACGCGGCCCTCGCCGCCACCGGGGTCGCCGACCTCGCGGACCGGCCGGTCGCCGACCTGTCCGGCGGGCAGCGGCAGCGGGTCTGGCTCGCGCTCGTGCTCGCGCAGGACACGCGGTACGTGCTGCTGGACGAGCCGACCACGTTCCTGGACATCGCGAACCAGATCGACCTGCTGGACCTGTGCCAGGACCTGCACCACGACGGCCGCACGGTCGTCGCGGTGCTGCACGACCTCAACCAGGCGGCCCGGTACGCGACGCACCTCGTCGTCATGCGCGACGGCGCCGTCGTCGCGCAGGGGGAGCCCGCCGCGGTGATCACCGCGGAGCTCGTGCAGGACGTCTTCGGCCTCGCGTGCGAGATCGTGCCGGACCCCCAGGTCGGCGCGCCGCTGGTGGTGCCGCTCGCCCGGACGGCACGCCGACGCTGACCCGCGCGTCGACGCGGACCGCGACGGGTTGGCAGGCTCCCGGCCGGAGTCTAGGGTTCGGGTCGGGCCGACCGGCCCGCCCGCACGACGGCGAGGAGGTGGACGCGATGGACGACACCGCGAGCAGTCGGCATCCGTCGACGCCCGTCGTGCTGCGCGCGCAGGCCTGAGCCGTCCTCGACGGCGGACGGGCTCCTGCCGCGCCGGTCGTCGCGGCGTCGACGGAGCACCCGCGCCGCCACCGCGCGGCGCCCTCACCCGTCACCGGCCCCCGTCATCGACGACGCGCCGTGACGTCCGCCGTGCCACCGCCCACCGGTGTCCCGTGCCGTGCCGCCGATGGCGCGCCGCCCCGCAGCAGCGGGCCGCCGCGCCGATGACGGTGCCGCACCGGGTCCCGCCCGCGGAGCGCCGGGACGCCCCGTCGCGTGGCCCGCCCCGTCAGGAGCTCGTCATGAACCTGCCCACCCCCGTCCTGCACGCGCGCCGCCCGGCGCCCGCCCTCGACCTGCACGACGTCGTCGCCGTCGGCACCCCGCGCGCCGTGGAGCTCTGGCTCGCGTCGACCACCGACCGCCGCGCCCCCGCCGACCAGGTCGCCGACCTGTCCGACGCCCAGGTCCGCGACCTCGTCCGGCTGCTCGACCCGGCGACCGCCGCCGACCTCCTGGGCTCGCTCGACCCGCACGCCGCCGCCGAGGTGCTGCTCGTGGTGCCCGCCGCGGTCGGTGCCGGGCTGGTGGACAGCCTCGGCGCCGACGAGGCGGCCGAGGTGCTGCGGGTGCTGCCCGACGACGTGCGCGCCCGGCTGCTCGGGGCCATGCCCGTGGCCCGGTCCGCCGTGGTGCGCGGGCTCCTGGCGTGGCCGGCGGACGCCGCCGCCGCGTGGATGAACCCGGAGGTCGTGACCGTCCGCCCCACGATGACGGTGCGGGAGGCCGTCGACTCCCTGCGGGCGCAGCCCGACGCGACGGCCCGCAGCGGCGAGGTCTACGTCACGACCGCCCCGGCGGACGCCGCGGGGGCGGCTCTACTCGGCGTCGTGTCGTTCCGCGACCTGGTGCTCGCCGCGCCCGGGCGGCTGGTCGCGGACCTGATGCGGGAGGACCTCGTCGCCGTCGAGCCCACCGCGGACCGGGAGCACGCCGCCCGGCTGCTGCACGGGCACCGGCTGGCCGCGCTGCCCGTCGTGGACGAGGGGCGGCTGCTCGGCGTGCTCACGCCGGACGACGTCGCCGAGATCGTCGAGCAGGAGGCCACCGAGGACGCCGTCCGGCAGGGCGGGGCGGAGCCGATGGACGTGCCGTACCTGCGGGCCTCGCCGTTCCTGCTGTGGCGCAAGCGGATCGTGTGGATGCTCGTGCTGTTCGTCGCGTCGATGATCACGGGCAGCGTGCTGGAGGCGTACGAGGACGAGCTGGCGACCGTCCTGGCCCTCAGCTTCTTCGTGCCGCTGCTCATCGGGGCGGGCGGGAACGCCGGCACCCAGATCACGGCGACGGTGATCCGCGCGATGGCGACCGGCAGCGTCCGGCTGCGGGACGCGGGCCGGGTGGTGCGCAAGGAGCTCACGACCGGGGTCATGGTCGCGGTGACGATCGCCGGGGCGGGCTGGCTGCGCGCCTGGTGGCAGGGCGTCGGGGGCGAGGTCGCGCTGACCGTCGCGGTCTCCGCCGCGGCGATCATCGTGTGGTCCTCGCTCATCGCGTCGGTGCTGCCCCTGGTCCTGCGGCGGGTGGGGGTCGACCCGGCGGTCGGCTCGGGCCCGCTCATCACGACGCTGGTCGACGGCACCGGGCTGATCATCTACTTCTCGGTCGCGCGGGTCCTCATCACGGCGCTGGGCGGCTGAGGCACCCGCGCCGAGACCCTAGGGTGGGCGCGTGCAGGACGAGACGGACGACCGGGTCGCCGGCGCGACGCCGCCGGTGGAGGGCGTCGACCGGGCCCTGCGCGTGCTCGAGGTCGTCGCGGCCGCCGGTCCCGCCGGGGCGGCGCTCGCCGACCTGTCCGCGGCGCTCGGCGTGCACAAGACGACCGTGCACCGGTCGCTCGCGGCGCTCCGGCACCGGGACTACGTCGCCCAGGACCCCGGGACCGGGCGGTACGCGCTCGGTGCCGCGGCCCTGCGGCTCGCCGACCGGTACCTCGCGGAGGAGGACCTGCCCGCCCGGCTGCACGGGGCGCTGGTCGCGGTGTGCGCCGCCACGGACGAGCTCGTGCACCTCGGCGTCCTCAGCGGCGTGCAGGTGGTCTACCTGGACAAGGTGGAGCCGGAGCGCGCCGTGCGGGTGTGGTCCGCGGTCGGGCGCCGCAACTGGGCGGCGACCACGGCCCTCGGTCGCGCGATGCTCGCGTTCGCCGGGACCACCCGCGCCGCCCTGGACGGGTACGTGCGGGCGGTCGAGCCGGCCGGCCGGGTGGCCCTGGACCAGGTCGCCACGGAGCTCGACCGGGCGCGCGAGCGCGGCTACGCCGTCGAGGTGCAGGAGAACGAGCCCGGGATCGCCTGCCTCGCCGTGCCGCTGCTGCGCGGCGGCCGGCCCGCGGCGGCGCTGAGCATCACCGCCCCCGCGGACCGGATGGACCCCCGCCGCATGGCCGCCCTGCACGCCGAGGTGCTGCGCGTCCTGCCGCCCCTGCTGCCGGACGGCCTCGCCCTCCCGGCCTGACGCACCCCGCGTCCCGCGCGCACGCCCCTCGGGGCGCGCGCGTCCTCGTCGTGCGCGCCGTCGGCATGCGCGTCCTCGCCGTGCGCCGACGTTGATCCGCGGGGTCGTGCTGTGCCACGATCCGTTGCGGAGAGCGCAGCGAATGTTGCGCTCAGCGCAACGGAGGCTCGCATGACCGACGTCCTGACCCAGCTCGCCGCGCACCGGCTCGTGCCGGTGGTCGTCCTCGACGAGGCGCGCGACGCGGGTCCCCTGGCCCAGGCGCTCGTCGCCGGCGGGCTGCCCGTCGCCGAGGTCACGTTCCGCACCGCGGCGGCACCCGACGCGATCCGCGCGATGGCGGACCGGGGCGACGTGCTCGTCGGCGCGGGCACCGTGGTCACGCCCGAGCAGGTCGACGCGGCCGTCGCCGCCGGGGCCCGGTACCTCGTGTCGCCCGGGACCTCCCGGGCCGTGGTCGAGCGGGCCCAGGAGCACGGCGTGCCCGTCCTGCCCGGGGCCGTCACGGCGACCGAGGTGCAGGCCGCGCTCGACCTGGGACTGCGCACCGTGAAGTTCTTCCCCGCGGGCACGTCCGGCGGGAGCGGGGCGATCGCGGCGCTCGCGGCCCCGTTCGGCGGCGTCGGCTTCGTCCCCACCGGCGGCGTCGGCCCGTCGAACCTGCACGAGTACCTCGCCCTGCCGTGCGTCGCGGCGGTCGGCGGCTCGTGGATGGTCCCGCGCGACCGCCGCGACGACGGCGGGCGACCTGGACGGGGTGCAGGCGCTGGTCGCCGACGCCGTCGCGCTCGCCACCCGCCTGCGCCCGGACGTGCTGACGCCCGCCTGACCGCGGTCGCCCTGATCGACCCGCCACCCCCGACCCGCCATCCCGACCCGCCACCGCCGACCCGCCACCCCCGACCCGCCACCCCGACTCGCCACCGCCGACCCGCCACCGCCCGCCTGGAAGAGGAACCCGTGCCCCTGCAGATCCGCCCCGTCGCTGATGTCCGCTACGACGCCGTCTCGCTCGGCGAGGTGATGCTCCGCCTCGACCCGGGGGAGGGGCGGATCCGCACGGCCCGCCAGCTGCGGGTCTCGGAGGGCGGCGGCGAGTACAACGTCAGCCGTGGCCTGCGCCGCGCGTTCGGGCTGCGGGCCGCGGTGGTCACCGCGCTGGCGGACAACGAGATCGGCCGGCTGGTGGAGGACCTGGTGCTCCAGGGCGGCGTCGACACGTCGCTCATCCGGTGGCTGCCGTACGACGGCATCGGCCGCGAGGCGCGCAACGGCCTGAACTTCACCGAGCGCGGGTTCGGCGTGCGGGGCGCGGTCGGCGTCTCGGACCGGGGCCACACCGCGGTGAGCCGGCTCGCCCCGGGGGACGTCGACTGGGACCACCTGTTCGGCGAGCTCGGCGTCCGCTGGCTGCACACCGGCGGGATCTTCGCGGCCCTGTCCGACACGGCGGCCGCGACGACGCTGGAGGCGGTCACCGCGGCGAAGCGGCACGGCACGGTCGTCTCGTACGACCTGAACTACCGGCCGAGCCTGTGGCGCTCGGTCGGCGGGCAGGCCCGCGCGCAGGAGGTCAACCGCGAGATCGCGCGCCACGTGGACGTGATGATCGGCAACGAGGAGGACTTCACCGCGGCGCTCGGGTTCGCCGTCGACGGGGTGGACGAGAACCTCTCGTCGATCGAGGTCGACTCGTTCGCCCGGATGATCGAACGCGTCGCCGGGGACTTCGACGACGTCCAGGTCATCGCGACCACCCTGCGCACGGTCCGCACCGCGACGGTCAACGACTGGGGCGCCATCGCCTGGTCGCGGGAGTCCGGGCTCGTCCAGGCCACCCACCGGCCGGGGCTGGAGATCCTGGACCGCGTGGGCGGCGGCGACTCGTTCGCCTCCGGGCTGATCTACGGCCTGCTCGACGGGCAGCCGCTGCAGACGGCCGTGGAGTACGGCGCGGCGCACGGCGCGCTGGCGATGACGACGCCGGGGGACACGACGATGGCGTCGAAGGCCGAGGTGCTCAAGCTCGCGGCGGGCGGCGGCGCGCGCGTCGACCGCTGACCCGCACGGCGCGCACAGCCCGCACGGGCACGCACGACGGCCCCGCCCCTCGCGCGGAGGGACGGGGCCGTCGTGCGTCGGCGGGAGGACCCGGGCGCGTCAGCGCACGTCGTCGTCCACCCAGTCGAAGGTCTTCGTCACGGCCTTCTTCCACAGCCGGTACTGCCGGTCGCGCTCGCCCGAGTCCAGGTTCGGGGTCCAGCGCTTGCCCTCGGCCCAGTTGTCGATGACGTCCTGCTCGCCGTTCCAGAACCCGACGGCGATGCCCGCGGCGTACGCGGCACCGAGCGCCGTGGTCTCCGCGACCTGCGGCCGGATGACGGGGACGTCGAGGATGTCGGCCTGGAACTGCATGAGCAGGTCGTTGGCGGTCATGCCGCCGTCGACCTTCAGCTCGGTCAGGTCGACGCCGGAGTCCGCGTTCATGGCGTCGAGCACCTCGCGCGTCTGGAAGGCGGTCGCCTCCAGCGCCGCGCGGGCGATGTGATTGCGGTTGACGAACCGGGTGAGCCCGACCAGCGCGCCGCGGGCGTCCGACCGCCAGTGCGGCGCGAACAGGCCCGAGAACGCCGGCACGAAGTACGCGCCGCCGTTGTCCTCGACCTTGCTCGCCAGGTACTCGATGTCCGGGGCGTCGGTGAACATGCCCAGGTTGTCGCGCAGCCACTGCACCAGCGAGCCGGTGACGGCGATCGAGCCCTCGAGCGCGTAGACCTGCGGGGCGTCGCCGATCTTGTAGGCGACCGTCGTGAGCAGGCCGTTCTTGGACTGCACGGGCTCGGTGCCGGTGTTCAGCAGCATGAAGTTGCCGGTGCCGTAGGTGTTCTTCGCGGTGCCGACCTCGAAGCACGCCTGGCCGAAGGTCGCGGCCTGCTGGTCGCCGAGGATGCCCGCGATCGGCACGCCCGGGACGAGCCCGCCCTGACGCCCGTGGCCGTACACCTCGGAGGAGGAGCGGATCTCGGGGAGCATCGACAGCGGCACGCCCATCTCCGCCGCGATCTCCTCGTTCCAGGTGAGGGAGTCGACGTTCATCAGCATGGTGCGCGACGCGTTGGTGACGTCGGTGACGTGCACGCCGCCCTCGACCCCGCCGGTCATGTTCCACAGCACCCAGGAGTCGGTGTTGCCGAACGCGAGCTCGCCGCGCTCCGCCTTCTCGCGGGCGCCCTCGACGTTGTCCAGGATCCAGCGGATCTTCGGGCCGGAGAAGTAGGTCGCGAGCGGCAGGCCGACGCGCTCCTTGTACCGGTCCGCGCCGCCGCCCAGGGCCGCCAGGTCGTCGGCGATCTTCTGGGTGCGGGTGTCCTGCCAGACGATGGCGTTGTACACCGGCTGGCCGGTGGTCCGGTCCCACACCACCGCGGTCTCGCGCTGGTTCGTGATGCCGACCGCGGCGAGGTCGGCGTGCGTCTTGTTCGCGCGCGACAGGGCCAGGCCGACGACCTCGCGGGTGTTGGTCCAGATCTCGTTGGGGTCGTGCTCGACCCAGCCGGCCCGCGGGAAGATCTGCTGGTGCTCCGTCTGGCCGACGGAGACGATCTGCCCGCCGTGGTCGAAGATGATCGCGCGGGTCGAGGTGGTGCCCTGGTCGATCGCCATGACGTACTGCTCGGACATGGTGCTTCCTTCGCGTCGTTCGGTCCCGCCCCCGCGGCGGGTGCCGCAGGGCGGCGCGGTGCCGCGGGTGGGGTGCTCGCCCCGGCAGCGGTGCGGGGGCGAGCACCCCGTGCGCGTCAGGCGACGTAGTTGATGACGTTCGCCAGCAGGCCGCCGAGGATGCCGCCGACGGCGGGGCCGAGCACCGGCACCCACGCGTACGACCAGTCCGACGAGCCCTTGCCGCGGATCGGGAGCAGCGCGTGCGCGAGGCGGGGACCGAGGTCACGCGCCGGGTTGATGGCGTAGCCCGTGGGGCCACCGAGGCTCGCGCCGATCGCGACCACGACGAGCGCGACGCCGAGCGGGCCGATGTCCGCCGGGGTGTTCCCGCTGATCGCGACCCAGAACACCAGCACGAACGTCCCGACGACCTCGGTGAAGAAGTTCCAGCCGTAGGAGCGCAGCTCCGGGCCGGTGGAGAAGACGGCGAGCTTGATGCCCGGCTCGGCGTCCTCGTCGAAGTGCTTCTTGTAGGTGAGGTAGGCGAGCGCCGCACCGACCGCGGCACCGGCGAACTGCGCCGCGATGTAGAGGAAGCCGTTGACGGCGTTGACCTCGACGCCCGGGGCGAACTCGTCCTTGCCCGCGGCCCAGAGGCCGAGGGTGACCGCGGGGTTGAGGTGCGCACCGGACTTGAAGGCCACGTACACGCCGGTGAACACCGCGAGGCCCCAGCCGAAGTTGATCAGCAGCCATCCGCCGCCGAACCCCTTCGTCCGCGGCAGGATGACGTTGGCGACCACGCCGGCTCCGAGCAGGAGCAGGACGGCGGTGCCGAGGAACTCGGAGAGGACTGCCTCTCCGATCGAGATGGACTCCACGGTCGACCTCTTTCGTGTAGACGGACGTCGTTGTCGTTGTCTCGCTCAGGGGTTCCGGCGAACCGGAGTGCGGCCGGGGGACCGCGGGCCCTGGGGTCTGATCGGCCCTAGGACCTGATCATGTCCCTGCCGGCCCGGGAGCGGCAGGGGTCTGGTGCGAGGAACCAGGCTTGTGGCCGCCGTGGACGGGCGCGGCGTCCAGGGGCAGCAGGGGCGCGATGTCCTCCGCCGCCTCCCGGGCCGCGCGTGCCGCGGCGTCGTCCGGCTGCTGCGCGGCGGCCTCCTCGGCGGCCGCGCGGGCGCGGTACGCGGCGATCTCCCGCTCGCGCGTGGCGGCGTCCCAGCCCAGCCGCGGCGCGATGATGTCCGCGATCTCGTCCAGCGCGCCGACGCCCTTGTCCGCCTGCTCGTAGTTCAGGCGGGTGCGGTGCATCAGCACGTCGTCGAGGTGCAGGGCGCCCTCGTGGGTGACGGCGTAGGCGATCTCGGCGCCGATGTACGCGGGCGCCCCGGCGAGCGGCTGACCGAGACCGGGCTCGTCGTCGACCATCTCCAGCAGCTCGCCCAGCAGGGAGCCGTACCGGTGCAGCAGGTGGTCCATGCGGCCCCGGTCCCAGCCGTACCGGCTGCCGATGTCGCGGGACTGCCGCTGCAGGACCTCGAGGCCCTCGGCGCCGACCAGCGGGATGCGCTCGGTGATCGACGGCAGGGTGGTGGCGCGGGAGCCGATCGCGAAGTCGACGGCGTCCTTGGCCATCACGCGGTAGGTCGTCAGCTTGCCGCCCGCGATGACCGTCAGGCCCGGGGTCGGGGAGGCCACGGTGTGCTCGCGGGACACCTTCGAGGACGACGTGCCCTCCTTGGTGCCGGGCTGCAGCAGCGGCCGCAGGCCCGCCCAGGCGCCGATGATGTCCTCGCGGGAGATCGGCCGGGACAGGACGGCGTTCGCGTGGTCGATGACGTAGTCGATGTCCTCGCTCGTGGCCACCGGGTGCGTGAGGTCCTGCTCGTACGGGGTGTCGGTGGTGCCGATCACCCAGTAGCGGGACCACGGGATGATGAACAGCACCGACTTCTCGGTCTGCAGGATCAGGCCGGTGTGACCGGCGATCCGGTCGCGCGGCACCACGATGTGGATGCCCTTGGACGCCAGGACGCGCAGGCCGCCCTCGGTGCCCGCGAGCGACTCGGTCTCCTCGGTCCAGACGCCGGTGGCGTTGATGACCGACCGGGCCTTCACCGTGAACCGGTCGCCGGTCTCCAGGTCGACGAGCTCCGCGCCGGTCACGGCGCCGCCGGAGGTCGTGGTCAGGCCGACCACCTGGGTGCGGGACGCGGCGTGCGCGCCGTAGGACGCGGCCGTGCGGATCAGGGTCGAGACCAGGCGGGCGTCGTCGACGTTGGCGTCCCAGTACTGGATGGCGCCGACCGCGGCGTCGTGGCGCAGGTCGGGGAACTTGCGCTCGAGGCCCTTGCGGGAGACGTGCTGGTGCAGCGGCATCGCGCGGTGCCGGCCGTTGACGCTGGCGAGCGTGTCGTACAGGGCGATGCCCGCACCGACGTACGCCCGCTCCCACACGCGGTTCTCCAGCGGGTACAGGAACGGCACCGGCTTCACCAGGTGCGGGGCCAGGCTGCTGATCAGCAGGTCCCGTTCCGTCAGCGCCTCGCGGACCAGGTGGAAGTCGAGCATCTGCAGGTAGCGCAGGCCGCCGTGCACGAGCTTGCTCGACCGGCTCGACGTGCCGGAGGCCCAGTCCTGGGCGTCGATCACGGCCGTCGACAGGCCGCGGGTCACGGAGTCCAGCGCGATGCCGGCGCCGGTCACGCCGCCGCCGATGACGAGGACGTCGAGCTCCGGCCCGCCCTCCGTGGTCGCTCGAAGTGCCGCCAGCGCGTCGTCACGCAGGCGGGGGGTCAGTGCTGCGGTCCTCATGTCCCACTCCATCGCGGTCTTGCTCTCGGCCGACCCCCTGCCGCGAGCCGGGTCCGGACTCGCAGACTGGGACCTCGGTCCTGTCTGTCCGCTATCGTCGCCACGTCGCGAACAGACGCGCAACCGCTGTGCACGTATGTGCAGGACTGTGGTCCCAGATGGGGTGACGACAAGGAGGTCGTGGGCGATGGTCGACCGGGAGCAGGACGTGCTGCGCGCCGCGTCCATGTACTACCTGCAGGACGTCAAGATGGAGGTCATCGCCCGGCACCTCGGGACCTCCCGGTCCACCGTCTCCCGGCTCCTGAAGCGCGCCCGCGAGACCGGCATGGTCGAGATCACGCTCCGGCCGTCGACCACCCGGGCTCCCGGCCTCGGGCGCACCATCTCCGCCGCGTTCGGCATCGACACCTACGTCGTCCCCGTCCCGGACTCCGGGGAGCAGGTCGACACGCTCGACCAGGTGGCCCGCGCCACCGCCCGGCTGCTCGCCTCCTGGTTCGACTCCGACATGATCCTCGGCGTCGCCTGGGGCACCACGCTGGCCGCCGTGTCCCGGCGGCTGCAGCCCAAGGTCACCCACGGCAGCGTGGTCGTCCAGCTCAACGGGGCCGCGAACACCCGGACCTCCGGCATCGAGTACGCGAGCGACCTGATCGCGTCGTTCGGCAGCGCGTTCGGGGCGACCGTGCACCACTTCCCGGTCCCCGCGTTCTTCGACTACCCCGAGACCAAGCAGGCCATGTGGCGCGAGCGGTCGGTGCGCCGCGTCCTCGACGAGCAGTCCCGGGCCGACATCGCGCTGTTCTCCGTGGGCTCCGTCGCCGGCTCCGTCCCCAGCCACGTGTACTCCGCCGGCTACCTCGACGACGACGACGTCGAGCTCCTGCACGACCAGAAGGTCGTGGGTGACGTGTGCACGGTGTTCCTGCGCGCCGACGGGTCCTGGCGGGACGTCCCGCTGAACGCCCGCGCCACCGGGCCGTCCCCGGACCAGCTCCGGCGGATCCCGCGGCGGCTCTGCGCGGTCGCGGGGGACAACAAGGCGGTGCCGCTGCTCGCGGCGCTCCGCGCGGGGACGATGACGGACCTGGTCGTGGACGAGCGGACGGCCGCGCGGCTGCTGGAGGTCGCGAAGCGGCCGGTGTGACGCGCGGAAACGTGCCCGTGACCAGCGGCTGCTACCGTCCGCCGGCATGACCGGACGACCGGGACGACCGCGGTCCGCCGCCGAGCGCGACACCCGCGGCGACGTGCTCGCGGCAGCCGCCGCGCTGTTCAGCAGCGTCGGGTACACCGCGACGTCGACGTACGCGATCGCGGAGCGGGCGGGCGTCAGGCAGGCGTCGATCTACCACCACTTCCGCGGCAAGGACGTGCTGCTGCGGACCCTGCTCATGGAGACGATCGCGCCGTCGCTGGCCCTGGCGGACCGGCTGGTCGCGGCACCCGGCGACCCGGCGGCGCGGCTGTGGGTGCTGTGCGACGGCGACGCGCGGTGGCTCGCGGACGGCCCCGTCAACATCGGGCGGCTGATGCAGCTGCCGGAGGTGGAGACCGCCCCGTTCGCGGAGTTCGCGGAGGCGCGCGCCCGGCTGAGGTCCCGGTACGACGAGCTCGTGGCGGCGGTGCTGGGCACGTCGGCGCCGGGGGAGGCCACGCTGGTGTTCGGGCTCGTCGAGGGCGTGATCGCCGCACGCCGCACGGGCGGCACCGCCGCGGCGCGGGCCGTCGCCCCGCTCGTCGCCGACGCGGCGCGGGGGGTGTTGGGCCTCGACGACGGGCGCTGGCCCGGGCGCGCGCCGCCGCCGACGCGCCGGGGCCCTCCCGCCGTGGACGCCCCGCCCCCGAGCAGGTCAGGACGTAGGTTGAGGGCGTGACCGACCCCGCCGCGCCCCCTCGCCCGCCTACCGGGTCCGCCCCGCGCTGCCGCCGACGTGCGCGGGATCCGCGAGCTGGTGCAGCCGTACGCGGAGGAGCGGATCCTGCTCGCCAAGGAGTGGGTCGGCTACTACGAGGCGGTGCAGGAGTTCCAGGTCGCCGAGGCCGCGGACGGCACGCTGATCGGCTGCGGCGCCCTGCACGTCATGTGGCAGGACCTCGCGGAGATCCGCACGCTCGCCGTCGCGCGCGAGTGGCGCGGGCGGGGCGTCGGGCACGCGCTGCTCGAGGCGCTCACCGCGCGCGCCCGCGACCTGCGGCTCAGCAGATTGTTCTGCCTGACGTTCGAGGTCGACTTCTTCGCCGCGCACGGGTGGGGGACGGTCGACGGCCCGGCGGTCGCGCCGGAGGTGTTCGCGGAGCTGCTGCGGTCGCACGACGACGGCGTCGCGGAGTTCCTGGACCTCGCCCGGGTGAAGCCGAACACGCTCGGCAACACCCGGATGATCGTCGACCTCTAGGCCGTCGCGGCGCCCGCCGGCAGCCGGTACCGCGGCCCGTCCTCCGTCTCGGCCCCGGGCACCCGCTCCACCAGGCCGTCCGCCAGGAGCGACGCCAGGCACCGGTCGCGCTGCGCGGCGTCCGGCCACACCGCGGCGACGGCGTGGGCGGGCGCGGGCTCGAGCGCCTCGCGCAGCAGCGCCATGATCCGCCCGCGCACCTGGCGGTCGGTGCCCGCCCACGCCTGCGTGCGCCGCCGCAGGGCGTGCGCGTCCGGGGGCCCGCCGGCGAGCCGCCACGCGCAGAGGTCCCGCACCGGGCAGGCGTCGCACCGCGGGCCCCGCGCGGTGCAGACCACCGCGCCGAGCTCCATGGAGGCCGCCGCCCAGCGGGCCGCGCCGGCGTCGTCCGCCGGCACGAACGCCTGCGCGAGCCGGCGCTCGCCGACGGTCAGCGCGGGGGCCGGCAGGGCCGCACCGTCCGCGACGCGCGCGAGCACCCGGCGCACGTTCGTGTCCAGCACGACCGACCGGAGCCCGAACGCGAACGCCCGGACCGCAGCGGCCGTGTACTCGCCGACGCCCGGCAGGGCGAGCAGCGCCGCCTCGTCGGACGGCACCCGGCCGCCGTGCCGCTCCACCACGGCCCGGGCGCACTCCTGGAGCCGCAGGGCGCGGCGCGGGTAGCCCAGCCGGTCCCAGGCGCGGAGCACGTCCGCGGGGCTCGCGGCGGCCAGGTCCGCGGGCTCCGGCCAGCGGTCCAGCCACGCGCGCCACGCCGGCTCCACCCGCACGACCGGGGTCTGCTGGAGCATCACCTCGCTGACGAGGACGCCCCACGGGGTGCGGTCCGGTGCGCGCCACGGCAGGTCACGGGCGTGCTCGCCGAACCAGGCGACGACCGCCTCGCGGACGGCGGCGGCGGTCGGGTCGGGCGGCACCGGCCCATCCTCACCCGGGCCCCGCCGCACGGCCGAATCCGGTTCCGGAACGGGCCCGCGTGTCCGGCGTGGGTGCGCCGGAACCGGGGCGGCTCCGGGCTACGGTGAACGCGGCGACCGAGGCGGAAGGGGCCGGGACATGGGTGTGGTGCGGCCGACGGGATCCCTCCCGGCGCGGGTCTACTGGGTGCGCCGCGGCGTGGTGCTGGTGCTCCTCGCGGCCGTGGTGCTGCTCCTCGTGCTCGGGCTCCGGGCGCTCACCGGCGGCGGGGACGCGAACGCCGACACGCCCGACCCGGACCCCGCGCCCACCCAGCAGACGCCGGCGCCCGAGGAGTCCGAGGACGCCGGCACGCCCGCGTGCGACCCGGCGGCGCTCACCGTCGAGCTCGCCGCCGACGCCGCGACCTACCCCGAGGGGGCGCAGCCGCTGTTCACGGTGCGGCTCACCAACACCGGGGAGGCCGCCTGCCTGGTCGACGCCGGCGACGCGCAGCGCCAGCTGCTCATCACCTCCGGCAGCGACCGGATCTGGGCCAGCACCGACTGCGCCGCCGGGGAGCCGCTGCAGCTCCTGCTCGGCCCGGGCCAGGCGGACGAGCGCCAGGTGCAGTGGGACCGGGTGCGCTCGGTCGAGGGCTGCGCCGCGGGCCAGTCGTCGGCGCTGTCCGGCACGTACCAGGCGGTGCTCACGCTCGCGGGCGTCAGCACCGAGCCGGTCGTCTTCGGCCTGGACTGAGCCGAGCCCGCGTCGTGGCGGCGCGCCCGGCCGGACGTACCGCTCAGACGTACCGCTCGAGGATGCTCGACTCCGCGAGCCGCGACAGCCCCTCGCGCACGGCACGCGCGCGCTGCTCGCCGACCCCGTCGACCGCCATGAGGTCGTCGATGTTCGCCGCGAGCAGCTTCTGCAGGCCGCTGAAGTGGCCCACCAGCCGGTCGACGATCGCGGCGGGCAGCCGCGGCACCTTCGACATGAGCCGGTAGCCGCGCGGGCCGGTCGCCGCGTCCAGCATCTCCACGCCCGAGGGCAGGCCGAGCTCGCGCGCGATGAGCCCCAGGTCCAGCAGCTCGGTGGAGTCCAGCGCGGCGAGCGACGCCTGGATCGCGTCCACGTCCCGGCGGGCGGAGTCCAGGTAGTCGCGGATGACCAGCTCGTTGTCGGTGCCGATGCCGCCGGTGAGCTCGTCGAGCTGCAGCGACAGGAGGCGGCCGTCGGTGCCGAGCTCGACGACGTAGCCCGCGATCTCCTCCGAGATGCGCCGCACCATCTCCTGGCGCTGCACGACGACGCAGACGTCGCGGACCGTCACGAGGTCCTCGATCTCGAGGGCGGACAGGGTGCCGCTGACCTCGTCGAGGCGGGACTTGTACCGCTCCAGGGTCGCGAGGGCCTGGTTCGCGCGGGACATGATCGCGTCCGCGTTCTCCAGCACGTGCCGCTGCTGGCCGACGTAGAGGGCGATGATCCGCATCGACGCGGACACCGAGATGACCGGCAGGCCGGTCTGCTTGGCGACGCGCTCGGCGGTGCGGTGCCGGGTGCCGGACTCGGACGTCGAGATGCTCGGGTCGGGCAGCAGCTGGACGGCCGCGCGCACGATCCGGCCGATGGCGGGGTCCATGACGATCGCGCCGTCCATCTTCGCGAGCTCCCGCAGGCGCGTCGCGGAGAACTCCACGTCGAGCTCGAACCCGCCGGAGCAGATGCTCTCCACGACGGCGTCCAGGCCCAGGACGATGAGCGCGCCCGTGCGGCCGCGCAGGATGCGCTCCAGGCCGTCGCGCAGCTCGGTGCCGGGCGCGACCGCGGCCAGCGTGTGCCGCAGCAGGTCGTCGGGCGGCGTGGTGGTGGGCACGGCGCGATCCTACGGGGCGGGGCGCCCGCGGGTCGGTCCCCTCGCGGGGTCGGAACGTTGCGATGCGGTCACGGTCGCCGGCCGCACGCCCGGGTGGGCGCCCGGCTCAGCCCGCCCTCGTCCGCCCTCGTCCGCCCTCGTCCGCCCGTGCCTGCGTCGCGCGGGAGTGTGGGTGCCGGCGGCTAGCGTGACGCGGGTGACGACGACCACCTCCGCCCGGGCCGCCCGCCCCGCGTTCCGCTGCTCCGAGTGCGGTTGGACCACCTCCAAGTGGGTGGGCCGGTGCGGGGAGTGCCAGACGTGGGGCTCGGTCTCGGAGGACACGGGCCCCGGCGGCGCGGCGCCGCGCACGGCCGTGCAGGTGCCGGTGCGGGGGTCGGCGCGGCCGATCGCGGAGATCGACGTCGAGGCGAGCCGGTCCCGCCCCACGGGGGTCGGCGAGCTGGACCGGGTGCTCGGCGGCGGGCTCGTCCCGGGCGCGGTGGTGCTGCTCGCCGGGGAGCCGGGCGTCGGCAAGTCGACGCTGCTGCTCGACGTCGCGAGCCGCGTCGCGTCCGGCGGGCGGACCGTGCTGTACGTGACGGGCGAGGAGTCGGCCGGGCAGGTGCGGCTGCGCGCCGAGCGGATCGGGGCGCTCGCCGCGACGCTGCTGCTCACCGCCGAGACCGACCTGGGCACGATCCTCGGGCACCTCGCGCAGACGGAGCCCGACCTGCTGGTCCTCGACTCCGTGCAGACCGTCGCCTCGGCGGCCGTCGAGGGGTCGCCCGGCGGCGTCGCGCAGGTCCGGGAGGTCGCGGCGTCCCTCATCGCGGCGGCGAAGGAGCGGGCCCTGCCGGTCGTGCTGGTCGGGCACGTGACGAAGGACGGCGCGGTCGCGGGGCCGCGCACGCTGGAGCACCTGGTCGACGTGGTGTGCCAGTTCGAGGGCGACCGGCACTCGCGGCTGCGGCTGCTGCGGGCCACCAAGAACCGCTACGGGCCGACGGACGAGGTGGGCTGCTTCGACCTCACCGAGTCCGGCATCGTCGGGCTCGCGGACCCGTCGGGGCTGTTCGTCTCGCACGAGCGGCACCACGTCCCCGGCACCTGCGTCACCGTCACGCTGGAGGGCCGGCGCCCGCTGGCGACCGAGGTCCAGGCGCTGGTCGCGCCGAGCATGCTCGCGAACCCGCGGCGCACCACGAGCGGCGTCGACGGCAGCCGGCTCGCGATGGTGCTCGCGGTGCTCCAGCGGCGCGCGGGCCTCAAGGTCGGGGACCAGGACGTGTACGTGTCGACCGTCGGCGGGGCGCGCGTCGTCGAGCCCGCGGCCGACCTCGCGCTCGCGCTCGCGACGGTCAGCAGCCGGGAGAACGTGGCGCTGCCGCCGCGCCTCGTCGCGATCGGGGAGGTCGGGCTGGCGGGGGAGATCCGGCCGGTCACCGGGACCGCGCGGCGGCTGGCCGAGGCCGCGCGGCTCGGGTTCACCCACGCGGTCGTCCCCGCCGGCGCGCTGGAGGCGGGGCAGGAGCCCGACGGCATGCGGGTGGCCCAGGCGGCCGACCTCGGCGAGGCCATCCGGCTCACCCGCGCCGACACCGCTCGCGTGCGGCCCGCGCCGGAGGCCTGACCGCCCTCTCCCGACGTCCGGCGGCGGGTCTTGCGACACGGCTGAACGCGCGTTTAGTCTGCTGAACGTGCGTTCAGAGCAGCTCGACGACCTGACGGCCCGCGCCCGGATCCGCGACGCGGCGATGCTGCGGTTCGCCCGCGACGGGTTCGGCGTCGGGCTGCGGGCGATCGCCGCGGACGCCGAGGTCAGCCCCGCGCTGGTCATCCACCACTTCCGCTCCAAGGACGGCCTGCGGGCGGCGTGCGACGCCCACGTCCTCGACCGGATCCGGTCGCAGAAGGAGGCGTCGCTCACCACCGAGACGCCCCGGGAGGTGATGGCGCACCTCGCCGACCTCGCCGGGTACGGCCCCGTCTTCGGCTACGTCATCCGCTCGCTCGCGGCGGGCGGCCCGCTCGCCGCGCGGTTCGTCGAGGACATGGTCACCGCGACCGCGGACTACCTGGCCGCCGGCGTCGCCGCGGGGACCGTCCGCCCGTCCCGGGACCCGCTGGCGCGCGCCCGGTACGTCGTCGCGCACTCCGTGGGGCTGCTGCAGATGGCCCTCATCGAGGGCGAGGCGGGGCGCGCCCCGTCCCCGGTGCTCGACCCGGTCGCCGCGTTCACCGAGCTCTCGCGCTGGGCGACCGGACCGGCCCTGGAGATCTACACCGAACCGCTGCTCACCGACCGCGCTCTGCTCGACGTCTACCTCGCCGGGATCGTCCAGGAGGAGTCATGACCACGTCCGACGCCGTCTCCGTCAGCGGCCTGGTGAAGACGTTCGGCCGCCGCCGCGCGCTCGACGGGCTCGATCTCGCCGTGCGCACGGGGGAGGTGCACGGGTTCCTCGGCCCCAACGGTGCCGGGAAGTCCACGACCATCCGCGTGCTGCTGGGCATGCTCCGCGCGGACGCGGGACGGGTGCGGGTGCTCGGCGCGGACCCGTGGCGGGACGCCGTCGCCCTGCACCACCACCTCGCGTACGTGCCGGGGGAGGTGGACCTGTGGCCGAACCTGTCCGGCGGCGAGGCGATCGACCTGCTCGGGCGGCTCCGCGGCGGGCTCGACCCGCGGCGGCGGTCGGCGCTGGTCGAGCGGTTCGAGCTCGACCCCACCGTGCGCGTCCGGGCGTACTCGAAGGGCAACCGGCAGAAGGTCGCGCTGGTCGCCGCCCTCGCCGCCGACGTCCGGCTGCTCGTCCTCGACGAGCCGACCAGCGGGCTGGACCCGCTCATGGAGGCGGTGTTCCAGGAGTGCGTCCGGGAGGCCGCGGCCGAGGGCCGGACCGTCCTGCTGTCCAGCCACATCCTCGCGGAGGTGGAGGCGCTGTGCGAGCGGGTCACGATCATCCGCGGCGGGCGCGCGGTGCGGTCCGGCACGCTCGACGAGCTCCGCGGGCTGACGCGGACCTCCGTGGTGGTCCGGCTGGCGGACGAGGACGCCGCGCTCGCCGCGCTGGCCGGCCGCGCCGGGGTGCACGACGCGCGGCGGTCGGACGGGCACGCGCGCCTGGACGTCGACGCCGCCGCGCTGGGCGACGTGCTCGCGCTGCTGCCGGCGTTCGGGGTGCGGGCGGTCACGGCCCACCCGCCGACGCTGGAGGACCTGTTCCTGCGGGAGTACGGGGAGCCCGTCGGGAGCGGGCGGTGACCGCCGTCGTCGCCGGTGCGGCGCCCGGGGCGGCCCCCGGGGCGCTGCGCAGCCGTGCGTCCGACCGGTGGTCCGGGAGCGGGGCGCTGGTGCGGGTGGCGCTGCGCGTCGAGCGGGTCCGCCTGCCGGTCTGGCTCGTCGCCGTGGTCGGGCTCACGTACGCCTCGGCGGTGTCGGAGGCCGACCTGTTCCCGACGGCGGAGTCGCGCGCCGCCCGCGCGGAGCTCATGCGCTCGCCCGCGGCCGTCGCGCTCGGCGGGCCCGGGTACGGCCTCGACGACTACACGATCGGCGCGATGGTCGCGAACGAGCTCGGGTCGTGGGTCGCCTTCGCGCTCGCGGTGATGTCCGTGCTCGTCGTCGTCCGGCACCTGCGCGGGGCCGAGGAGTCGGGCCTGCTGGAGGTGGTGCGCTCGACGCCCGTCGGACGGGGTGCCCCGGTGCTGGCGGCGGTCGCCGTGGTGACGATCGCGGACGTCGCGACGGGGGTGGCGCTCGCGGTCGCGATGGTCGCCGCGGGGCTGCCCGCGGCGGGGGCCGTGGCGTTCGGGGTCGGGTGCGCGCTGGTCGGCCTCGTCTTCGGCGGGGTCGCCGCCGTCGCCGCCCAGCTCGTCACGCACGCGCGCACCGCCTCGATGCTCGGCCTGCTCGGCATCGGCGTCGGCTTCGTCCTGCGGGCGGCGGGGGACGTGCGCGCGCCCGAGAGCGGCAGCCTCCTCAGCCGGCTGTCCCCGTTCGGCTGGTCGCAGGCCACCCGCGCCTGGGTGGACGAGCGCTGGTGGCCGCTCGTCCTGCCGGTGCTGGTGGCAGCCGCGCTGTTCGCCGCCGCCGCCGTCCTGGCCGAGCGCCGGGACCTCGGCACCGGGCTGCTCCCGGACCGCGCCGGGCGGGCGCAGGCCTCCCCGCGGCTGTCCGGGGTGGCGGCCGTGACGCTCCGGCGGTCGGCGGGGGCGCTCGCCGGGTGGGCGGTCGGCGTCGCGGCGATCTGCGCGCTGGTCGGGGTGCTGGCGCGCGAGGTCGTGGACTTCATCGAGCAGGAGCCGGGTCTGGCGTCGTTCTTCCCCGAGGGGTCGGGCGGTGCGGCGGACGCCGCGCTCGCCCGGTACCTGCTGGTGGCGGTCGCCGTCGCCGCGGCGGCCGGCGTGCAGGGCGTCGCGGCTGTGCGCGCCGAGGAGCTCGCGGGCAGGGGGGCGCACGTGCTCGCCGGCCCGGTCAGCCGTGAGCGGTGGCTGCTCGCCCAGGTCGCCGTGGTGCTCGGCGCGGTGAGCGCGATGGTGCTGCTCGGGGGCCTGGTCATGGGCGTGACGGCCGCGGCGACGCTCGACCGGCCCGGCCTCGTCGCGGGGCTGGTCGGGGCCGCTCTGGCGCAGCTGCCCGCCCTGTGGGCGCTCACCGGGGTGGCGGTGCTGGTCGTGGGGGTGGCGCCCCGCGCGTTCGGGCTGGCGTGGGCGTACCTCGGCTACGCCGCGCTGACCGCGATGCTGGGCGGGGTCCTGCCCGAGGGGGCCGACGCGGCCTCGCCGCTCCGGTACACCCCTGCCCTGCCCGCCGAGCCGATGGACTGGCCCGCGGTGCTCGTGCTCGGCGGCCTGGCGGTGGCGTCGCTCGCGGGCGGGGTGCTGGCGTTCCGGCGGCGCGACCTGGTGGCGTGAGCCGCGGCGCGCCCCCGGGTCCGCGCCGCGCGACGCGGCGGGTCCCGGGTCCGCCTCGGAACGGCCAGTAGGCTGCCGCGGAACCTCCGGGACCGGACCGTGACGCGGTGCGCCCGGGACCACGCAGGCGGCAGGGGAGTTCGTGCATGAGTGACAGCGACGGCCGACAGGCGCAGCCCGGACCGGGCGCCGGGACCGGCGGCAGCGCGCCCCGCTGGCCGTCGCTGCGCCCCGAGCCGGCGAGCGCCCCGTCCCGACGCGACCAGCGCGTGGCGGCCGCCGCTGAGCCGGAGCCGGCGGCCCCCGTGTCGCGCAGGACGGGCTCGTACGCGGTCGTCCCGCCACCGGCCGCGCCCGCGGCTCCGGCCGCGGGCGGCACTCCGGCGGCCGGCGCTCCGGCGCCCGGCACTCCGGCGGGCGGCACTCCGGCGGGCGGGACGCCGGCCGAGCCCGCGCCCGCCGCGCGCCCCCGGCGCCGTCGCGGCCGGATGATCGCCGCGATCGTGGCGGCCGTCGTCCTCGTCGGCGGCGGGATCACCGCGTTCCTCCTGCTCCGGGACGGCGACACGACCGTCGCGGCGCCCGACGACGTGGTGCTCCCGTCCCCGACCGCCACCGTCGCCCCGGTCGCCCGCGCGGCGACCACGCCGTTCGCGACCAGCCTCCCGGCGACCGTGCTGCAGTACGCCCTGGCGAGCAGCGCGGAGGACCCGGCCCCGCTCGGCCCGGACGCCCTGGAGGCCTACGCCGAGACGTACACCGACGGCGCGTCCGGCACCGTGACCGTCCAGGCCGCCCAGTTCGAGACGCCGGAGGAGGCCGCCGCCGCGCTCGCGGGGGTCACCGCGGCGCTGCCCGCCGCCCCGGCGGCCGATCCCGCGGCGACCACCGACCCCGCCGCCACCCCGGCCGCCGGTGCGCCGACCGTGCTCCTGCAGGACGAGGTGCTGGTGGGCGGGCAGCCGACCGGCACCGTGACGGTCGTGGACGTCGGCGACGGCACCGGGGTCGCGGCGTGGAGCAACGGGACGACGGTCTTCCGCGTCGCCGGCCCGGCCGCCGACATCCGGAACCTGTACGCCGCGTACCCGCTCTGACACGCGGCACCGTCCGACCGAGGAGGACCATGACCCGCATCGGCACCACCGACCTGGACGTCCTGCCGCTGAACCTCGGCGGCAACGTGTTCGGCTGGACCGCGGACGAGGACGCGTCGTTCGCCGTCCTCGACGCGTTCACCGCGGAGGGCGGCAGCCTCGTCGACACCGCCGACGTGTACTCGCAGTGGGCGCCCGGGCACGAGGGCGGCGAGTCCGAGGAGATCCTCGGGCGCTGGATGGCGTCCCGGCAGAACCGGTCGGACGTCGTGGTCGCGACCAAGGTCGGCAAGCTCGACGGCTACCTCGGGACCTCGCGGGCGACCGTCCGCTCGGCGGTCGAGCAGTCCCTGAAGCGGCTGCAGACCGACTACGTCGACCTGTACTACGCGCACGCGGACGACCCGGAGACCCCGCTGGAGGAGACCGTCGCCGCGCTCGGCGAGGTCGTCGCGGAGGGCAAGGCGCGGTACGTCGCGGCGTCGAACGTCAGCACGGAGCGGCTGGCGGAGGCGCTGCGGATCGCGGACGACCTCGGGGTCGCGCGGTTCGTGGCGCTGCAGCCGCACTACAACCTGGTGCACCGCGACGAGTACGAGGGACCGCTGCAGGAGCTCGCCGTCCGCGAGGGCCTCGGCGTGCTGCCGTACTCGTCGCTGGCCGGCGGCTTCCTCACCGGCAAGTACCGGGACGGCGCGCCGGCGGTCGACAGCCCGCGGGCCGGGGGCGCGGCGCGGTACCTCGACGACCGCGGCCGCCGGGTCCTCGCGGTGCTGGACGAGGTCGCGGCCGCGCACGGGACCTCCGTGACGGCGGTGTCGCTCGCCTGGCTGCGCGTGCAGCCGGGGGTGGTCGCGCCGATCGCCAGCGCGCGCTCCCTGGACCAGCTGCCCGACCTGCTGGCGGGCGCGCGCCTGGACCTGACCGTCGACGAGCTGAACGCGCTCGACGCCGTCTCGGCCTGACGCCGCCTCAGCCGGACGCGACCGCTCCCGCGTCGGCACCGTCGGGGCGGACGCCACCGCCCGCCCGGGGCAGCCGCACGGTGAACGTCGTCCCGCCGGGTGTCCCGTCCACGCCGATCGTCCCGCCGTGGGCGGTCACCACGGCGTGGACGATCGCCAGGCCGAGCCCGGTCGACCCCGCGGCGCGGTTGCGGGACGCGTCCCCGCGCGCGAACCGCTCGAACAGCCGCGACCGGAGCGGCTCGGGGATGCCGGGCCCGTCGTCCCGCACGCGGAGCACGACCTCGTCGCCGTCCTGCGCGACCCCGACCACGACGGTCGTCCCGGCCGGGGTGTGCACGCGGGCGTTCGACAGCAGGTTCACCAGGACCTGCCGCAGCCGGTGCTCGTCGCCGAGCACGAGCGGGGGCTCGAGGTCCAGGTCGTCGTCCGGGGCGTCGAGGTCGAGCCGCCACGCGTGGTCCGGCCCGGCGACGTGCGCGTCCGAGACGGCGTCGACCGCCAGCGCGGCGAGGTCGACCTCCTCGACGTCCAGGTCGCGGCCGGCGTCGAGGCGCGCGAGCAGCAGCATGTCCTCGACGAGCGTCGTCATCCGGCGCGCCTCGGACCCCACGCGGTCCATGGCGCGGAGCGCGTCGGGCGGCAGCTCCCCGGGCAGGCGCTGCACGAGCTCCGCGTACCCGCGGATCGACGCGAGCGGGGTCCGGAGCTCGTGGCTGGCGTCGGCGACGAACCGGCGCACCTGCGTCTCGGACTCGTGGCGGGACGTCAGCGCCGACTCCACGTGGCCGAGCATCCGGTTGAGGGCGGCGCCCACCTGGCCGACCTCCGTGGCCGGGTCGGTGTCCTGCGCGGGCACGCGCTCGCGGATGTCGACCTCGCCGCGGGACAGCGGCATCTCCGACACGCGGCTCGCGGTGGCCGCGACGCGGTCGAGCGGCCGCAGCTCCCGGCGCACCAGGAGCGTCGCGAGCGCGGCCGCCACGAGCAGGCCGACCACCGCGACGACGACCTCGACCACGAGGAAGTCCTCGACGGTGGCGGTCACGCCCGCCACCGGGATCGCGGTCACCGAGGTGTCGCCGTCGTCGGACACCACGGAGATCACGCGGTAGGTGCCCAGCCCCGGGAGGTCGACCGTGTCCGGGGTGCCGTCGGGCGTCAGGCTCAGCAGGGTGGCGAGCTGGTCGTCGGTGAGCTGCTGCACCTCGCCGGAGTCGTCGAGGTACCCCGACTGCAGGGCGCTGCCGTCGGACCGCTCGAACACGCTCACGGTGCCGACGTCCTGGCCGGGCAGGCCGAACGCGGGCGGGATCTGCTCACCCGTGTCGCCCTGGCCCTGGGCGGAGCCGTCGAGCGCGTCGGAGGGCTCCGGGCGCGGCTCCTCCCCGCGGTCCAGCCGGTCGGGGGCGGCGACCGCCCGGCGGCTGGCCGAGTCGAGCCGGTCGTCGATCTGGTCGAGCAGCGAGGTCCGCAGCGCGAGCGTGGACACCAGCCCCATGACCGCGGCGACCGTGGCGAGCAGCACCACGACGACGGCGACCAGCCGGCGCCGCAGCGTCCAGCGGCGGCCGGGGCGGCTCACGCGGCGGGCTTGAGCACGTACCCGACGCCGCGCAGCGTGTGCAGCATCGGCTCGCGGCCCTTGTCGATCTTGCGGCGCAGGTACGACACGTACAGCTCGACGATGTTCGCCTGCCCGCCGAAGTCGTACTGCCAGACGCGGTCGAGGATCTGCGCCTTGGACAGCACCCGCTTCGGGTTGCGCATGAAGTACCGCAGCAGCTCGAACTCGGTGGCGGTCAGGCGGATGTCGTCGCCGCCGCGGGAGACCTCGTGGGAGTCCTCGTCCATGCGCAGGTCCCCGACCACCAGGACGGCCTCCTCACGCTCGGAGACGGCGCCCGCGCGGCGGAGCAGGGCGCGCAGCCGGGCGACGACCTCCTCCAGGCTGAACGGCTTGGTCACGTAGTCGTCGCCGCCCGCGGTGAGGCCGGCGATCCGGTCCTCCACGGCGTCCTTGGCGGTGAGGAACAGCACCGGGACGTGCGGGTGGGTGGCGCGGATCCGGCGCAGCACGTCGAGCCCGGACAGGTCGGGCAGCATCACGTCGAGCAGGATGACGTCGGGGTCGAGGCTCCGCGCCTGCTTGATCGCGGCCTGGCCCGTCAGGGCGTGCTCCACCTGCCAGCCCTCGTACCGCAGGGCGGTCGAGAGCAGCTCGGCGAGGGTGGCCTCGTCGTCCACGACGAGGGCGCGGACGGGCTGGCCGTCCGCTCGGGTGAGGGAGTCGCGGTGGAGCGTCGAGGCGGTCATGCGCCGAGCATCGCGCCGTGACCTGAGCCGATGCTGACGCGACCCTGTGGGTTCCCTGTGCGCCCCGCGGGTCCGGCGCGGGGGTCAGGGCTCGTCGTCCTCGATCACCGACAGGACGTTCCCCGACGGGTCGGTGAACCACGCGATGAGCGGCCCGCCGCCGCGGAACACCCCGTCCTCGTCGGTCTGCAGCGGGGTGCCCTCGTACCGCTCGAACCGCACCCCGCGCCCGCGCAGCTCCGCCACGGCCGCCGGGACGTCGGCCACGGGGAAGTTGAGCACCGTGTAGGTGGCGGGCGTGTGGGCGTCGCCCTTCGGGTAGAGCAGGACGTCGCGGCCGCCGGACAGGTGCAGCCACAGCATCCCGTCCCGCTCCTGCGCGTCGAGGCCGAGCACGTCGGCGTAGAACGCGCGGGCGGCCGGCACGTCGGCCACCGAGTACCCGCTGAAGCCCTGGCTGAGGTCGAGCATGACGGCCCCCTCGTCGTCGTCCGGTGGGACCAGCGTGCACCCGCGGGGGCCGCCGCGTGAAGGTCCGGCGCACGTCGGGCCGGTCGGCGGGGCGGGACGGGGCACCCACAGGAGGTCGGGGGAGGACGCCCAGCCGGTCCCCAGGGTGCGGGGCTTCGCTGATCACGTCGCCCCGCACCGGGGCGCGACGGAGGGAGTCAGCCATGACCGTCCTGGACGCACCCGCCCCCTGGATCACCGTGACGCTGCGGCCCGCGGGCTCGTTCGGCCGCGCGGACGCCGACCGGCTGCGCGCGCCGCTCGACGCGGTGTCGGCGTGCGCGTCGATCGTCGTGCTGGACCTGGCGTCCGCGCGGCTCCGCAGCAGGCGCGCCGCCGAGGTCGTGGACGACGCCGCGCTGCTGCTCGAGCAGCGGGGCGGCTGCCTGCTGTGCGTGCACGCCGACGCCGAGAGCCGGGCGCACCTCGCGGGCGCGGGGCCGCACGCGGTGGTCCTGGACGGCGAGCCCGACCCGGCGCCCGGCGCGGGCGCTCCGGGGCCCCGCCCCGGCGTGACGCGCCCGTGAGCCCGCCCGGGGACGACCCCGGGCACGTCGGTGGAGGAATGGTGTGGGCGGCCCGTGCCCCGCTTCGCACGGCGACCGGCTCGCCTACCGTGGACCCCATGCCCCGCCCCGCGTCCGCCCCGCCGACCTCCCGGCGCGGCCCCGACCCGAGCAACGGCGTCGTGCCCGGGGCCGGTGCCGACGGCGGCGTGCGGCGCCCGTGGCGGACGTCCGCCGCGACGGCCCGCAAGGTGACCGGCGCCCTGCTGGTCGCCCTCGTCGCGGCCGTCGGGATCGGCGTCGTGTGGCGGGTGTTCGTCGGGACGGAGCACGGCCAGGCGGTCGACCAGTCGTCCCTCGACGGGGCGCACATCGGCCAGAACCGCCTGTGGGAGCTCGCGGAGCCGGTGCTGGACGTGGTCTCCGTCGGGTTCATCGCCGCAGCCGTCGTGGCGTGCGCGGTGATCGCGTTCGTGCGGCGACGGTGGGGCCTCGCCCTGGTGGCGGCCGCGGTCCTGGCCGGCTCGAACGTCACGACGCAGCTGCTCAAGCAGGGGGTGCTGGACCGGCCGCAGCTCGGCCACGGCCCGGAGTTCAACACGCTGCCCAGCGGGCACACGACCGCGGCGGCCTCCGTCGCCGCGGCTGTCCTGCTCGTCGTGCCGCCGCGGGCCCGGCCGTGGGCCGCGGTGCTGGGCGGCGCGTACGCGGCGGCGACGGGCGTGAGCACACTCGTCGGGCAGTGGCACCGCCCGTCCGACGTGGTGGCCGGCCTGCTCGTGGTCCTGGTCTGGGGCGCGCTCGCGTGCGCGGTCCTGGCCCTGGGCGTCGACACGTCCGCCGACCGGCACCCGCCGACCGCGGCGCTGCGGGCCGTCAGCCGGGGCGGCGGCACGACGGGCACCCGCGTCGCGGTGCTGCTGCTCGCCGGCGTGGCCGTGGTGGCGGGCGCCGCGGCGGCGGTCGCGCTGCGGCGCACCTGGCTGTCCGACGACCCGGTCGGCAGCACGGCGGCGCTCCTCACGTCGTACGGTGGCGGGGCGCTCGGCATCGTGGCGGTCGCCGCCGCGGCGTCCGGCGCGCTGCTCGTCCTGCGACGGTCCGCGACATCGGGGTCGGCCGGCGTGGGACCGAGGTCGTAGAGTCACCCCGCACAGGCGGGTCAACCGGGCACGCGCACGCGGGTCCGCCGCAGTTCGAGGAAGCAGGAGCGCATGTCGTCAGGTCGCAAGCTGGTCATCGTGGAGTCGCCGGCGAAGGCGCGCACGATCGCCGGGTACCTCGGCGACGACTACGAGGTCGAGGCGAGCGTCGGGCACATCCGTGACCTGCCGCAGCCCAGCGAGCTCCCCGCGGACATGAAGAAGGGCCCGTTCGGGAAGTTCGCGGTGGACGTGGACAACGGCTTCGAGCCGTACTACGTCGTCGACTCCGACAAGAAGAAGAAGGTCGCGGAGCTCAAGCGGCTGCTCAAGGAGTCCGACGAGCTCTACCTCGCCACCGACGAGGACCGCGAGGGCGAGGCCATCGCCTGGCACCTGCTGCAGGAGCTCAAGCCCAAGGTGCCGGTCAAGCGGATGGTGTTCCACGAGATCACCCGCGAGGCGATCACCCGCGCGCTGGAGAACACCCGCGAGCTCGACGACCGGCTGGTGGACGCCCAGGAGACCCGGCGCATCCTCGACCGCCTGTACGGCTACGAGGTCAGCCCGGTGCTGTGGCGCAAGGTGCGCCAGGGCCTGTCCGCCGGCCGCGTGCAGTCGGTGGCGACCCGCCTGGTGGTGGAGCGCGAGCGCGAGCGCATGGCGTTCCGCGCCGCGGACTACTGGGACCTGACCGCCACGTTCGCCGTCGAGGACTCCGCGGAGCCGACGTTCGACGCGCGGCTGCTGCAGCTCGGCGAGCGCCGCGTGGCGTCCGGCCGCGACTTCGGCGACGACGGCGTGCTCAAGGGCGGCGCGTCGAGCCGCCCGGTGCACCTGGACGAGGGCGCGGCGCACGCCTGGGTGTCCGCGCTCGACGGGGCGGACTTCGCGGTGCGCTCCCTGGAGACCAAGCCGTACACCCGCCGCCCGGCCGCGCCGTTCACCACGTCGACGCTGCAGCAGGAGGCGAGCCGCAAGCTGCGGATGGCGTCCCGGCAGACCATGCGCACCGCGCAGACGCTGTACGAGAACGGCTACATCACCTACATGCGGACCGACTCGCCCGTGCTGAGCACGCAGGCGATCGACGCCGCCCGCCGCCAGGCCGCGGAGCTGTACGGGTCGGACCACGTGCCCGACAAGCCGCGCGTCTACGCGTCGAAGAGCAAGGGCGCGCAGGAGGCCCACGAGGCCATCCGCCCCGCGGGCGACAACTTCCGCACGCCGGCGCAGGTGGCCCGCGAGCTGTCCGGCGACCAGTTCCGGCTGTACGAGCTGATCTGGAAGCGCACCGTCGCCTCGCAGATGGCCGACGCCCGCGGCTCCACCGCCTCGGTGCGGATCGCCGCGACGGTGCCGGCCCCGGCCCTGCCCGAGGGCAGCACCGCGGCGGACGGCCCCGCGGCCGGCGCCCCGACCCCCGCGGTGTTCGCCGCCAGCGGCACGGTCATCACGTTCCGCGGGTTCCTCGCGGCGTACGAGGAGGGCCGTGACGTCGACCGCTACTCGGGCGACGCCGAGGCCGCTGCGGGTGACGCGGCCAAGGACGCGCGGCTGCCGCAGATGGCCGAGGGCGACGCGGTGTCCGCGTCCGACCTGACCGCCGACGGGCACCGGACCTCCCCGCCGCCGCGGTTCACCGAGGCGAGCCTGGTCAAGGCGCTGGAGGAGCGCGGCATCGGCCGCCCGTCCACCTACGCCGCCACGATCTCCGTCATCCAGGACCGCGGCTACGTCATCAGCCGGGGGCAGGCGCTCGTGCCGACGTGGCTGGCGTTCGCCGTCACGCGGCTGCTGGAGGAGAACTTCGACAAGCTCGTCGACTACGACTTCACGGCCGCGATGGAGGAGGACCTCGACGCCATCGCCGCGGGGCAGAAGGACCGCGTCGAGTGGCTGACCCGGTTCTACTTCGGCTCCGAGGCGGTCGAGGGCCCGGACGGCGACGGCCTGCGGGAGCTCGTCGCGAACCTCGGGGAGATCGACGCCCGCGAGGTGAACTCGATCGACATCGGCGACGGCATCACCCTGCGCGTCGGCCGGTACGGCCCGTACATCGAGGAGACCGGGGGCGAGCCGGGCGAGGACGGCAACCCGCGGCGCGCCTCGGTTCCCGACGACCTGGCGCCGGACGAGCTGACGGTCGAGAAGGCCCGCGAGCTGCTGGAGACCCAGCCCGAGGGCGACCTGGTGCTCGGCACGGACCCGTCGACCGGGACGACCATCGTCGCGAAGAACGGGCGCTACGGGCCGTACGTCACCGAGCTGCTGCCGGAGCCCGAGCTCGACCCGGGGCTGTCGGCCGCGGCCAAGAAGCGGGCGCTGGCCGCCGCGCCGAAGCCGCGCACCGGCTCGCTGCTGAAGACCCAGTCCCTGCAGACGATCACGCTCGACGACGCGCTGCAGCTGCTGAGCCTGCCGCGGGTGGTCGGCACCGACCCGGAGACCGGCGTCGAGATCACGGCGCAGAACGGCCGGTACGGGCCCTACCTCAAGCGCGGCACCGACTCCCGGACCCTGCCGTCCGAGGAGGCGATGTTCACCGTCACGCTCGAGGAGGCGCTGGCGATCTACGCCCAGCCGAAGCGGGGTCGCGGGGCGACCGCGACGCCGCCGCTGCGCGAGCTCGGCGAGGACCCGACGTCCGGGAAGCCGATCGTGGTCAAGGACGGCCGGTTCGGCGCGTACGTCACGGACGGGGAGACCAACCGGACCCTGCCGCGGGACGTCACGCCGGAGACGATCACCCGGGAGCAGGCCGTCGAGCTGCTGGCGGAGAAGCGCGCGTCGGCGCCCAAGAAGAAGCCCGCCGCCCGCAAGGCCGCGCCGCGCAAGAAGGCCGCGGCCGCCAAGAAGTAGGTCAGACCTCCAGCACGACCCAGCCGCGCGGGGGCACGTCGACGACGTGCTCCCGCGTCGCTGCGTCCGGCGGCTCCGGGCGCGGACCGGGCGTGCTGTGCGCGACGGTGCGGGCACCGGCCGGCACGGTCAGTCCCCACGCGGTGGCGTCGAGGTTGAGCGCCACGAGCAGCCCGGCGCCGGCGTCGTCCCCCGCCGGCCGCGCCTCGTACGCGAGGTGGGCGTTCGTCACCTCGACCACCCGGGTGCGGGCGGTGTGCAGCCACGGGTGCCGTCGGCGCAGCCCCAGGAGCTCGGTGTGCCGGCGGTACGTCGCCCACCCGTCGGGCGCGACGTCCGGCCCGGCCAGGGCGTCGGGCGTCGCGGGGTAGGGCGGGCGGATCTCGTCGTCCCCGCCCGCGCGGTCCTCCTTCACGCCGCGGTACGCCTGCTCGTCGCCGTAGTAGACCGCGGGGGTGCCGCCGACCGTCGCCAGCACCACGAGGGCGTGACCGGCCAGCGTCGCGTCGCCCACCTGGCTGGTGATGCGGGTGACGTCGTGGTTCCCGACGAACGTGTACGGCACGAAGGCGTCGAGGAACGCGTCGTGCCGGCCGAGCGTCCACGCGAGCTCGTGCCAGTTGGTGTCGCGGATCGCGCTCCAGGTCGCCTTCCACAGCTCGTACTGGGTGACGGCGTCGACCCCGGACTCCGCGACGAACGCCGGGTAGTCGCCGTGGATGACCTCGCCCATGAGGTACGCGTCGGGGTGCCGCTCGCGGACGCGCGCGGTGACCTGCGCCCAGAAGGACGTCGGCACTGCGTAGGCCGCGTCGAGGCGCCAGCCGTCCGCGCCCGCGTCGAGCCAGTGCGTCATGGCGTCGGCGACCAGGTCCACCACCCGCGGGGAGTCGTGGTTCAGGGTGACGAGCGCGCGGTGCCCCTCGAAGCAGTCCCACGTCGGGCCGTCGTCGGCCCAGGTGATCCGGAACAGCTCGGCCTCCGGGGAGCCGGGCCCGCCGGCGAGCGCCGCACGGAACAGCGGGTGCTCGTCGCCGACGTGGTTGAACACCCCGTCCAGCAGCACCCGCACGCCGCGGTCGTGCGCGGCGGCGATCAGGTGGTCCAGGTCCGCGCGGTCGCCGAGCCGCGGGTCCACGGCGAGGTGGTCGGTGGTGTCGTAGCCGTGGGTGCTCGACGCGAACACCGGGCCGAGGGCGAGGCCGTTCAGCCCGAGGTCGACGACGTAGTCCAGCCACTGCTCCAGGTGCCGCAGCCGGTGAGTCACGGGGGTGCTGCCGTCGGCGGTGCGCTCCGCGCCCGTGAACCCCAGCGGGTACACGTGCCACCACATCGCGTGCTCCACCCACGAGGGCGCCATCGGGTCTCCTCCACCTCGGCCGACCCGTCGACCCTCGCAGGTCAGGGGCGGGGTGTCACCTCGTCGGGGTCGCCGGCGGGCGTCTCGCCGACCCCCGCCCACTCCTGCAGCCGGGGGATCAGGACGCGGGGGTGCGCGTCGAAGCCCCCGAGCTTGACGGTGCGGTGCCCGACCGTGAGGACGACCGCGTCGGACCACCCCGGCCGCCCGTGGACGTCGCCGTCGACCGCGCGGATCTCGGCGCGCGGGATCCGCCGCGGGCGCCAGGGCCGCTCGACGAGCAGGGCCTCGTCCGTCAGCACCAGCGCGCTGCTCCTGTCGACGAGCCCGCCGAGGACTCCCAGCACCACGACGAGGGCGAAGCCCACCGTCAGGACCACGGCCGCACCGCGTTCGCCCTGGGCGAGCCGCCACGCCCACAGCCCGAGCAGCAGCGCCTGGACGGCGAGGTTGGTCCACCACCAGGGCGGCACGCGCTTCGACGTGGCCAGCACCTCGCGCATCGACGCGCCTCCCGCTCGGTCCCGCACCGCGCCAGGCCGGTGCCCACGGCCATGATGGCGCGGACCGGCCCGCCGCGGGGCGGGTTCCGGCCACCCGGTCGGCGGCATCCCGCCGCGGGCGGCGCCGCACTAGGGTCGGCGGCATGGCACTCACCGAAGACCCGCGCACCGCCCCGCCGATCCGCTGGGGGATCCTGGGCGCCGGCGGCATCGCCGGCGCGTTCGCCGACGCGGTCCGCAGCAGCACCCGGGCGCAGCTCGTCGCCGTCGGCTCGCGGGACCACGTCCGCGCCGAGCGGTTCGCCACCGCGCACGGCATCCCCACCACGCACCTGGGGTACCGGGACCTGGTGGAGGACCCGCAGGTGGACGTCGTCTACGTCGCCACCCCCCACTCCGAGCACCGCGAGCACGCCCTGCTGGCCATCGCCGCCGGCAAGCACGTGCTGGTCGAGAAGGCGTTCACGCGCAACGCGGGCGAGGCCGAGGAGGTCCTCGCGGCCGCGCGGGCCGCCGGGGTGTTCGTCATGGAGGCGATGTGGACGCGGTTCCTGCCGCACGTCGCCGCGCTGCACCAGGTGATCGACTCGGGGGAGATCGGGCAGATCATCACCGTGCAGGCCGACCACGGGCAGTACTTCCCGTTCGACCCGGCGCACCGGCTGTACGACCCGGCGCTCGCGGGCGGGGCGCTGCTGGACCTCGGCGTCTACCCCGTGTCGTTCGCGCACGACCTGCTGGGCGTCCCGGACGAGGTCCGCGCCGTCGGGCGGCTCACCGAGACCGGCGTCGACGGGCAGATCGGCATGGCCCTGTCCTACGGCGACCGCGCGCAGGCGCTGCTCACCACGACGCTGTGGGCCAAGACCCCGACGACCGCCGCGATCTCCGGGACCGAGGGCAGCATCACCGTCGAGGGCTCGTTCTACGCGCCGACGTCGTTCCGGGTGCAGCGCCGCGACGGGCGGTCCTGGGTGTTCGAGCAGCCGACCGAGCGGGGCCTGCAGTACGAGGCCGCCGAGGTCGCGCGCCGGGTCGCCGAGGGCGCGACCGAGAGCCCGCGGCTGACCTGGGCGGACACGCTCGCGGTCATGCGGACGATGGACGAGGTCCGCGCGCAGGTGGGCGTCGTCTACCCCGGGGAGTGACGCGCCGGGCGGCGTCGAGGGGCCGGTGCCGGGCGCGTCGTGTCAGGCGGGCAGCGGGCGCAGCACCCGCACCGCGAGCACCGCGACGTCGTCCGCCGGCCGCCCGTCCACCAGCGCCGCGGTGAGCTCCCGCACGAACCGCTCGGGCTCCTTGGCGGCCAGCCGCCCGGCCTCCCGCGCGAGCCGGTCCAGCGCGTGGTCCAGGGACACGTCGCGCCGCTCGACGAGCCCGTCGGTGTAGAGCAGGAACGTGTCGCCGGGCAGCAGGTCGAGGGTGTGGTCGCGGCGGTGCGCGTCGGGGTCGACGCCGAGCAGCAGGTCGCTGCCGGGGTCCAGCACGCGGCCGCCCTCGCCCGGCCGGACCAGCACCGGCGGGGGGTGGCCGGCGTCGGACCAGCGCACCCGTGCGGGGGTGGAGGGGTCGCCCGGGCGGCCCGGCGAGAACCGCGCGGCCACCGCGCTGGCGACCGTCCCGATCGCGAGCCCGTCGTCCGCCCGGTCCAGCCGCGCGAGCCACGAGGAGGGGGCCGCGCCCGGCCGGTCCCAGGCGAACGCGCGCAGCATCGAGCGCAGCTGGCCCATCCGCGCGGCGGCGTCCATGTCGTGGCCCGTGACGTCCCCGACCATCACCGCCAGGTCGCCGCCCGGCAGCACGACGCCGTCGTACCAGTCGCCGCCCACCTGGTCCGCCTGGGCCGACGGCAGGTAGTACGCGGCCAGCCGGAAGCTCGCGTGCTCCGGCAGCGCGGTCAGCATGGCGTCCTGGAGCGTGCGGGCGACGTCGCGGCGCTGGTCGAGCAGGAGGGCACGCTCGAGGGCCTGGGCGGTGTACCCGGCCAGCGCGCTCTTGATCTCGCGGTTCTCCTGCCGGAACTGCCGGGGCACCGGCCACCCGAGCGTGAGCACGCCCAGCAGCCGGCCGCGCGACACGAGCGGCAGGACGGCGCGGCCGCCGTCGGGCAGCGGCCTGTCGCGGTCGGCGTCGGGGCGCCCCACGTCCGGGAACCGCGCGACCATCGAGGTGTGGTCCCGGAAGTACACGGGGTTGCGGGTGCGCGCGACGTACGACACGGGCCGGTCGTCGGTGATCCGCGCGTGCCGCAGCGCCTCGACGCCGTGCCCGTCGAAGGCGTCCATCGACGTGTACGTCAGCCCCTCGCCGTCGGCGTCCAGCAAGGCGATCCCGCTCATCGGCGCGCCCAGCCCGATCGCGGCGACCCGGGAGACCGCGCGGGTGACCTCCCGCACCGTGGTCGCCGCGGTGAACGCCTCGGCCATCATCAGCAGCAGGCGGCTGTGCCGGTGCGCCTCGGTCGCCTGGCGCTGCGAGCGGCGGGCCCGCTCCCGCTCGCCGCGCAGCCGCAGCTCGCTGCTGCACGCAGCCGCCAGGTCCGCGAGGTAGGCCAGGTCCGCGGGCGTCCACACCCGCGGCACGGTGTCGATGGCGCACAGCGCGCCGACGACCTCGTCGGAGTCGTCCCGCAGCGGGAAGCCGGCGTACGCCACGACGTCGAGGTCCGTGACCGCGCCGTGCCCGGCGAGCGACGGGTCCGTGCGGGCGTCGCCGACCACGACCGCGTCCTTGCGCCGCACCACGTCCAGGCACAGCGCGTGGGACAGGGGCAGCCGCCGCGTCGCGTCGAGCTCCGGCGGGAGGCCGACCGCCCCGAGGATCAGCTGCTCGGTCTCGGTGAGGACGGACACGAGCGCCACGGGGACGCCCAGGTGCGCGGCGGCGAGCCGGCCGAACCGCTCGAGCTCCGGGTCGGCGCCCGGGCAGGGGACGGCCGGGAGCGAGAGGTCGGTCTCGACCCGCGGCGAGGTCACGGTCCAGTGTGGCGCACCGGGTGGCCGCGTGGGGAGAGTGTCGGCCGGCGTGGATACCCTGGCGCCCGTGACCCTGCCCGAGCCGCCCGCGCCGCCTGCGACCTCCGCCCCCGACGTGCCCGCGGGCCTGTTCGTCTCGTTCGAGGGCGGCGACGGCAGCGGCAAGTCGACGCAGTCCCGCCTGCTCGGCGAGTGGCTCACCGGCCTCGGGCGCACCGTCGTGCTGACGCGCGAGCCCGGCGGCACGGAGCTGGGCCGGGTGCTGCGCCGCGAGGTCCTCCACGGCGAGCACCTCGACCCGCGCACCGAGGCGCTGATCTACGCCGCGGACCGCGCGCACCACGTCGCGTCGCTGGTCCGGCCCGCGCTCGCCTCCGGCGCCGTGGTCGTCACCGACCGCTACCTCGACTCGTCCGTGGCGTACCAGGGCTCCGGCCGCGACCTCGGGGCGGCCGAGGTCGAGCGGCTGTCGCTGTGGGCGACCGGTGGCCTGCTCCCGGCGCTGACCGTGCTGCTCGACCTCGACGCCGCCACCGGGCTCGGCCGGCTGCAGGGTCGCCCCGACCAGCCGGACCGGCTGGAGAGCGCCGGCGAGGACTTCCACCGCCGCACCCGCGAGGCCTTCCTGGCGCGTGCCGCCGCCGACCCCGGCCGGTGGCTGGTGCTCGACGCGGCGCGCCCGGTCGAGCAGATCGCCGCGGACGTGCGGGCGCGGGTCGCGGCGCTCATCGGCGTCGACGCGTCCGCCGGGGGCGCGTGATGGCGACCGTCTGGGACGACGTGGTCGGGCAGGAGCCGGCCGTCGCCGTGCTGCGGGACGCCGCGGCGGACCCGTCGAAGATGACCCACGCGTGGCTCCTGACCGGGCCGCCGGGCTCGGGACGCTCCAACGCCGCGCGGGCGTTTGCCGCAGCCCTGCAGGACCCGAGCGGCGACCCGCGGAGCCCCGGCTGCGCGACCGTGCTGGCCGGCACGCACCCGGACGTGACGTTCGTGAACACCGAGGGCGTCGTCATCCGCGCGGACACCGTCCGGCCGCTGGTCGAGCTCGCGCAGCGGGCGCCGTCGCAGGGCCGCTGGCGCGTCATCGTGGTCGAGGACGCCGACCGCCTGAACGAGACGTCGGGCAACGTGCTGCTCAAGGCCATCGAGGAGCCCCCGCCGCGCACCGTGTGGCTGCTCTGCGCCCCGAGCCCGCAGGACGTGCTGGTCACGCTGCGCTCGCGGAGCCGGTCGGTCGCGCTGCGGGTCCCGCCGGTCGAGGCGGTCGCCGAGCTGCTGGTGCGCCGGGACGGCATCGACCCGGAGGTCGCGCTGGTCGCCGCCCGCGCCGCGCAGTCCCACGTCGGGGTCGCCCGCCGGCTGGCGCGCGACCCGGAGGCCCGGGCCCGCCGTTCCGCGGTGCTGCGGATCGCCCCGCGGGTGCGCGGCGTCGGCGACGCGGTGCTGGCCGCCGGCGAGCTGGTCGAGACGGCGCAGGCCGACGCGAAGGCCGCGACCGAGGAGCGTGACGCCGCCGAGCGGCAGGCGCTCCTGCACTCGCTCGGCGCGGACGGGCTCACGACCATCCCGCCGGCCCTGCGCGGGCAGGTCCGCCAGCTGGAGGAGGAGCAGAAGCGCCGCGCCACCCGCGCCCAGCGGGACGTCCTCGACCGGGCGATGGTCGACCTGCTGTCGTACTACCGGGACGTCCTGGTGCTGCAGCTGGGTGCCGACGTGCACCTGGTGAACGCGGAGCACGAGGAGTCGGCGCGGGCGCTCGCGGAGTCCTCGACGCCCGAGCAGACCGTGCGCCGGATGGACGCCATCGGGGAGGCCCGCACGCGGCTCGAGGGCAACGTCGCGCCGCTGCTGGCGGTCGAGGCGATGATGATCGCGCTGCGGCCGCAGGCCTGACCGCGCCCGTCCCGGGAGGCCGCCGGTGCGGCCTGCGGACCGTGCCGCGGCGGGCTCGTGCGGCGGTTACCGTGGTTCGGTGACTCCCGCGTCGAGAGCCCCTCGCCCCCTGCCCGCGCGCCCCGGCGACGCCGTGCCCCGTCGGCGCGCGGTCGCCGGCCGCGTGGCCGCCCTCGTCGCGGTCCTGGCGCTCGCGCTGGCCGGCTGCGTCGCGCCCAAGGAGCAGACCTCGGTCACCCAGGAGCCCGAGCCGACCGCCGCGGACGTCCGGGGGCTCGACGCGATCTACGCGCAGCAGCTCGACTGGCAGCCGTGCGGGGACCTCGAGTGCGCGACCCTCGTCGTCCCGCTCGACTACGGCGAGCCCGACGGCGACACCATCGAGATCGCCGTCAGCCGGCACGTCGCCACCGGGGACCGGATCGGGTCCCTGCTGATCAACCCGGGCGGTCCGGGCTCCTCCGGCATCGACGCCCTGTCCAGCATCGCCCTGCCGCGGTTCGGCAAGCAGGTCGTCGAGCGGTACGACCTCGTCGGGTTCGACCCGCGCGGCGTCGCCTCGTCCACCCCGGTGACCTGTGTCGACGGCCCCACCATGGACGAGCTCGTGTCCACCGACTTCGACTTCTCGTCCGACGCGGGCATCGCCGAGGCCGAGGCCGCGTACGGGGCCTTCGGCGCGGCGTGCCTCGCGAACTCCGGCCCGGTGCTGGAGCACGTCGACACCGTCAGCGCCGCCAAGGACATGGACGTGCTGCGCGCGGTGCTCGGCGACGAGACCCTGAGCTACGTCGGCTACTCCTACGGCACCCAGCTCGGCGCCACCTACGCCGCGCTGTTCCCGGAGCAGGTCGGGCGCCTGGTGCTGGACGGCGCCCTCGACCCGACCCTCAGCCCGCAGGAGCTGTCCGAGGGCCAGGCCGCGGGGTTCGAGTCCGCGCTGCGCGCCTACGTCGCGGACTGCCAGGCCGGCGCCGACTGCCCGCTGACCGGCTCCGTCGACGACGGCCTCGCCCAGATCAAGGCGCTGCTCGACCGCGCCCGGCGCTCGCCGCTGCCCACCGGCACCGACCGCCCGCTCACCGGGGCCCTGGCGTTCAGCGGGATCGCGCTGCCCCTGTACGACGAGGGCTCCTGGCAGTACCTCACGATGGGGCTCGACGCCGCGCTGACCGAGGGCAACGGCGCCGTCCTGCTCCAGCTCGCGGACCTCTACTACGACCGGAACGCCGACGGCACCTACGCCAGCAACTCCACGCCGGCGTTCTGGTCCATCGGCTGCGCCGACGACCGCGGCACCACCGACGTCGCCGAGATGCGCGCCCAGGCCGCCGCCATCGAGCAGGCCGCGCCGACCGTCGGGTACTTCTTCAGCTACGGCGGCGTCATCTGCGCCCAGTGGCCCGTGCCCGAGGCCGGTGGCCTCGACGACTACTCCGCCCAGGGCGCCGACCCGATCCTCGTCATCGGCACGACCAACGACCCGGCCACGCCCTACGCCTGGGCCGAGAGCCTCGCCAAGACCCTGGAGTCCGGCACGCTCCTGACCTACGAGGGCGAGGGGCACACCGCGTACGGGCGGTCGAACTCCTGCATCGCGGACGCCGTCGACGCGTACCTGCTCGACGGCACCGTGCCCGAGGAGGGCACCCGCTGCTGACGCATCCGGATGCCGTGCGGGGCCGACCGGGTGAACCGCGCGGGAACCGGCCCCGGCGGCGCTGACGCTTCCCTAGGTTCCGACCAGGTACCGGTCGGAGCAGGGGAGCGCACGTGAGCACCAGGTGGATCACCCGTCGTCGCGGGCGGACGGTCGGCGTCCTCGTCGCGCTGGCGGTTGCGGCGGCGACGCAAGCAGCCGCTCCGTCGGCTCTGGCGTCCGCTGCACCGGCAGCAGTGACGCCGTCGTGCACCGTCCGTGGGACCGATGGTCCCGACACGCTGACGGGGACCCCGGGCGACGACGTCCTGTGCGGTGGCAACGGCGATGACGTCCTCCTCGGCCTCGGGGGGAACGACCTCCTGGTGGCAGGGACGGGTGCCGACCGGCTCGAAGGCGGTGACGGGGACGACACGCTCGACGGCGGCAACGAGAACGACGCGCTGGTCGGCGGACCGGGACGGGACACGCTCGACGGCGGCGTCGGGCACGACACGCTCGACGGTGGCGACGGCGACGACACCCTGCGAGGCGGCAACGAGAACGACGTCCTGCGCGGTGAGGCCGGCGCGGACCTGGCGTTCGGGGGCACCGGCGACGACGAGATCGACGGCGGTCCCGGCAACGACGTCCTCGCAGGAGAGAACGATCACGATGCCGTCGCCGGTGGCGACGGCGACGACGTCCTCACCGGTGCCACAGGGCAGGACGTGCTGGACGGGGGCGCCGGCGCTGATGCGCTGGACGGTGGCAACGACGCCGACACCCTCCTGGGCGGGCCTGGGGCCGACGCCCTGGGTGCCGGGCACGGCGCCGACCGACTGGACGGGGGTGCCGGGGACGACGCGCTCGACGGCGGCCCCGATCAGGACGTGTGCGACGGGTCGACGGGCACGAACACGTTCGTCGCGTGCGAGACGACGCAGCAGGACCCGACCCCCGAGACGCCCGTCGATCCCGAGGCGGACACCGACGGTGACGGTGTACCTGACGCGCTGGAGCTCGCGCTCGGCACCTCGCCCACCGGCGCCGACAGCGACGGCGACGGTCTGGCTGACGCGGACGAGTTCCTCACCGGCACGGACCCGCTGACCGCCGACACGGACGCCGACGGCGTGGCGGACGGCCTCGACGACGCCGACGGCGACGGTGTCGCGGACGCCGACGAGATCCGTGCGGGGACGCACCCCGGCCGCTCGGACACGGATGGTGACGGGCTGGAGGACGGTGCCGAGAGCGCAGGCGGGACCGACCCGCTCCGCGCCGACACCGACGGCGACTCGGTCGGCGACCACGACGAGCAGCTCGTCGGCGCCGACCCGCTCCGCACGGACTCCGACGACAACGGAGTCGAGGACCGGTGGGATGTCTTCCACCGGACCGTCGCGCTCGAGAGCAGCGGCGCCGAGGTCGAGGTCTCGGGTGCTGTCGACGCGATTCTCCCCGTCCGCCTGGCTCCCACCGAGGACGTGCGCCTCGAGGAGCAGGGCCTGGGGCTCCTGTCCTCGCCGGTGGACCTCGTGCTGCCCGACGGCGCATGGGGCACGCTGTCGATCCCCTTCGACGCCTCGGACGTCGCGGACGAGGACGACGTCATGGCGCTCAGCCTGGACGAGACGACCGGTGCGTTCGAGCCGACCGCGCACTGGACGGACCTCGAGACCGGGCAGGTCCACGTCGGCGTCCGGTCCGGCGGGCCGGTTCCCACCCTTGCCCGGGCCGCATCCGCCGTCGAGACGTGTACGCCGCTCGAGCCGCCGACCGCGTTGCACCCGACGACCTACGTGGTGGTCGACGTCGCGGAGTTCGAGGCGATCTGGCAGAGCGAGATGCCGACCCCGCGGGCCAAGTACGACAACGTCGACGTGGTGCTCACCCTGGACTCCTCGGGCTCCATGCTGGACAACGATCCTCAGGGGGCACGCCGCGACGCGGCGATCGCGTACGTCGACGCACTGCTCGCGGGTGACCGTGCGGCGGTCGTGGACTTCGACGACTGGGCGACGGTCGTCCAGGGCCTCACCGAGGACCGGGAAGCCGTCCGCGCAGCGATCGGGACGATCGACGACTCGGGTGGCACCCACCTCGGATACGCGGTGCAGGCCGCTCTCGGGGAGCTCAGCGAGAACGGCTCCCCAGCGCATCAGCGTGTCATCGTCATGCTCACTGACGGCGAGGGGCCGTACTGGGACACCCTCACGGAACGCGCCGTCGAGACGGACACCCTCATCTACACCGTCGCTCTCGGCGCGAGCGCGGACACGGGGCTCCTGGGAGGCATCGCCTCGGCGACGGGGGGCAAGTCGTACCAGGTTCTGGAGCCTGAGGCGCTCAGCGACGCATTCGGCGACATCTCGAGCGAGGTCGGGACCGCCCTGGACGACGACCAGGCGATTCCGGACGCGGACGGTGACGGCCTGGCGGACCAGGCCGAGTCCTCCGGTCTGCGCACGGGAACGGGTGCGGTCTACCGCACCGACCCGGCGGTCGCGGACACGGACGGCGACGGTCTGCCGGACGGTGCCGAGATGGGGGCGCTCTGCGACCAGGGCCAGTTCGGGGCGAGTACCTACTACCGAGCCGTGTCGAACCCGACGCGCGTGGACTCCGACTTCGACGGGCTCGACGACTGGTTCGAGGTCGCCAATGTCAGCCGCGCGTTCCAGCGGGACTACGACCGCGACGGTCTGAGCGACTACGCCGAGCTGATGGTCCACGAGACCGAGCCGTTGTCGAACGACACGGACGGGGACGGGTTCACCGACGACTGGGAGATCGACGCTGCCGACGCGGGCTTCTCCCCGGACGTCGTCGACGTCCGGATGGAGTGGTGGGAGTACGCGGGCGACTTCTCCCGCGGGGCACTCTGCGGTGACGCGGACTTCTGGGCGTTCTGCGAGAGCACGTCCCTCGCCTTCGTCTCCGGCGCGCTCGCGGCGGGGTTCGTCGGGGTCGGCGACGTGCGGGACGCGCTCGCCGGCCTCGCCAAGGGCGACCTGGTCTCGACCGGCCTCAGCCTCGCCGCGCTCGTCCCGTACGTCGGTGACTCGGCGTCGATCGTCACCAAGCTCGTCAAGCACCTCGACAACGTGCTCGCGGACGTCGGGCCGGCGCTGAGGTACGTGGGGAGGGCGGACAGCATTCCCGCGGGGCTCCGGATCAAGGTGCTCGACGAGGCGTTCGACAACGCCGCGACCGTGCTGAAGGGACGGGGTCTGTCGGAGGAGAACGTGCTCGCTTTCGCCCGCCGGGGAATGAGCCCGAAGCATGTGGTCGCCATGCTGGACGGCGCACGCGACGTGAGGCGGGGGACCGGGACGTTCACACGGGAGATCGATGCCGAACGACTGCTCCGCGACGAGACCCCCGCAGCCCTCCCTGGACGACCGGGTCACAGCTCGACAGGTGCGCAGATCGATCGGTACCTCGACGTCACCGACCTTGCGAACCGCATCGGGTACGAGGTGAAGCTCGGCAAGGTTCACGGCGCCGGGAGAGCCGGGCGCCAGGTGGGCCGCGACGCCGACTATCTCGCTGGTGGCCGCGGGCCGCTGACCGAGATCGAATGGCACTTCTTCGCGAATGGACGAAGTGTCGTGGGTCCCGACGAAGACCTCCTGGCCCGGATGACGAGCCTCGGCATCCCTTATGTCATTCATCTACCATGAGCACCATGTACTTCCACATGGCTGATTCATGGGAGGAGGCGGACGCGCATTTCGAGTCGCTCATGGCGGTGTCGTCGACGCGGAGAGTGCAGCTCGCGCAGCGGGTCACGGCCGCCGGTGGACCGTCACTCGATCGATCGGTCGAGAGCCTCGTCCCCCTCGGCGAGTGGTACCTCCACGCCGTGCTGGACGAGGCAGAGCGGGATGACGCCGTGGACTACAGGCCCGAGTGGTTCCCCGCCCCGAGTCCCCGGTTCAGACCCCGGCCGGACGGACCTCGTGCGGCGCCTGGGTGGCTGCTGCTCCTCTGGGAGCAGGTGGCGATCTACGTCGCCGACGTCGTGATGGCCGAGGTCACGGGCTCCCGGTGGGTGTGCTGGCGCGCTCGGAATCCTCGCGACGCCTACAACGGCATGCCGTCGGTCGACGTCGGTGTACCGGTGTGGCCGGCTGACGTCATCTCGCTCGCGAACGCGGGAGTGGTCGCCGCGTGGGTCAGCCGCGCGGTGCCCGGCAGCGACCGGTACCAGGCGCACCCCACGCGCATGCGCGACGAGGTCCAGAAGGTGCTGGAGGACCGTTCGCTCTACCTGGCGGCGCACCCACCGCGGTGGCAGGCCGCTCCCACGGGCCCGAAGGGCGCTCGGTCACTGCGCGTGCCGGCGCCTCAGTCATGATCACGGGGCTCGAGGACAACGCAGCGACGGCGGTGAAGGGACCGGGTCTGTCGCAGGAGAACGCGGTGGTGTTCGCCCGCCGTGAGAGCGCCCCCAGCACGTGGTCGCCATGCTGGACGGCGCACGTGAGGTGAGGCGCGGGCCGGGACGTTCATTCCCATGACCGACGTGTACATCCACGCCGCGGCCTCCTGGGACGAGGCGGACGCGCACGTCGACGAGCTCACCTCGAATCTGTCACTGCGGCGGTCCGAGCTCGCGGAGCGCCTCGCTGCCGACGGTCTGGCGCTGGACGTGTCCGTCGACGGCCTCGTCCCCCTGAACGAGTGGTACATCGAGGCAGTCCTGGGGCCGCAGGAGCATGCCGAGGTCGACTTCCGGCCGGGATGGGCGGGCCCGGGGAACCCTGGCTTCGTCCCCACCCCGGACGGACCACGCCAGGCGCCCGGCTGGCTCCTCCTGCTCTGGGAGCAGGTGGCGGTCCACGTCGGCGACGTCGTGATGGCGCAGGTCCCGGGAGCACGCTGGGTGTGCTGGCGTGCGCGGAACCCGAGGGACATCAAGAACGGCAAGCCCGTCATCGACGTCGGAGACCCGTCGCGTCCCGTTGACGTGCTTGCCTGCGCCAACGCCGACGTCGTCGCCGCCTGGGTGACGCGTGCGAGACCAGGCGACGACGGCTACCACGCGGACGCGACCACCATGCGTGACGCGATCCGGGCGGCCCTCGACACCCGTGCGGAGCGTCTGGCTGCCCATGCGCCCCGATGGCAGGCGGCGCCGACCGGGCGCTCGGCCCGTCGATCGCTGGCGCAGGCGCCTGGGTAGCAGGTGGCCGGGCAGCGCGCGGGGCACCGCCTCGCGGTGGCGGACCGCTTTGGTCGCTGGGCCGTGCGCCAGGTACAGTGTCCGTGCCCGTCCACCAGTGGCGCGGGCGCGCCGCCTTAGCTCAGTCGGCAGAGCGTCTCACTCGTAATGAGAAGGTCAAGAGTTCGATTCTCTTAGGCGGCTCAGACCAGAGGCCCAGGATCATCACGATCCTGGGCCTCTGTCGTGTCGCGCCACCGCAGGCCGCTGACATGATGGGCGCGTGCCCCACGTCCGACCGCTGAGCCCCGAGGACGCGGATGACGTCCGAGCGCTCCAGGAGCTGCTGGAGGCCGCACCGGACTACTCGCGGCGGGTCCTGGGCCGCCCGCCCCGCCCGACGGACGCCGGGGACGTGCTGACCGCCCTGCCGCCGGGCCTCGAGCGCGCGAGGAAGACCGGGCTCGGGCTGTGGGCCGATCCCGGGTCGGGCGGGCTCCTCGCGTTCGCGGACGTCCTGCACGGCTGGCCCCGGGCCGGCGTCGCGCACGTCGGCCTGCTGGTGGTGCACGAGCAGCGGCGTGGTCGTGGGCTCGGCCGGCTGCTGCACGACCGCGTCGTCGAGCAGGCGCTCGGGTGGGGGGACGTCGACCGGCTGCGGCTCGGGATCGTCGCGACCAACGCGGACGCGGCGGAACCGTTCTGGCGCGCGCTCGGGTACCGCCCGACGGGCGAGGTGACGGAGTACGTGTCGGGAGAGGTGCAGAGCTCGACGGCCACGTGGGAGCGCGAGCTCGTCCACCGGGGAGCAGGACGGCGGGGTGACGGGTCGGCCCTCTGAGGCGCCTTCGCCGTTCTCGGCCGGTCGGGCCCGCCGACCGAGCACGCCAGCCCGAGCACGCCGGCCCGAGCACGCCGGCCCGAGGTCCGGGACAGGACCGGGCAGGCCATGGCGGCGTGCGGGTGTCACCCGGCATGCTGGGCCCCGTGACGACGACGATCGGACGCCTCGCGCTCCTCGTGCCCGACCAGGATGCCGCCCGGGACTTCTACGTGAGCGCGTTCGGCTGGCGCGTGCTCCACGACTCGCGGCTCGAGCCCGACGTGCGGCTGCTGCACGTCGGCCCCGCCCTCGCTGAGGCGGGTCTGTGGCTGCTCGCGGGCTCCGCGGGGGAGCCGCGCCCCGACACCGGGCACCCCGCGTTCGTGCTCTACACCGACGAGCTCGACGCCGTGGTCGACCGGCTCGCGGGTCTGGGGAGCGAGGTCGTCGGCGCGCCTGTCGGGGACCCGGGCGAGCGGTTCGCGCACGTCCGCGACCCGTGGGGCAACCGTCTGGTGGTCACCGAGCGGCCCGGCGAGGGCTGACCGCGACGCCCTGTGCGTCCGGTGCGCCGAGGGTGCCGCGCAGCCGGGAGGATGGGGCCGTGCCGTCGTACCGCGTGACCCTCGCCGTGGGCCTCCTGCACCCGGGCGTCGACCCAGCGGCGGTCCTGCCGGCCGCCGCCGACGCCGCCCGCGAGCTGACGAAGGTCGAGGCGCAGGACGTCGCGGTGGTGGCGGGCGAGGCGCGGGTGGTCGTGCGGTACCTGGCCCTGGGGGACCCGGGCGCGACCACCATCGGGCGCCGCGTCACCGAGCGGGTCCGCGACCTCGCGGAGGTCCGGCGCGCCGCTGTCGACCGGCGCGACGGCCCGCGGTGGACGCCGGTCGACGGGCGACGGCCGGGTCAGCCCCGCGCGCGGTAGTGCGCGGCGAGGCGGTCGAACCCCTCGTCGATGCCGACGGCCGGCCGCCACCGCAGGTCCGCGCGCGTGGCCCGCTGGTCGAACCAGTGCGCGGTGGACAGCTGCTCGGCGAGGAACCGGGTCATCGGCGGCTCGTCGGTGCCGGGCCGCAGCCGCCAGACGGCCTCGACCAGGCCGCCGGCCGTGCGGGCCACCCGCGCGGGCACGTGCCACGCCGGCGGCCGGACGCCGCCGGCGCGGCAGATGCCGGTCAGCAGGTCCGCGACGGTGCGCGGCTCGCCGTTGGTGAGGACGTACGCGCGGCCGTGGACGGCGTCGGCGCGGTCCAGGGCGGCCGCGATGCCGTCGGCGGCGTTGTCCACGTAGGTGGTGTCGATCAGGGCCGCGCCCCGGTCGAGCAGCGGGAGGCGGCCGCGGGCGGCGCGGTCCAGCACCCGCTCGACGAGCTGGGTGTCGCCCGGCCCCCAGACCAGGTGCGGGCGGACAGCGACGACCGCGAGGCCGCCGGAGCCGCCGTCCCGGTCCAGCGCGAGCAGCTCCGCGGCGGCCTTCGTGCGGGCGTAGTCCCCGCGGGCGCGGGCCGGGTCGGCGGGCGACGCGCCGACCCCGACGAGCGCGGCCCCCGCGTGGGCGACGGAGGGGGACGACACCTGCACGAACCGCCGCACGCCCGCGCGCTCCGCCGCGTCGAGCAGCGTCGTGGTGCCGCCGATGTTGACGGCGTCGAACTCGGAGCGCGCCCCGGCCAGCGAGACCCGCGCCGCGAGGTGCACGACCGCGTCGACGCCCTCGACCGCCCGGGCCACCGCGGCGGGGTCCGTGACGGAGCCGGCGAGGTCCGACGCGCCGGGGACACCCGACGGCCGGCGCTGGAGGGTCCGGACGTCCTCCCCGCGCGCGACGAGGACGCGCGCCACGGCGCCGCCGAGCAGGCCGGACGCCCCGGTGACGAGGACGGTCACGGCGCCCCCACCCGGCCGCCGGCCAGCACCCGCGTCGCCCACCCGGCCAGGCGCGCCCGGTCGAGCTTGGAGTTGTGCCGCACGTCGGTCGGCATCATCGGGAGCACCAGCACGGCGGCGAGCGGGACGGGCGAGGCGGCCCGCACGGCCGCGGTCAGCCGCTCCGGCGCGAGACCCGGACGCCGGACGCCGGCCCGCGTCTCGACGACCGCCACCGCCTGCTGGACGCCCGCGGGACCGACGCCGACCACCGCCGCGCGCCGGACCTCCGGCACCCGCTCGACGTGCTGCTCCGGGCCCACGGGGGCGAGCGGCCCGTCCGGGGTGGTCAGCACGTGCGCGAGCCTGCCCTCGATCCACAGCCGGCCCTGGTCGTCCAGGTGCCCGACGTCCCCGGTCCGGTGCCAGCGCCCGGGCGGCGTGTCGCGGGCCGCCGCGCGGTCGGTCAGCCAGAGCCGGTCGTAGCGCTGCTTGAGGTGCGGTGCGCGGATGAGCACCTCGCCGAGGACCCCCGGCGCCGTGCCCGGGTCGCCGGAGGCGGCCCCGTCGGCGTCGAGCGCGCTGATGAGCACCTCGCCGGGCCCGACGGGCGTGCCGACGCACACGCCCGCGTCCGGGGCCGACGCGGCGGCGCGGATGCCGTCCAGGTCGATGTCCGTGACCAGCAGGCACTCGGTCATCCCGTAGGGGGTGTGCGCACGGGCGGCGGGCATGAGGTCCGCTGCGGAGCCGAGCAGGTCCGCGCTGATCGGCGCGCCCGTCGACAGGAACGTCCGGACGCGCGCGAGCGCCTCGCGGTCGTCGGTGCCCAGGTCGTCCGCCGTGGCCACGACGTTGAGGATCGCCGCGGGGGACAGGAACACGATCGCCGCGTCGGACGCCCGGACCGCGTCCGCGACCGCCCGTGCCGTCAGCGTGCGGGGCGACGACACGTCCATGTCGGGGGTCACGGACCGCGTCCCGAGGGCCGGGCCCAGCAGCGCGAACGGCGCGAAGCCGGTGACCAGCCCGCTGTCGGGGTGCACGTCGAAGTGCGCGCCGAGCACGTCCCGCAGGGCCGAGAGCTGCGCATGCGTGTAGACGACGCCCTTGGCGGGGCCGGTGGAGCCCGAGGTGAACAGCACGGCGGCCTCGTCGGCCGGGCCGGGCTCGGGCGGCAGCACCTCGTCCCGGCCGGCGTCGGCGACGTCGGTCAGCTGGTGCGCGACGCCGAGGACGCGGCGCTCCGCCGGGGTCAGCGCGTCGGTCGCGATCCGCACGCCGGGCCAGCCCAGGGCGCGCGCGGCGACGAGCGCCTTCGTCTGCCCGACCAGGTAGTCGGGCTGGGCGCCGCGCTGCGCCCGGGTGAGGCCGCGCGCACCGAGCCCCGCGTCGGCGACGACGACCACCGCGCCGATCCGCAGGCACGCGTAGACGAGCGCCGTCAGCGTCGGGCCGGGCTGGACGAGCAGCGACACGCGGTCGCCCGGGCGGACACCCAGCGCGTGGAGGCCCGCGGCGATCCGCCGGACCTGCCGGGCGAGCAGCCGCCAGGACACCGTGCGGGGCGGGTCGCCCGCGGCCATGTCGAGGACCGCCGGACCCGGGTCGTCCGCGCGGGCGTCGAGGCGCGACCACAGCGGGGTGAACGGCGCGACGTCGGCGGGCGGCTCCGCGGCGGGGCGGTCGGCGGGACGGCCCGCGCCGACCGACTCGCGCAGCCAGTCCAGCACCGCCGGCGGCCAGTCCACGTCCTCGGCGACCAGGTGCCCCGCGCCCTCGAACCGGTGCACCCGCGCCTGCGGCAGCCGGTCGACCAGGTCGTCCAGGTACCGGTCGCCGAACACCGGGTCGCGCGGCCCCCAGAGCAGCAGCGCCGGCACCTCGAGGCCCGCGACCCCCGCGGCGATCCGCGACAGCTCCGCGTGCGAGGGGTGCGAGGGATCGGCGGGGATGTCCGCGACGAACCCCTCGATGCCGTCGCGGTCCGTGGCCCGCGGGTACGGCGCGCGGTACGCGTCCGCGACGTCGCGGGGCAGCGACGGGTGCGCGAGCGCGAGCGTCGTCTCGAGGAACGCCGGGGTCGTGCGCGTCGCGAACCGGAGCACGGGCCCGGCGCCCGCGGCTCGCAGCGGCGCCGGGATCGGCTCGTCCGCCGGGTGGGCGACGGCCGTGTTCAGCAGGGCGACGCCCGCGAGCTGCCCGGGGTGGTCGACCGCCCAGCCGAGGCTCACCACGCCGCCCCAGTCGTGGCCGAGCGTGACGACGGGGCCCGTGAGCCCCAGCGCCTCGGTGAACGCGCCCAGGTCCCGCACCCGCTCCGGCAGCGCGCGGTGCCGGCCGCTCCGGGCCGAGAACCCCATCTCGAGCTGGTCGACGGCGACGACGCGCCAGACCGGTGCACCGGCCGCCGCGGCGTCGAGCGAGGCGGTCAGCAGCCGCCGCCACAGGTACGACCACGTGGGGTTGCCGTGCACCGCCAGGACGGTCCCCACGGCGGTGAGGCCCCGCGCGTCGAGCTCCGGGCCGGTGTCGAGGTAGTGCCAGCCGGGGTCGCCGGGGCTGCCGGGGCCGGTGCCCGACGCCGGCGGCACCGCCAGCACCCGGCTGAACCGCGCGTCGAGGCCCGGGAGGTCCGCCGGTGCGTGGGTGGCGGGCCGGGTGGTCGGACGGCTCACCAGGCGAGCTCCATCATCGCCGTGTTGATGCCGGAGCCGACGCCCATGAGCAGCACCCGGTCGCCCGCGCGCAGGGAGTCCTGCTCCTCGACCAGGGTGATCGGGACGGACGCGGGGCCGACGTTGCCGAGGTGCGGGTACGTGGTCGGGACGCGCTTGCGGTCGAGGCCGACGGCCTTGACGATCGCGTCGGTGTGCACGCGGGAGACCTGGTGCGTGATGTACCGGTCCATGCCCGCCCAGTCCCACTCCGTCGAGGCCTCGTGCCACGCGTCGACGACCAGGTCCAGCCCGCCCTGCAGCAGCGCGCGGGCGTCGGTGAACATGCCGTCGGCGGACCCGACGCACAGGTCGTGGAACCTCGTCGCCGCCCGGGTCACCCCGCCGAGGACGCGGTGGCCGCCCGGGTTCTCGTCCGTGCGGCCGAGCACCGCCGCCGCCGAGCCCGAGCCCAGCGTCAGGGTCGCGAACTCCTGCATGAAGTCCTCGCGCCGGACGTCGGTCCGCAGCAGCCGGTCGATCGTCGCGTCCTGGATGTCGTCGGCGTCCTCGCCGTTGACGATCACCGCGTACCGGATCTGGCCCGACTCGATCATCCCGGCCGCCAGGCTCATGCCGTTGATGAACCCGAGGCACGCGTTCGCGATGTCGAAGTTGATCGCGTCGCTGCCCAGGCCCAGGCCGTGGTGCAGCCGCACGGCGACGGAGGGCTCCAGGTGCTTGCGCGTCACCGACGTGTTGATGAGCAGGCCGACGTCGGCGGGGTTGACGCCGGCGTCGCGCAGCGCCTGCTTCCCGGCGGCGACGGTCGCGCTGTCCGCGTCCTCGCCGGGCGCCCAGTTGCGTCGCTCCTGCACGCCCGCGACCCGCTCCAGCAGCGTCCGCGGGAGCCGCAGCCGGTGCAGCGCCGACCCCAGCCGCTGCTGGATGTCCGCGGACGACGTGATGCGGGAGGGGAGCCGGCTGGCCACGGAGAGCAGCGAGACGTTCCCGAACCGGGTGGTGGCGTTACCGGACACACAGGCTCCAGACGGACGGACGGCGGGCGCGGCGCGCGCCGGTCCCGAGGACAGCAGCATGAAGCACCCGGGCCCGTCGCGCCCCATGACGGTGCAGGTACGACGCGGGGCGGGGCTCCCTCCGGTGGCCGGGCACCACCGGGGGAACGGCCGGGACCTCCCCGCCGTTCCGCGCGGCGGGCGTGGCGTGCGCCACTCCGGGACCCGCTACGGGGCGCCTGGGCTGGGGCTTCGCTCGCCGGGCGCGCCCGGCCGGTCGTACCGTGGGCGGGGGCCCGACGTCATCGTCTCCGCCGCCGACCGCGCCGGCGCGCGGGGGGGCCCCCCCCGGCCCCGCCTGCTCGACGGCCGCTGGCAGGTCGGCGGCCCGCCCGGCGTCGACGCCTACCGGGCCGGGCACCTGCCCGACGCCGTGTACGTGGACCTCGACGCCGAGCTCGCTGCCGCGCCCAGCGCCGCGGACGGGCGGCACCCGCTGCCCGACGTCGCGGATCTGCAGGCCGCCGCGCGGCGCTGGGGCCTGCGCGCCGGGGAGCCGGTCGTGGTCTACGACGACTCCGGCGCGATGTCGGCGTCCCGCGCCTGGTGGCTCCTGCGCTGGGCGGGGGTCGAGGACGTGCGCCTGCTCGACGGCGGGCTCGCGGCGTGGACCACCGCAGGCGGGGCCGTCGAGACCGGCGACGTCGCCGTGGAGCCGGGCGACGTGGAGCTGTCGGCGGGACATCTGCCCACGGTCGACGCCGACGGCGCCGCCCGCTGGGCCGACGAGGGCGTGCTGCTCGACGCCCGCGCCGCCGAGCGCTACCGCGGCGAGGTGGAGCCCGTCGACCCGCGCGCCGGGCACATCCCGGGCTCGGTGAGCGCCCCGACCACCGAGAACCTGGGCGACGACGGCCGGTTCCGCCCCGTGGACGACCTGACCGCCCGGTTCGCCGCGCTCGGCGTGCCCGAGGGGGACGTGGCCGTGTACTGCGGGTCGGGCGTCACCGCGGCGCACCAGGCCGCGGCGCTGATGATGGCCGGCCGCACGCCGGTGCTGTACCCGGGCTCGTGGTCGCAGTGGTCGAACGACCCGGACCGCCCGGTCGCCACGGGGGAGTGACCGCGCGCGGCCGTCCGGACGGCCCCGCACCGGTCCGCGCCCCACCGGTCTGAGCCGCACCGGATCGCGCCGCACCGGACGGCACCGGACCGCGCCGCACCGGACCGCGCCGCGCGTCAGTCCTCCGTCGCGGCGGCCTTCGGGCGGTCCCGGTCCTTGCTCGGCTGCACGCGCTTCGGCTCGCCCGGCATCTTCGGGTACTCCGGCGGGTAGGGCAGGTCGGTGAGGCCGTGGTCGCGCTCGTCCTTCGCGGCGAGCTCCAGCAGGCCCTCCAGCGACCCCGGCGGGACGGCGTCGGTGCCCGGGGCGGGGGAGGTGCGCGCGACGAGCGGGGCGAACAGGTCGCCGACCTCCGCGAACCGCGCGGGCATCGTCGTCACGTCGAAGTCGTCCGGGTGCACGTCCGCGACCTCCTCCCAGCGCAGCGGCGCGGAGACGGTGGCCCGACGGTTCGGCCGCACGGAGTACGCGGAGGCGATGGTGCGGTCGCGGGCCATCTGGTTGTAGTCGACGAAGATCGCCTCCCCCCGCTCCTCCTTCCACCACTTCGTCGTGACCTGCCCCGGCAGCCGGCGCTCCAGCTCCCGGCCCACGGCGATCGTCGCCCGGCGGCACTGCGTGAACGACCAGCGGGGCTCGATCGGGACGAAGATGTGGATGCCGCGGCCGCCGGAGGTCTTCGGGAACCCCCTCAGCCCGTGCTCGGCGAGGACCTCCCGGACGTGCGGCGCGACCCGGGCGGCGTCGTCGAACGTCGTGCCGGGCTGCGGGTCCAGGTCGATGCGCAGCTGGTCGGGCGCCTCGACGTCGGCGCGGGTGACCGGCCAGGGGTGGAACGTCAGCGTCCCGAGGTTCGCGGCCCACGCCACGACGGCCAGCTCGGTGGGGGTGACCTCGTCGGCGGTGCGGCCGGACGGGAAGGTGATGGTCGTCGACTCGACGTAGTCCGGGGCGCCCTGCGGGACGCGCTTCTGGAAGAACGCGTCGCCCTTGTTGTCCACGCGGGTCGACAGCTTCGCGCCCTCGAACCAGCCGCGCGGCCACCGCTCCAGCGTGGTCGGGCGGTCCCGCAGCGCGCCGAGGATGCCGTCGCCCACGCTGACGAAGTACCGCACCACGTCCAGCTTGGTCAGCCCGCTGTCGGGGAAGTACACCTTCTCCGGGTTGGAGACCCGCACGGTGCGGCCCCGGACGTCGATCTCCTCGGCAGGCACCTTCGACGGGCTCATCTGCCCACCGTAGGGCGCGCGCTCGGTCCTGCCCACCCGTCGCGGCCGGTCAGGCGGCCGGGGCGTCCCCGTCCCGCGCCAGCGCCGCGTCGAGCTCCGCGAGGATGCGCCGGCACTCCTCGACGTCCCACGGCGTGCCGGCGATCTCGAACTCGAACAGCACCGGCCGGTGCGACTGCGCCGCGATGCTGCGCGCGGCCATCTGGTAGTACCGGCCGAAGTTCCGGTTGCCGGAGCCGATCACGCCGACCATGCGGCGCCGGTTCACCGGGGACCGCAGGAACCGCCGCACCGCCTCGGGGATGGTGTCGTTCCGGTCGTTGCCCGTCTTGTACGACGGGGTCAGCAGCACCCACGGGCCGTCGGCCTCGGCCAGCCGGTGCTCCCGCTCGGCGAGGTTGAACGCGGGCCGGCCGAGCCGCTCCGCGAACGACCGCACGACCCCGCTCGCGGAGGAGTAGTAGTACACGGGCGTCTGCCGGATCACCCTGCCACCCTCCCCGGAACCCCCGGCGCCCGCCGGGGACCTACGTCCCCCGCCCGGTCTCCCTCGGTCTCCCTCCGGTCGCGCTCGTCGAGACCGCAGTACTCGGGGGGTTCCGGACCCGCGAACCGCCCGAGTACTGCCGTCTCGGCGGGAGGTGCGGAGACGCCGACCGCCGGGCACCCCGGGGGGGTGCCCGGCCGTCCGCCGCGCGTCAGCGCCGGGTCAGAGCTGGTCGCCCGTGCCCGTCGTCGACGGGGCGTCGGCGTCCGACTTCGGCCCCGCGTCGCCGGCGGCGGCCGCGATGGACTCGCGGGCCGCGGCGACGACGGCGTCCGCCGTGATGCCGAACTCCTCGTACAGCGTCTCGTACGCCGCCGAGGCGCCGTAGTGCTCGAGCGACACGGCGCGGCCGGCGTCGCCGAGGATCTTCCACCAGGACAGTGCGATGCCGGCCTCGACGGAGACGCGGGCTCGCACCGAGGTCGGGAGCACCGACTCGCGGTACGCCTCGTCCTGCTCGGCGAACCACTCCAGCGACGGCGCGGACACCACGCGGGTCGGGACGCCGGCGGCCTCGAGCTGCTCGCGGGCGGCGACCGCCAGCTGCACCTCGGAGCCGGTGCCGATGAGGATGACCTCCGGCGTGCCGGTCGACCCCTCGAGCAGCACGTACGCGCCGCGGGCGACGCCCTCGGCGGACGCGAAGCCCTCCTCGCCGCGCGGGAACGTCGGGACGTTCTGCCGCGTGAGGATCAGGGCCGCGGGGCCGTCGGTGCGCTCGAGGATGGCCTTCCACGCCTGGGCGGTCTCGTTGGCGTCGGCCGGGCGGACCACGGCGAGGCCGGGGATCGCGCGGACGGCCGTGAGGTGCTCGACCGGCTGGTGCGTCGGGCCGTCCTCGCCGAGGCCGATGGAGTCGTGCGTCCACACGTAGATCGCCGGGACGCCCATGAGCGAGGCGAGCCGGACCGAGCCGCGCATGTAGTCCGAGAACGTGAAGAACGTGCCGCCGTACGCGCGCGTCAGGCCGTGCAGCGTGATGCCCGACAGGATCGCGCCCATGCCGTGCTCGCGGATGCCGAAGTGCAGCGTGCGGCCGTACTCGTCGCCGGCGAACTCGTGCGTGGACCGCTCGGCCGGGATGAAGGACGGCTCGCCCTTCATCGTGGTGTTGTTCGAGCCGGCGAGGTCGGCGGAGCCGCCCCACAGCTCGGGCAGCACGGCCGCGAGGGCGGACAGCACCTCGCCGGAGGCGGCGCGGGTCGCGACGGCCTTGCCGGCGGGGAACGTCGGCAGCACGTCGGCCCAGCCCTCGGGGAGCTTGCCGGCCCGCAGGCGCTCGAGCAGCTCGGCGCGCTCCGGGTTGGCGTCGCGCCAGGCGTCGAACGCCTTGGTCCACTCGGCCTTGGCGGCGGCGCCGCGCTCGAGGGCCTTGCGGGTGTGCGCGATGACCTCGGGGGCGACGTCGAAGGACTTCTCGGGGTCGAAGCCGAGGACCTCCTTGAGGCCCTTCACCTCGTCGGTGCCGAGCTTCGAGCCGTGCGAGCCGTGCGTGTTCTGCTTGGTCGGCGACGGCCAGGCGATGATCGTGCGCAGGCCGATGAACGACGGGCGGTCGGTGACGGCCTTGGCGGCCTCGATCGCGGCGTGCAGCGCGTCCACGTTCTCCGTGTACTCGCCGCCCTCGGTCCAGTCGACGAACTGGACGTGCCAGCCGTACGCCTCGTAGCGCTTGACGACGTCCTCGGTGAACGCGATCTCGGTGTCGCCCTCGATCGAGATGTGGTTGTCGTCCCAGATCGCGATGAGGTTGCCGAGCTTCTGCGTGCCGGCGATGGACGAGGCCTCGGAGGAGACGCCCTCCTGCAGGTCGCCGTCGGAGGCGATCACGTAGACGAAGTGGTCGAACGGGCTGGTGCCCGGGGCCGCCTCGGGGTCGAGCAGGCCGCGCTCGCGGCGGGCCGCCATCGCGAAGCCGACCGCCGAGGAGATGCCCTGGCCGAGGGGGCCGGTCGTGATCTCGACGCCCTTGGTGTGCTTGTACTCCGGGTGACCCGGGGTCTTGGAGCCCCAGGTGCGCAGCGCGGCGATGTCCTCGAGCTCCAGGCCGAAGCCGGCGAGGTACAGCTGGATGTACTGGGTCAGCGACGAGTGCCCGGCGGACAGGACGAACCGGTCACGGCCCAGCCACTGCGGGTCCGCGGGGTCGTGCCGCATGACGTTCTGGTAGAGCAGGTACGCGGCCGGGGCCAGGCTGATCGCCGTGCCGGGGTGGCCGTTGCCGACCTTCTCCACCGCGTCCGCAGCCAGGACACGCACCGTGTCGACAGCCTTGTGGTCGAGCTCGGTCCAACCGACCTGCTGGGCCAGGGGAGCCTTCGCGTTCACCGCACCTCATTTCCGCCCGGACCTCGGCGGCCCGGATCATCGGGGGTTCTGCCCACCCGGTCGCGAGGATCGGGCGCGGGCACTGCCTCCGAGCCTAGACTCCTGCGCGCAGCCCGCAGGACATAGGGCCCGGGCGCGCTGACGGCGTCCGGGGTACGTGACCGGTAACCGACTGGCGGACAACCGTCTCGTGCGTCGGACCGTTGACCTACGCTTGACCGGTGACCGACCCCCAGCCCTCTCGCGAGGCCCGCCGCGGCCTCGCGCGCCACGAGGTCCCCGACCCGCTGCGCAACGACGTCCGGATGCTCGGCGAGTTCCTCGGCCGCGTCATCAGGGAGTCCGGCGGCGACGAGCTGTTCGACGACGTCGAGCGCGTCCGCGAGCTGACCATCCGGGCGCACGACGAGCAGGACCTCGCCGCGCTCGCCGAGGCGGAGGAGCTCGTCGCCTCCTTCTCCATCGAGCGCGCGCAGCAGGTGGCCCGAGCGTTCACCTGCTACTTCCACCTGGCCAACCTGGCCGAGGAGCACCACCGGGTGCGCGTGCTGCGCGCCCGGGAGGCGGAGCTGCCGGCCGGGGAGCTCATGCAGGACGACTCGCTGCCCGCGGCGATCGAGGCCCTCGCGCAGGAGGTCGGCCGGGACGAGGCGCTGAGCCGGCTCCAGGACCTCGAGTTCCGCCCGGTGCTGACCGCGCACCCGACCGAGGCGCGCCGCCGCTCCGTGTCCCGTGCGATCCGCCGCATCTCGGACCTGCTGGCCGAGCGGGACGCCCTCGCGGCCGGCGGCACCTCCCGCGCGGAGAACGACCGCCGGGTGCTGGAGGAGATCGACACCCTGTGGCGCACGTCGCCGCTGCGGTCGCAGAAGCCGACGGTGCTGGACGAGGTCCGCACCGTGATGAACATCTTCGACACCACGCTCTTCGACACCTTCCCGACGGTGTACCGCCGGCTCGACGACTGGCTGAACGGCGACGGCGCCGGCCGCGAGGAGCCGCTGGCCCGGCCGTTCGTCCGCCTCGGCTCGTGGATCGGCGGCGACCGCGACGGCAACCCCAACGTCACGGCCGAGGTGACCCGCGCGGCCGCCGCGCTGGCGAGCGAGCACGTGCTCACCGCGCTGGAGGAGTCGGCGCGGAAGATCTCCGCGAAGATCACGCTCGACGACACCGGCACCCCGGCCAGCGCGGAGCTCACGGCGCTGTGGCAGCGGCAGCGCGACCTCTCGGAGGACGCCGCCGCGAAGGCCGCGGCCGAGGTCCGGCACCAGCCGCACCGCCGGGCGCTGCGGATGGTCGCCGAGCGGATCGCGGCCACGCGCCGCCGGGACGCCGACCTGTCCTACGCCGGCCCCGAGGACCTGCTGGCCGACCTCGACGTCGTGCAGCGCTCGCTCGTCGCCGCCGGGGCGACGCGCGCCGGGTACGGCGACCTGCAGAAGCTCGTCTGGCAGGTGCAGACCTTCGGGTTCCACCTGGCGGAGCTCGAGGTGCGGCAGCACTCGCAGGTGCACGCCGCCGCGCTGGCCGACATCGCCGAGAACGGCATCGACGGCGAGCTGCAGCCGCGCACCGTCGAGGTGCTGGAGACCTACCGCGCGATCGGGTCCGTGCAGCGCCGCTACGGCGTCGCGGCGGCTCGCCGGTACATCGTGTCCTTCACGCAGGCCCCCGAGCACCTGGCCGCGGTCTACCAGCTCGCGGAGCTCGTGTTCCCGGACCCGGCGACGCGGCCCGTCATCGACGCGATCCCGCTGTTCGAGACCTTCGCCGACCTGGAGGCGAGCGTCGACATCCTCGAGGAGATGCTGACGCTCCCCGCGGTGCAGGCGCGGCTGGCCCAGAACGGCCGGCACGTCGAGGTCATGCTCGGCTACTCGGACTCGTCCAAGGACGTCGGGCCGGTCGCCGCGACGCTCGCCCTGGACGTCGCGCAGAGCCGCATCGCGCAGTGGGGCCGCAAGCACGACCTGCGGCTCACGCTGTTCCACGGCCGGGGCGGGGCCCTGGGCCGTGGGGGCGGCCCCGCGAACCGGGCCGTGCTGGCCCAGCCGCCGGGCTCCGTCGACGGCCGGTTCAAGCTGACCGAGCAGGGCGAGGTCATCTTCGCCCGGTACGGCAACCCGACCATCGGGGCGCGGCACATCGAGCAGGTCGCCGCCGCGACCCTGCTGGCCGGTGCGCCGTCCACGGAGGAGCGGAACGCCGCCGCCACGGAGCGGTTCGCGGGCCTCGCGTCGTCCCTGGACGCCGCGTCGCGCACCCGGTTCTACGAGCTGGTCCGCGCCCCGGGCTTCCCGCAGTGGTTCGCCCAGGTGACCCCGCTGGAGGAGATCGGGCTGCTGCCCATCGGCTCGCGCCCCGCCCGCCGCGGGCTGTCCGTCGAGTCGCTGGACGACCTGCGGGCGATCCCGTGGGTGTTCTCCTGGTCGCAGGCCCGCACCAACCTGGCCGGCTGGTTCGGCCTGGGTACCGCGCTGGAGTCGGTCGGCGACCTCGAGGAGCTGCAGGCGGCGTACGCCGACTGGCCGCTGTTCAGCACCATGATCGACAACGTCGAGATGTCGCTGGCCAAGACGGACGAGCGGCTCGCCGAGCGGTACCTGGCCCTCGGGGACCGCGACGACCTGGCCGCCCTGGTGCTCGAGGAGATGGCGCTGACCCAGCGCTGGGTCCTGGCGATCACCGGCTCCGAGCGCATCCTGTCCCGCCGCCGGATCCTCGGCCGCGCGGTGCAGCTGCGCAGCCCCTACGTGGACGCGCTGTCGCTGCTGCAGATCCGGGCGCTGCGCGCGCTGCGGACGGGCGACGCCGGCGACCTGGTCGAGGAGAACAAGCGGCTGCTGCTGCTCACCGTCAACGGCGTGGCCGCGGGCCTGCAGAACACCGGCTGACCGGCCCGGCCCGGACGCGCCGACGGCCCGGCACCCCTCGCGGGTGCCGGGCCGTCGGCGCGTGTGCCGGAGCCGCCGGGGCTCCGGGCGTCAGGACCAGAGGCGCGTGCTGGCGATCTGCGCGCCCTCGACGAGCGCCTCGAGCTTCGCCCACGCGATCTGGTGGTGGATCCGCCCGCCGAGGCCGCAGTCCGTCGCGGCGACGACGTTCTCGCGGCCGACGAGCCGCGCGAACCGCTCGATCCGGTCGGCGACCAGCTCGGGGTGCTCGACGACGTTGGTCGCGTGGCCGACCACGCCCGGCAGAAGGAGCTTCCCCTCGGGGAGCGTCACGTCCTCCCACACCCGCCACTCGTGCTCGTGCCGGACGTTCGCGGCCTCGAAGGAGTAGGCGCCCGCGTCGACCTTCAGCATGGTGCGGACGATGTCCCGCATCGGCAGGTCGGTGGTGTGCGGGCCGTGCCAGGAGCCCCAGCACAGGTGGTACCGGATGCGGTCCTCAGGCAGGCCCCGCAGCGCGTGGTTGAGGGCCTCGACGCGGAGCTCCGTGAACTTCACGTAGTCCTCGACGGTCGGCTCCGGGGTGATCTGGTCCCAGTTCTCCGCCATCGACGGGTCGTCGATCTGCAGGACCAGGCCGGCGTCGATGATCGCCCGGTACTCCTCGCGCAGCGCGTCCGCGAGCGCCCAGACGTACTCCTCGTCGGTGGCGTAGAAGTCGTTGTCCATGCGGGCGGCGCTGCCGGGGGCGATCGACGTGATGAACCCCTCCTGCGCGCCGGTGGCGTCCAGCGCGGCCCGGAGGTTCGCGACGTCCTGCGCCACCGCGTCCTGCCCGGTGTACGTCACGGGGGCGACGGCCGTCGGGAACGGCTTCGGCGCCCCGCCGTGGAACACGCCGCTGCTCGGGTCGGCGTAGGCCTCCTCGAAGCGCGCCCGGTCGCGGCGGCGCCCGAAGCCGGTGACGCGGACGTCGCCCGGGGACGACTGCACGTCCTTGAGGATCCAGCTGGCACCGTCGCGCAGCTCCAGCCCGCCCAGCCGCTGGAACGAGTAGGACCACCAGGCGCCGTAGTCGATGGCGCTCGACATGGACTTGCCGAACTCGCCGTCGCCCGGCACGGAGATGCCCAGGTCGACCTGGCGCCGCACGAGGTCCGTGACAGCGGCCGAGAGCAGCTCCTCGTACCCGGCGGCGTCCTCGCCGGCCTCCCGGGCCGCGTTCGCGGCGATCAGCTCGGGCGTGCGGGGCAGGCTGCCCGCGTGGCTCGTGAGGACGTGGTCGGTGCTGCGGATCATCGGGTCTCCCGGTCGGCGCTGGCGTGCGCCGTCATCGTGGCACGCGGTCCCGGTTGGGCGGGGGAGCGTCCACCCGGCGGTCGCAGGGGACGGGCGGCTCGGGCGCGGCTCGGCGGCGCGGTTCGGGAGTGCGGCTCGGCGGCGCGGCTCAGCCGATGCGGGCCGCGCCGAGCGGCATCGCGGGCAGCGCCTTGTGCGCGAGGTCCCGCAGGACGTGCATCAGGATCCGGTTGAACGCGACGGGCGCGTGGCTGTTGACGTCGTGGCCCGCGCCGGGCACGACCCACTGCCGGGCGCCCGGGTGCGCGTCGAGGTAGCGGCGCGCGCCGAACCGCAGCGGGTCCCGGGAGCCGTTCACGAGCCACACGGGCAGCGCCATCCGGCGCAGGTCCCTCAGCGGCGAGTAGCCGTGCAGGGCGGCGAGCATGTCGGTGACGACGTGCCACGTGCCGCCGCCGAGGCCCAGCGCCCGGACGACCTCGCGCGACGCGGTGCGGTAGGCGCGCAGGGGCTTGCCCCGCAGGTCGGTCGAGCACCCGGCCAGCACCACGCCGGCCAGGCGGTCCTCGTGGCGGGCGGCGTACGCGAGGGACATGTAGCCGCCCAGCGACAGGCCGACCAGCAGCGGCGGCGTCGCGCAGGTGCGGACGGCCTCGTCGATGGCGGCGAGCCCGCCGGCGAACGTCAGGCGCTCGTGGGCGCGGGCGCCGTGGCCGGGCAGATCGATCGCCACGGTGGGGTGACCGCCCTCGGTGAGGGCGCGGACCTGGTCCTCCCAGATCGCGGAGGAGGTGCGGGTGCCGTGGACGAGCACGATCGGGTGCGGGGTGACGGGCATTCGGGCTTCCGGGGAGGGGGCGCCGCGCGGGGAGGGCCGGCGAGTGCCGTGGCTGTGGTCCCTGCCGCGGCTGGCCGCGAGCGTAGCCCGGGATCCTGGGCCGCGCCTGGGGAGCCGGCACCCGGCGGGGTGACGTGCGTCACGCCCCGAGCAGCCCCCGGCGGTGCGCGACGGCGACGGCCTCGGCCCGCCCGCCGACCCCGAGCTTGTCGAGGACCCGCGAGACGTGCACGGAGACCGTCTTGCCGCTGATGAACAGGCGCTCGCCGATCTGCCGGTTGCTCAGCCCCTCAGCGACGAGCGCGAGGACCTCCGCCTCGCGCGCGGTGAGGACGTCCGGCGACGTGGCGGGGACGCCGGGTAGGTCGAGGCGCGCGCGGCGGGACAGGTCGGTGAGCGCCCCCGTGAGCGGCGCGGCGCCGATCTCCCGCGCCACGGCCAGCGCGGCGGCCGCCTGCTCCCGGGCGGCGTCCCGGTCGTCCGTGCCGAGCAGCGCCTCGGCCCACCGCCACCGCGTGCGGGCGAGCTCGTACCGGTAGCCGTAGTCGAACTCGTCCGCCGCGCGCTGCCACGCCGTCGGGTCCGGCGTCCCGGTCAGGCGGGCGTGCTCGGCGTGGGCGCGCGCCAGCCAGGCGCGGCCCTCCGGCCCGAGCTGCCCGCCGCGGGGGCGGCCCCGGTCGGCCGTCACCACGGCGCGGTTCAGCAGCCGCGCGCCCGCCTCGAGCCGCGGCGCGGGGTCACGGCCGGTCAGCCGGTCGGCGGCCGCCTCGTCCGCGAGGGCGGCGATGCCGAGCGCGGACAGCCAGATGCCGCCCAGGAAGAAGTCCGACCAGACCCGGCTGATCTCGTCGATCAGCTCGTGCGCGAGCGCGACCGCCTCGTCCGGCCGGCCCGCCCACGTCAGGGCGTCCACGGCGCAGCCCCCGGCGATCAGCGTGATCATCGTGTCGTCGTGCCGGCCGTGCAGCAGCGCGAGGCTGCGGTCCACGGCGTCGGCGTCCCCGCGGGCGACGGCGGCGTACATCTGCACCCCGTCCACGGCCGACTCGGCGCGCGGCGGGCCGGGGTCGGCGGTCGGGGCGGGCCGGGACAGGTCGCCGCGGGTGTACCGGACGATCTCGGCGAACAGCCGCAGCTCCACGCCGTACGCGCTCCACGTGAGCCCCGAGCGCGCGGCGAGCTCCAGCCCCGCGGAGATCGTGCCCGCGGCCTCGTCCAGGCGTCCGGCGTAGAACCGGTTCGCCGCGAGGTTGTAGGTGCAGCGCAGCTCGGTCGGCACGTCGCCCGCGTCCCGCGCGCGGTGCAGCGCACCGGTCAGCAGGTCGGCGGCCCGGTCCCGGTCCTCGACCACCAGCACCGCCAGCGAGATCAGCGCGTCGGCCTCCGCGTCCGCCGCCCCGGCCGCGCGCGCCTCGTCGACGGCGGCGCTCGCGGACACCTCGGCCTGGTCGTCCAGGTCGGCGTTGAGCGCGGCGCGCGCGTGCGTGGCGAGCGCCCAGGCCCGGTCGGCGCTCGGGACGCCCTCCTCCTCGGCCAGGTCCGCCAGCGCGCGGCCGGTCTCGCGCAGCGCCTCCTCGACGCGCTCGACCGCCAGCAGGTGCCGGGCCAGCGAGGTGCGCAGCGCCGCGACCCGGCGCCCCGCCGGGACGTCGACGGCCCCGGCCTGCCGGTCCACCGCGGCGACCGCCTCGCGGGCCATGGCCACCGCCCGGTCCCCGAGCCCGGCACGTCCGCCGGCGGCCGCGGCGGCGAGCAGCACGTCGACGCGCGCCTCGCCCAGGTCGTCCGCGGCGGTCGGCACGCCCGGCCACAGCCGCAGCACCGTCTCCAGGTGGCGCAGCTCCTCGGCCGGGGCGAGGACCCGGCCCGCCTCCCGGGCGGCGTCCCGCGATGCGACGAGCGCCAGCCGGTTGTCGTGCGACAGCAGGGCGTGGTGCGCGCGCTCGGCGGGGGTGGCCAGGGCGGGGTCCGCCGCGGCGGCGAGCAGGTAGTCGCGGTGCAGGGCGACCTGCTCGCCCGGCAGCAGGTCGGTGTACACCGCCTCCGCGAGCAGGGCGTGCCGGAACGCGATCCGGCCGTCCTCGCCGACCAGCACGTGGTGCGCGACGGCGTCCCGGAGCGCGGCGTCGAACGCGGCGTGCCGGGCGGGGTCGCCGTCGGCTCCCGCGACGACCGCGCGCAGCAGGGGCTCGTCGACCCGCCGCCCCGCCGCGGAGGCCGCGCGCGCCAGCCGCTGCACCTCGGGGTCGAGCTGCTCGAGGCGCGCCCGCAGCACGTCCGCGAGCGTCCCGGGCAGGTCGGTGCCGGCACCGCGGGCCTCCAGGAGCTCCTCGGCGAAGTACGCGTTGCCCTCCGACCGCTGCTGGATCCGGTGCAGGGCGTCCTCGGGCAGCGGGCGCCCCGCGAGCGAGGTGGTGAACGCGCGCAGCTCGTCGGACGTGAACGGCGGGAGGTCGATCCGCTCGACCCGGGGGTGGCGGCCCAGCTCGGCCAGGACGGGGCGCAGCGGGTGCCGCCGGTGCAGGTCGTCCGCGCGGTAGGAGCCGACCACCAGCACCGGCTCGGCACGCAGGCGCGCCACGAGGAACCGGAGCAGGTCGCGGCTGGACGAGTCGGCCCAGTGCAGGTCCTCGACGACGAGGACCAGGGGGGCGTCGGGGCGGGCGGCGGCCGCGAGCGCCGCCGCGACGCCGTCGAACAGCTGCAGGCGCTCGGTCTGCTCGTCGGCGCCGGCGGGCTCCGCTCCGGTCGCGGGCAGCAGCCGCCGGAGCGCCGGCCGCGCCGCGACCACCTCGGCCACGCCCGGACGGTCGTCCGCGACCAGCTGGTGCAGCGCCTCGGCGAACGGGAGGTACGGCAGGCCGATCTCCCCGAGGTCGATGCAGTGGCTCACGACCACCGTCGCCCCGCGCTCGCCGGCGAGCCGCGCGACGTGCGTGAGCAGCCGGGTCTTGCCGACGCCCGCGTCGGCGCCGAGCAGCACCAGGCCGGGCTCGCCCGCTGCCGCGCGGTCCACGGCGGCGAGCAGCGCGGCGACCTGCTCGTCGCGGGCGACGAACGGTGCGTGGGCCACCGACCGGGTCATGAGGTCGATGGTGGCAGCCGGGACCGACATGCGTCTCCCTCGTTCTCGGGCGGGACGGGCGGGCCCGGGCGGCCCCGGCGGGGCGCTCGTCGCCCGGCGCGCGGACGCCGCCGCCGGTCCCCTCCGGGCCGGCGACGGCGCAGGTCGTGCGGTCAGCGCGTGCGCCGGCGGCGCCACCGCCAGCCGGGACCGGACCCGCGCACCGCAGCACGCACCAGCTCCTGGCGGTAGGCCACCTCGGCGTCCAGCGCCGGGCCCCAGATGGTGTCCATGTCGCTCTCCTGCGTCCTCGTCGGTGCCCCGCCGGGAGCGGGACCGGCCGGGCGTCCCCCGGCACGTCCCACACTGGTGCTGAGGGGGCGGGTGCCGGATCCGTCGACCGCGCCGTCCTGCGCGCCGGTCCGCGTAGGGGCCGGCCTGAGGCGGGCCTGAGGTGCCGCTGAGGACCCCCTGAGGCGGAGCGCGTGCGACGCTCGTGGCATGACGACCGAGACCCGCGCCGCCGAGGCGGACCCCACCCCGTCCACCACGCCGGCGGTGCGCGACGTGCTGGGGGAGACGTTCGACGCGGTGCTGTTCGACATGGACGGGACGCTGATCTCCTCCACCCGGGCGGTGGAGCGGTGCTGGCTGCAGCTCGCGGAGGAGTTCGCGATGCCGGCCGGGGACCTCGCGCCGTTCCGGTTCCACGGCGTGCCGGGCCGGGACATCATCGAGACGCTGCTCGCGGACCGGGACCCGGCCGAGCGGGCCGCCGCGCTGGCGCGGGTCGTCGAGCTCGAGATCGCCGACACGCACGGGATCGAGGTGCTGCCCGGGGCCGCCGACGCCCTCGGGGCACTGGCACCGGCCGGGCGCGCGGCCATCGTGACGTCCTGCGGCGCGGATCTCGCCGCGGCCCGCCTGGCCGCCGTGGACCTCGCGGTCCCCGCCGAGGTGGTCACCGCCGACGACGTGACCCGGGGCAAGCCGGACCCCGAGCCCTACCGCACCGGTGCGGCGCGCCTGGGCGTGGACGTGCGCCGCTGCCTCGTCGTCGAGGACGCGGAGTCCGGGGTCGTCTCCGGCCGGGCGGCCGGCGCGGCCACGCTCGGCCTGCGGACCACGTCGCCCGAGGGACCCGGCGGCGGCCCGGACCTCGTGGTGGCGGACCTGTCCCGCGTCGAGCTCGTGGCGGTCGAGGGCGGGGTCCGGGTCCGTCCCCGCTGAGGACCAGGGTGCGGTCAGGGTCGGACCAGGGTCCGTCCCGGATGTGGCGGTGCCCAGCGGCCGGGCACCGTGGTCCTGTCGCGATCGCGACGACCCGCACGACCGACAGGAGACCCCCGCGATGACCGGCATCTACGAGTCCATGTGGCGCAACGGCCTGGTCCGGCCGCTGGACGGCCGGGTGCTGGGCGGCGTCTGCGCCGGTCTGGCCCGGCGCTTCGGCATCGACCCGTGGCCGATGCGCTGGCTGTTCCTCATCGTGCTGATCGTGCTGCCCGGCAGCCCGCTGCTGATCTACCCCCTGCTGTGGATCTTCATGCCGGGCGAGGACTGGGTCGCGCGGGTGCACGGGCCGTCGGCGTACGGGCAGGCGTACCCGGGCGGCCCCCGGACCAGCCAGCCGTACGCCGGCGCGTCGTACCCGGCGCAGTCGTACGCGGCGCAGTCCTACCCCGGGCAGCCGTACGCGGCGCAGCCCGATCCCGCCGCGCAGCCGTACCCCGCCGCGGGCGACGAGCCGCCCGCCCCGCAGACCCCGGCCGACGGTCCCCGCTGACCGTCACCGGGCACGTCGGTCCGCGGCACCGGGAGGAGGGTCCCGGTGCCGCGCGCCCGGCTCAGCCGAGCACCTCGACGGTGACCTCCCACGCGAGGTCGTCGAGGATCTCGGCCGCGTGCAGGTGCGCCGTCCGCACGGCGGTGTCCATGTCGGGCGCCTCGCCCCGCAGGTCGAACGTCACGGGGGCCGGGCCGACGAACCCGGGCGGCGCGTCGTCGCGCAGCGCGCCGAGGGCGTCCGCCATGCCGGCGCGGGTCTCGTCGTCGGGCACGTCGGGGACGGTGAGGTGGGCGACGTAGTCGGGCATGGCGGCCATCGTGCCGCAGACCGCCGACACGCTCGCGTCAGCCGTCCCGTCCCTGCGGGGGCGCCACGCCCGCCGTCGAGCCGGGTACGGCGACCGCCGCGACCAGCGCGCCGCCGGCCATCAGGCCCGCGCAGGTGAGCATCGCGACGGGGTGCGCGTCCGCCAGCACCTGGGGGTCGGACAGGCCTGTCCCGACCCCGGCCACCAGCGGCAGCACCGCGACGGCCAGCAGCCCGGCCACGCGCGCGACGGCGTTGTTCGTGGCGGAGGCGGTCCCCGCGAGGTGGTCCGGTGCGGCGCCGAGCGCGGTGGCGGTCAGCGGGGCCACCGTCAGCACCAACCCCGCGCCGACGGCCAGGACGCCGGGCAGCACCCCGGTCACGTAGTCGGTGCCGGGGCCGATGCCGGCGAGCAGAGCCGCTCCGGCGCCGGCGAGCAGCGGCCCGACCGTCATCGGGATCCGCGGCCCGATCCGGGCGCCGAGGGCCCCGCCCCGCGCGGAGAGCAGGAGCATGAGGACCGTCGCCGGGAGCGAGGCGATGCCGGCGGCGAGCGGCGACCACCCCGTGACGACCTGCAGCGTGACGGGCAGGAAGAAGAAGATGCCCGTGAGCGCGGCGTAGACGAGCAGGGTGGCCAGGTTCACCGCGGCGAACGGCCGCCACCGGAACAGCCGCAGGGGCAGCGTCGGGTACGGCGTCCGCGCCTCGGTCACCACGAACGCGACCAGCCCCAGCAGGCCGACCGCGCCGACGACCGCCACCAGGGCGTCGACGGCGCCGCGCTCCGACCACGCGGTCAGCGACCACGTCAGCGCGCCGAGCCCGATCGCCGCGAGCACGGTGCCCAGCACGTCGAGCGGGCCCGAGGCGTCGGGGTCCCGGGACTCCGGGACCCAGCGCAGCGCCACCACCACCACGAGCGCCGCCAGCGGGATGTTGATCCCGAACACCCAGCGCCACCCGGCCTGCTCGATGATCCAGCCGCCGAGGAACGGCGCGACCGCCCCCACCGCGCCCGCGAGCCCCGACCAGGCGCCGATCGCCCGCGCCCGGTCGCCCTCCCGGAACGACGACTGCAGGATCGCCAGCGACCCCGGCGTCAGCAGCGCGCCGCCGACGCCCTGCACCGCCCGCGCGGCCACCAGCAGCCCCACGGTGGGGGCGACGGCGCACAGGACCGACGCCGCGGCGAAGGCGACCGTGCCGGCCAGGAACATCCGCCGCCGGCCCAGCCGGTCACCCAGGGAACCGCCGAGCAGCAGCAGCGCCGCGAGGGTGAGCGCGTAGCCGTTGACCGTCCACTGCAGGCCCGCGGTGGTCGCACCGAGGTCGTCCGCGATGGCCGGCAGGGCGATGCCCACCACCGTGCCGTCGAGGAACACCAGCGCGGACCCGAGCACCGTGGCGAGGAGCGTGCCGCGGCCCGCGGGGGTGCCGAGGCGCAGCACGGCGGGTGCTGCCGGCGCGGGACCGGCG
>NZ_CATKPC010000012.1:0-129599 GCF_949769265.1 Cellulomonas endometrii | reverse complement strand
CGGGCCCGTCGGGCTCACGACGCTCGCCGTGGCGGTCGGCGAGGAGCCCGAGACGGTGGAGACGGTCGCGGAGCCGTTCCTCGTGCGCGAGGGGCTCATCGGCCGCACCCCCCGGGGCCGCGTCGCGCCCGCGGAGGCCCGGGCCCCCCCCGGCCTCCGGGCCGTCGGCGGGGGTCGGTCCGGTGCTCCCGCTCCTCGGGTGCCCCTTCGCTGCCGTGGCGGGTCTCGCCCCGCTCGGCGCGCTACGTGCACCGCGCCTAGCGTGGCGAGACCAGCCACGTCAGCGAAGGAGCACACGATGAGCGAGAGCACCGGACCGACCCCCGACGACGCCCCGGATGCCGTGGTGGACCCGGACGTGGACGAGGTCCGCGACGACGAGGTCTCCGACGACGAGGTCGCCCGCTCCATGCCCGACGAGGGCGGCAGCGACACCGACCCGGCGTCGTTCCTCAACCCCTGACGCACGGCCGGCGCGCGGCGGGGACGCCGCATCCGCCGGCGTCACGCCGCGCGCGCCGGCGCCCGTCCCGGTAGACCGGGGGCATGACGCGATCCTCCGAAGCCGGTGCCGTGCTGTTCGACATCGACGGCACCCTCGTCGACTCCAACTTCCTGCACGTGCACGCGTGGGTGCAGGCCTTCGCGCGCGCCGGCCACCCGGTCGACGCCTGGCGGGTCCACCGCCGGATCGGCATGGGGTCCGGCCGCCTGATCGCGGAGCTGCTGGGAGACGACGCCGACCGGCTGACCGAGCAGGTGAAGGACGGGCACGCCGAGCGGTACGCCGCCCTCGCGGACCTGCTGCGGCCGTTCGACGGCGCGCGGGAGCTCGTGCGGACGCTGGCCGGCGAGGGCGTCGCCGTGGTGCTGTCGACGTCCGCCGCCCCCGAGGAGGTCGAGAGGCTGCGAGCGGTGCTCGACGTGGACGACGTCGTCGAGATCACCGGCGCGGAGGACGTCGAGGAGGCCAAGCCCGAGCCGGACCTCGTGCAGGCGGCGCTCGACCGCGCCGGGGTCGGCCCCGACCGGGCGGTGTTCGTCGGGGACGCGGTGTGGGACGTGGCGGCCGCCGCGCGCGCCGGGGTGCCGTGCGTCGGTGTGCTGAGCGGGGGCACGTCCGAGGCGGAGCTCCGGGACGCCGGCGCGGTGGCGGTCTACCCGGACGTCGCCGCGCTGCTCGCGGGGTGGCGCACCAGCCCGCTGGCCGCGGTCCTGCCGCCCGCCTGAGCGCTCGTCAGCGGGTGGGCTGGTCGTCGGCCACCAGGTCGGCGTACTCGGGGTGCTCGTCGATCAGCCTGCGCACGAACGGGCACTGCGGCACGACGCGGTCCCCGGCGGCGCGGACGGCGTCCAGCGCCTCGCGCACGAGCGTCGAGCCGATGCCGTGACCCTCGCGGGGCGCGTCCACCTCGGTGTGCGTGAACACCACCACGCCGGGGCTGCGCCGGTACTCGGCGAACCCCAGCAGGGCGCCCTCGGCGTCGCGGACCTCGAAGCGGTCCTGCTCGGGCACGTCCGTCACGGTGAGCGTCGTCATGCCCGAAGTATCGGCCGCCGACCGCGCCCGCCGCCACGTCGCTGATATCAGCGCGCCCGGTGTCGGAGGCGGGTGCGAGACTGACCAGGTGCTGGGGCCCTACCGTGACGTGCTGACCCGTCCAGGGGCGCTGGCGTTCTCCTCCGCCGGGGTCATCGCCCGGCTGCCGATGTCGATGGTGGGCATCGGCATCGTGCTGATGATCGAGGCGCTGCACGACTCGTACGGCCTCGCCGGGAGCGTGTCGGCGGTCTACGTGCTCGCGCAGGCGGTGTGCTCGCCGTGGCTCGCCCGCCTGGTGGACCAGCACGGGCAGGCGCGCGTCATGCGTCCCGCCGTCACCGTGTCCGCGCTCGCGATCATCGCCCTGGTGGTGTGCGCGCTCAGCGGGGCGCCGGTGTGGACGCTCTACCTCACGGCCGTCGTCACCGGCTCCACGATCGGCTCGTTCGGGGCCCTGGTCCGCGCCCGGTGGTCCCACGTGCTCGACGACCCGCGGGCCCTGCACACCGCGTACTCGCTGGAGTCCGCGCTGGACGAGCTGGTGTTCGTCGTCGGGCCCATCCTCGCGACCACGCTCGCGACCGCCGTCACACCCTCGGCGGGGCTGATCGTCCCGGTCGTGGGGATGCTGCTCGGCGGGTTCTGGTTCCTGAGCCAGCGTGCGACGCAGCCGCCCCCGCACCCGCAGGCCGACGCGGCCACCCGCCCGGACGGCCGGCGCGTGCGGCGCGGCTCCGTGATGCGGTCCGGCGGGATGCTCGTGCTCGCGATCGTGTTCGTCGCGATGGGCGCCATCTTCGGGGCCACCGACGTCAGCACCGTCGCGTTCGCCGAGGAGGCCGGCCGGCCGGGGCTCGCGGGCGTCGTGCTGGCGGTGTTCGCGTGCGGCTCGATGATCTCCGGCCTGCTGTACGGCGCGCGCCACTGGGTGACGCCGCTGTGGCGGCGGTTCGCGATCGGCATGGTGGCGCTGGCGGTGGGCGCCGCGCTGTTCGTGCTGGTCACGTCGATGACGATGCTGGCGGTCGTCATGTTCGTCGCCGGGTTCGCCATCGCGCCGACCCTCATCAACGGCAACGGGCTCGTGCAGCACTTCGTCGCGCCGGAGCGGCTGACCGAGGGCCTCACGTGGGTCGGCACCTCGCTCGGCGTGGGCGTCTCCGTGGGGTCGTGGATCGCCGGCAGCCTCATCGACCGGCAGGGGTCGCACGGCGGCTACCTGGTCGTGGTCGGGTCCGCCGCGCTCGCCGTGGTCGCGACGCTCGCGTCGCTGCGCACCCTGCGCGCGGGCACCGCGGACCTGCGTGCGGCGGAGCCCGCGGCGGACGCCCGCGCCGCGGGGACGCCGGGCACCGCCCCCGCCCGGACCGCCGAGGCGGTCGCCCCCGCGCCCCGCCGGCCCGGGGACGCCACCCGGGGCTGACGCCCGCCCGGGGCGCCGGCGCCGCCGTCGGCGCGTGCCGGGCCGGCCGTCGCCGCGTGCCCGGCCCGGCGTCACCGCGGTGTCAACGCAGCACGCGGGGTGCGCCCACCTCGGCCCCGTCCTCGGCGGCCGCGCGGCGGCGTTCGGCGAAGATCCCGAGCACCAGCAGCAGCCCGCCCGCCGCGAGGAGGGTGAGCAGCCACGGACCCGCGGAGATCGTCCGGCCGATCTGCGCGGCGAACACGCTGATCACCGCCACGGGCAGCGCGCCGGCGCCCACGACCAGCGGCGCGCGGAGCATCTGCCGCGCGCCGAGCAGCATGAACCCGAGCGCGAGCACCACGACGAGGATCGCGCGCCAGGTCATCGGGTCCGTCCAGATGGCCAGCATCGACGGGCCCAGGGTCGCGAGGATGCCGGGCGTCAGCGTCGCGACCGACGTCGTCCGGCCCACGGGCCACGCTCCGCGAGCCGGGGCCGCGGTGACGCGTCCGGTCGGCTCCGCGAGCGCCGTGCGGAGACCCGCGAACCCCATGGCCGTCAGCGCGAGGCCGAGCGGGAGGGCGAACACCTCGACCCGCAGCTCGCGCGGGCTCCACGCCCCGATCGCCCACGCGAGCGCCGCCAGCCACAGGAACCAGCCGGGCGGGAGCGCCGCGGCGAGCGGGGAGCGCACCGGCGCCGCGCCGCCCGCCGGCACCGCACCCGCCGGCGCCGCACCCGCAACCGCGCCACCCGCCGGCACCGCACCCGCCGGCACCGCGCCACCCGCCGGCACCGCACCCGCCGGCACCGCGCCACCCGCCGGCACCGCACCCGCCGGCACCGCGCCACCCGCCGGCACCCCACCTGCCGACGCCACTCCCGACGGCGCCGCCGCACCCGCCTCCGCGCGCACCGCCAGGACCGCGGCGCCGAGCAGCGCGAGCTCGACCAGCCACCCGACCCACACGACGGCCCAGGAGTCCCGGGCCCCGGCGAGGGCTCCGACCGTGCCGGCGAGCAGCGCCGGGGCGAGCGCCCAGCGGCGCAGGGCCGCGGCCTCCCCCTCGGCGGCGGTGCGGCGGTGCGGCGCGACGGTCGCCGCGAGCGCCACCTGCCGGGCCGCGACCAGCCGGCACGCGACCCCGAGCAGCAGGGCCCCGGCCACCGACCACGCGAGCGCGGCGCCGAACAGCCGCGCGTTGTCCGCGCCGGATCCGGCGGGGGTGCCCGCAGCGAGGTGCACCGCCCGGATCGGCCCGCCGAGGGCCGCAGCGGCGGCGCCGAGCAGCAGCGGGTCGGTGAGGGCGCGCAGGGCCCCGCGACCGGCGGGGGCGGTCGCCGTGACGGCCGAGGACCGGTCGATCAGGAGCGTCGCACCGACGGCGACGGCCGCGAACGCGAGCAGCACCGCGGACCGGACCCCGGTCGCCGCACCGAACAGGGCGAGCACGAGGGTCGGCGCCACCAGCAGGGCCGTCCCCGCGGCGACGAGCGGGCGCCACCGGTCGCCGCGCCGGGCGAGCAGCGTCCCGACGACGACGGCCGCGACGGCCGGCGGGGCGGTGTACGCCTCGACGAGGCCGACGCCCCACCAGGCGAGCGCCGACCAGACCACACCGGACCACAGCACGGCGGCGACCCACCAGACGGGCCGCCGGTCCGGGCGCAGGGCGAGGGCCGTGGCTCCGGCGCCGAGGATCGCGCAGAGGGCCAAGACGGTCTCCGCCCCGGTGCTGGCACGCGCGATCCCGAGCAGGAGCGCGACGGCGCCGGTGCCGGCGGAGGCCAGCTCCAGGGCGACGCGCGCCCGACCGGCGGGGACCTCGGGGGCCCGGCGTCGCAGGCGGTCCGCGACGGCCGGTGCGGCGACCGCGGCCGCGGCGGCCAGCACGGCGACGACCGGCAGCAGCACCGGCGACCCGGACCCCGGCAGCAGCACCGCACCGGCGCAGATGACGAGGACCGCGACGGTCGGCACGACCAGCCCGGCGGCCAGCACCCGCAGCCACCCGGCGACGGGGCGCGCGCGGGTGTCCAGGAGCACGACCTCGAGCACGAGGAGCGCTGCCGCGACGCCCGCGGACCACCAGGTGCGCTCGACCGCGACCGCCGCGATGCCGAGGACCGCCGGTACGGCCGCGACCACGAGCACGGCGAGCCAGGCGTCCGACCCGACGCGGGGCACGACGGTGAGCGCGACCGCGACGAGGGTCAGCGCCACCGCGACGCCGCCGATCACGCCGTAGGCGTCCCACCCCGCCCAGGCGAGGCACACGGCGAGCACCACCCCGGCGTACGCGGCACCGAGGCCGACCAGAGCGCCCCGCAGGTCCGCGAGCGCCAGGCGCCGGCTGCGCAGGAGCAGCAGCACGACGGCGACCGCGCCGAGGGCGACGGTCGGCCGGGAGGTCCAGGTCAGGGCCGTGAGCAGGGCGATCTGCACGAACGCCGCGACGGTCAGCGTGGCGCGCCAGGGCGTCGCCGACGCGGGCGCGCGGCGGGCGGCCTCGACCAGCGCGGCGGCGAGCAGCAGCTGCCCCACGAGCAGGGCCGTCGACCAGGGTCGCAGGAGCCCGGTGGCGACCACCGCGGCGAGCACGGTCGCGGACGGCAGCCACAGCCGGGCGAAGACCTGGACGCCCGGTTCGTGCGGGACGGGAGACGCGGGGAGCACGGGCACGGGCGACGGGGGCAGCGGCGCCCCGGCCAGGGCGGGCGGCGGCGGCGGGAGCACCGGCACCCGCCAGACGGGCGCGAGCCGGAGCCGGCCGACCGCCCCGAGCGCCCCGGCCAGCACCACGAGGGCGAGCAGCTGGGCGCCGCCCGACCCCGTGCCCGTCCCGGCGAACGCGGCCCCGTCGAGCTCGCGGGTGAAGGTGGCGTCGATGCCGTCGAGCAGCGCGACCGTCGACGCGATCGCGACGACCACCGCCGGGACGGTCGACGCCACGAGGGCCACGAACCCGCCGGAGACGAGAGCCCGGTACCGCGGGTCCTCGTGGCGCGGCCGGTCGGCGACCGTCGGCACGAGCACGAGCAGCGCCCAGACGGCCGCGCCCGCGAGCGGACCGGCCCCGACCTCCTGGGGCAGCACGGCGACACCCGACAGCACCGCGAGCGCGCCGGCGGCCCAGGTCCAGGCCGTGGCGAGACCGGCGGACGCCTGGGCGCGGGCGACGGCTGCGGCGAGGAGCAGGGCGACGGCGACGGCGCCGGTCTCCCAGCGCGGCGCGATCGGCGGGAGGGCGGGCGCGACGAGGAGCGCCGCCGCGAGCAGGCCGGCCGCCCCCAGCGTGAGGAGCGCGTCGACGACGGAGGGTGCCGCGCCGAACCGGTCGCGGACTGTCCGCCGGTGCGGGACCCGGACCAGCGTGACGACGGCCGCGACGAGCAGGGCGAGGTGCCACGCCCACAGGCCCCCGACCGCACCCGCCACGCTCAGGGGCACGAACGGGAGCACGAGGACGGCCGCGGTCCAGGCCCGCACCCGGACGGCGGGCCCGGCGGCGGGCAGCCCCACGCCCACGGCCAGCAGCAGGAACGCGAGCACGACCCAGCGGGCGGCGCCGCCGACGAGCGCCGCCACCACCCAGGCGTCCACGACCGCGAGCGCGGCGACCAGGCCGCCGACCGCCTCGGCGGACGAGCCGATCCCCTTGCGGCGCAGCACGAGGGTGCCGGCCGCCGCGCCCGCGGTCGCGAGCACGAGCACCGCGACGCGCGCGGCGGGCGCCTCCGCGAGCACGAAGAACGCGAACACGAGCGCCGCCGCGGCCACGAGCCCCGCACCGGCGAGGACGAACAGGCGCACGACGTCGAAGCCGCGCTCCGGCGGCGGCGGGCCCACGGGCGCGAATCGCAGCGGCGCGCCGGGCGGGGGCACGGCACCGGCCGGCAGGACGGGACGCGCGGGGACCGGCCCGGCGGACCACGCCGGGACGGCGGGCGCACCGGTCGCGGGCCCCGTCGTCGGCCCGCCCGCCCGGCCGCCCACCGGCTGCACCGCACCCACCGGCTGGGCCGCACCCACGGGCTGGGCCGCGCCCACCGGCTGCGGCGCCCACACCGTCGGCCCGGTCGGCGCCGTGCGCGGGTGGTCCCCGGTCTGCTCCGCGCGCACGGTCCAGATCACCCGGCGGCGCTCGTCCAGGGCGCGGGCCGCGGCTCGGGAGGCGTCGGCGATGCGCTCGCCGGCCGACCCCGCGAGGTCGAGCCCGCACGACCCGCACCGCGCGGAGTCGAGCGCGGTCCCGCAGGACGGGCAGCGCGTGAAGTCGGTGAGCTCGCGCCGGAGCGCATCTGCCGAGGTCAGTTCCACGTGCTGAGAGTGCCAGCCCGCGGAGCCCGGGGTGCGTCGTCCACAGTTCCTGCGCAGACTTTCACCAGGTTGCCCGCCGGACGGCCCCGTTCGCCGGGGTCGCCCGGGGTGGCGCAGGGCCGGGCGTGATCGACGAGACACCGGCCCCGGGTGGCGCCGCGCGAAGTCATGGGATGAATATGGCCGCACGACAACGATCGGAGCGAGGCGTGGCACGCAGCAGCACGGTGGCCGACCAGCTCGTCGCCCAGGTGGTGGCGGCAGGGGCCAAGCACATCTACGGCATCGTCGGGGACAGCCTGAACCCGGTGGTCGACGCGGTCCGCCGCGCCCGCAAGGACGGCGTCGACATCCAGTGGGTGCACGTCCGGCACGAGGAGGCCGCCGCGTTCGCCGCCGCGGCCGAGGCGGAGATCACGGGCGCGCTCGCGGTGTGCGCCGGCTCGTGCGGCCCGGGCAACCTGCACCTCATCAACGGCCTCTACGACGCGAACCGCAGCCGCGTCCCGGTGCTGGCGATCGCCTCGCACATCCCGAGCGCGCAGATCGGCACGCAGTACTTCCAGGAGACGCACCCCGACCGGCTGTTCGTCGAGTGCTCCGTCTACTCGGAGATGATCTCGTCCGCCGCGCAGGCGCCGCGCGTGATCCGCAGCGCCATCCACCACGCGTACGGCGCGCCGGGCGTCGCGGTGCTGACGCTGCCGGGCGACGTCGCGGACCTCGAGGTCCCGCCCGCCGGCACGGACACGCTCACCCGCCCGAGCAGCCCGCGCGTGGTCCCGGCCGACGCGGACGTCGCCGCGCTCGCCGCCGCGATCGACGACGCGAAGAAGGTGACGATCCTCGCCGGTGCGGGCGTCCGCGGTGCGCACGACGACGTCCTCGCGCTCGCCGACACGATCGCCGCACCCGTCGGGCACAGCCTGCGCGGCAAGGAGCACATCCAGTACGACAACCCGTTCGACGTCGGGATGACGGGTCTGCTCGGGTACGGGGCGCTGCAGGCCGCGATGGACGAGGCGGACCTGCTGATCCTGCTCGGGACCGACTTCCCGTACGACCAGTTCCTGCCCGGCGACGTCCGGACCGCGCAGGTCGACATCGACCCCACCCGCCTCGGCCGCCGGACCCGCAACGACCTCGCGGTGGTCGGGGACGTCGGCGAGACCGTGCGGGCGCTGCTGCCGCTGGTGTCGCGCAAGCGGTCGCGCCGGTTCCTCGACTCGATGGTCAAGAAGCACGAGCGGGCGATGTCCGGCGTGGTCGGCGCGTACACGAAGGACGTCGAGCACCACACGCCGATCCACCCCGAGTACGCCGCCGTGCTGCTCGACGAGGAGGCCGCGGACGACGCGGTGTTCACGGTGGACACCGGCATGGGCAACGTCTGGGCCGCGCGCTACCTCACGCCGAACGGACGGCGCCGCGTGATCGGCTCGTTCCTGCACGGGTCGATGGCCAACGCCGTGCCGCACGCGATCGGAGCGGCCTTCGCGGCCCGGGACTCCGGCGCCGAGCAGAAGCACGTGGTGGCGATCGCCGGCGACGGCGGCCTGTCGATGCTGCTCGGGGAGCTCATCACGCTGGTGCACTACCAGCTGCCGGTGAAGATCATCCTGTTCGACAACGCGACGCTCGGCATGGTGCGTCTGGAGATGCTGGTCGACGGGCTGCCGAGCTACGGGACCGACTCCCCGACGGTCGACTACGCGGCGGTCGCGAACGCGGTGGGCATCCCGGCGGTGCGCGTCGAGGACCCGACGCACATCCGCACCGCGCTCCGCCAGGCGTTCGCGCACGACGGGCCGGCGCTCGTCGACCTCGTCACCGACCCCCGCGCGCTGTCGCTGCCGCCGAAGATCACGCGCCAGCAGGTCGGCGGGTTCACGGCGGCGATGAGCAAGGAGATCCTCGGCGGCGGGATGGGCGAGGTCATGGCCATGGCCCGCTCGAACCTCCGCAACGTCCCGCGCCCCTGACGGCCGGGCGGGGGCGCCGCCCGCGAGGGCGCGCCCCCGCCCCGCCGGCGGTCAGTACGCGATGCGCCCGCGCCGGCCGTGCAGCTCGCCCGTCGGTCCGTCGGGGCCCAGCAGCGCGAGCGCCACGGTCGCGTCGGTCCCCTCGGTGACGGTCTGGTGCCCGGAGTGCCCGTTGAAGTCGGTGCCGGTGTAGCCGGGGTCGCTGGCGTTGACGCGGAAGCCGGGCAGGTTCTTGGCGTACTGCACCGTCAGCGCGATGACCGCCGCCTTCGACGCCGCGTAGGGGACGGCCAGGACCGGGTACTCGTCGTGCGCCTCGTCGAGGAGCCACCGCGGCACCCCGACCCCCGACGCCACGTTGACGACGACCGGGTTCGCGGACCGCCGCAGCAGCGGCAGCGCGGCCTGCGTGACCCGCACGCCGCCGACGACGTTGGTCTCCAGCACCTCCCGCACCGCCTCGGCGTCGAGGTCGTCCACGCCGAAGGACGTCCCGAGGACGCCCGCGTTGTTGACGAGCACGTCGAGCTCGGGCAGCGCCGCGACCGCGGCGTCGACGCTCGCCTGGTCGGTGACGTCGATCTGCACGGCGTGCGCACCCAGGGCGCGCACGGCGTCCCCCGAGGCGAGGTCGCGCATCCCGGCGTACACCGTGTGGCCGGCCTCGACGAGCCGGCGGGCGGTCTCCAGCCCGAGGCTCTTGTTCGCCCCGGTGATCAGTGTGGTGGTCATGGCGTCCACGCTCCGCCGGGCCGGCGGATCGCACCAGGCACCGCACGACCGTGGGACTCGCGGTACCACCCAGGCCCGGGCGCCAGGGGGCACGATGGGCGCATGGACGATCTCGCGCGGGTGCTGCGGGCCTGGCGGGACCGGGTGCGACCGGAGGAGGCGGGGCTGCCGGCCGGAGCCGGGCGCCGGACCCCGGGGCTGCGGCGCGAGGAGCTCGCGATGCTGGCCCACGTGAGCGTCGACTACGTGGTGCGCCTGGAGCAGGGCCGCGCGACGCACCCGTCGCCGCAGACGCTGGCCGCCCTGGCGCGGGCCCTCCGGCTGGACGACCACGAGCGCGACCACCTGTACCGCGTGGCGGGTGCGGCGGTGCCGTCCCGCGGGACGGTCCCCCGGCACGTCACGCCCGGCGTGCAGCGGATCGTCGACCGGCTGACGGACGTGCCGGTCGCGGTGTTCACGGCCGCGCACGACCTGGTGCTGTGGAACCCGCTCTGGGCGGCGGTGAACGGCGACCCGTCCGGGTTCGTCGGCCACGAGGGGAACGTGGTCTGGCAGTGGTTCGTCGGCGGGGTGCCGCGCGTGGAGCACGCGCCCGGGGACGCCGAGGCGTTCGCCGCCGACCTGGTGGGCGACCTGCGCCAGGCCCGGGGCCGCTATCCGCAGGACACCGCGCTGGAGCGCCTGGTGCAGCGGCTGCTCGAGGAGTCGCCCGAGTTCGCCCGGCGCTGGCAGGAGGCGCGCGTCGCCGACCACCGCGCGAGCCGCAAGACCGTGCACCACCCGTGCGTCGGGGACATCACGGTCGACTGCGACGTGCTGGTCGCCCCCGGCACCGACCTGCGGATCGTCGTCTACACCGCGGCGCCGGGCAGCGAGGACGCCCACCGGCTCGAGCTGGCGCGCACCGCGGGGCTGCAGACGTTCGCCGCCGACCCGGTGGGCTGACGCCGAGGGGTGGCGCCGCAGAACGGGCGAACCGTCAGTGCAGCTCGCCCAGGGCGGCCCGGATCTCCGCCGTGATGACCGTCATCGCCCGCTCGGCCGCCTCGGGATCGCGGGCCCGCACCGCGGCGGCCACCGCGTCGTGGGCGTCCAGCGCCTCGGGTCGCGGGTGCGCGGGCATGAGGCCGTGCCGGGTGCGCCCGGCGAGCACCTCGGCGACCACGTCGGTGAGCGCCGAGAACATCTCGTTCCGCCCCGCACGCAGCAGCAGCGCGTGGAACTCGATGTCGCAGGCCAGGAACTCCTCGAGCCGGCCGGCCTCCCCGAGCTCGCGCATCCGGGCCACGATCTCCAGCAGCCGGTCGACGTCGGCGGGGTCGGCGTGCCGGGCGGCGGCGGCGGCCGCGACGGGCTCGACGGCCGCGCGGAGCTCGGTGAGCGACCGGAGCTGAGCGAGCCGGCCGGGGCCCGCCAGCCGCCAGCGGATCACGCGCGGGTCGAACACCATCCAGTCGGACGCGGGCCGCACGACGAGCCCGACGCGGCGCCGGGACGTCACCAGCCCGAGGTGCTCGAGCATCCGCATGGTCTCGCGCGCGACGGTGCGGGACACGGCGAAGCGCTGCTGGATCCGCTCGAGGGTGAGGACCGCGCCGGCGGGCACCGTGCCGGCGGTGATCTCCGCGCCGACCACCTCGAGCACGCTGCTGTGCAGCACCTCGGCCACCACGTCCGCTCCTCCTCGCCGCGCTGGTCACGCGCCCGATCGACGCGCTGATCACGCGCCCCTCCGACGCGCTGATCACGCGCCCCTCCGACGCGCGCCGCCCCGGCGGCCGTGCCAGGGTCGCACACGGGGCGGGCCGGACGCGCGGTCGACCAGCGCCCCGACTGGTGTGACCTTTGGCTTCCAAAGATCGCACCTTTGTGCCACAGTGTCCGGTGCTGCGGGGCGGTCCGCGGCCGCTGCCGGACGAATCCGCGCCCGGACGACGACGTCGAGAGGGACAACCAATGCCGGAGGTCCAGCACCTGGTGGTGATGGGGGTCGCGGGGTCGGGGAAGACCACGACCGCCCAGATCCTGGCCGAGCGCCTGAACTGGCCGTTCGCCGAGGCCGACGAGTTCCACCCGCCGGCCAACATCGAGAAGATGTCGGCGGGCACCCCGCTGACCGACGACGACCGCTGGCCGTGGCTGCGCGCCATGCGCGACTGGCTCTCGGAGCAGGCGGGCGCGGGCCGGTCGACCATCGTCACCTGCTCCGCGCTGCGCGTCGCCTACCGCGACGTCCTGCGCGAGGCCGAGGGCCGCGTCCGGTTCGTGCACCTGGACGGGACGATCGACTCCATCGGCCAGCGGATGGCCGGGCGCGCCGGGCACTTCATGCCCCCGTCCCTGCTGCCCTCGCAGTTCGAGACGCTCGAGCGGCTCACCGGGGCCGAGGACGGCGTCGTGGTGCCGGTCGAGGTCTCCCCGCACTCCGTCGCCGACGCCGCCCTGCGCGAGCTCGGCATCGACCCCGCCACGGCCCGCGTGCCCGGCCCGACCACCCCCCAGGAGTCCTGATGTCCCCGCTCGCCGCCACGGCGCTGCTGGCCGCCGCGGCCGAGGACACCGCACCCGCGGTGTCCGACACCCGCCTGATCGTGGCCGCCGTCGTCGGCATCGCCGTGATCGTGCTGCTCATCGTGTGGCTGAAGCTGCACCCGTTCCTGTCCCTGATGCTCGGCGCCGGCGTGCTCGCCGTCGCGGCCGGCCTGCCCTACACCGACGCGTTCACCAGCTTCACCGCGGGCCTCGGCACCACGGTCGCGGGCGTCGGCATCCTCATCGCCCTCGGCGCGATCATCGGCAAGATGCTGATCGACTCCGGCGGCGCCGACCAGATCGTCGACTCGATCCTGGCCAGGACGCCGGTGAAGCGGCTGCCGTGGGCCATGGCGTTCGCGGCGTTCATCATCGGCATCCCGCTGTTCTTCGAGGTCGGCGTCGTCCTGCTGATCCCGGTCGTGATGCTCGTCGCCCGCCGGTCGAAGGTCTCGATGATCGTCGTCGGCATCCCCGCGCTCGCCGGCCTGTCTGCGCTGCACGGCCTCGTGCCGCCGCACCCCGGACCGCTGATCGCGATCGACGCCCTCGGCGCCGACCTCGGCCTGACGCTCGGGCTCGGCCTGCTGGTGGCGATCCCGACCGTCGCGATCTCCGGCCCGCTGCTCGCCAAGCCCATGGCCCGCTGGGTGCCGCTGGACCCGCCGACCGAGATCCTGGGCGGCTCGGACCGCGAGGAGGGCGCCCGCCGCCCCTCGTTCGCCACCGCCCTGACCGTGGTGCTGCTGCCCGTCGTCCTCATGCTGGCCCGCACCCTCGCGGAGACCATCGGGTTCCAGGAGAGCGGCGTCGGCCAGGTGCTCGACTTCATCGGCACCCCGCTGGTCGCGCTGCTCATCACGGCCCTGGTGTCGCTGGTCCTGCTCGGCTCGCGGCAGGGCCGCACCCGCAGCCAGATCGGCTCGCTCGTCGACTCCTCGTTCGCGCCGATCGCCTCGATCCTGCTGATCGTGGGCGCCGGCGGCGGCTTCAAGCAGACGCTCGTCGACTCCGGCGTCGGCGACGTCATCGCCAAGGGCCTCGCGGACGCGCCGATCTCGCCGCTGCTGGCCGCCTGGCTCGTCGCGGTGCTGATCCGCGTGGCGACGGGCTCGGCCACGGTCGCGACCGTCACCGCCGCGGGCATCGTCGCGCCGCTCGCCGAGGGCCTGTCCCCCACGCACGTCGCCCTCATGGTGCTCGCGATCGGCGCGGGCTCGGTGTTCCTCAGCCACGTGAACGACGCCGGGTTCTGGCTGGTCAAGGAGTACTTCAAGATGACCGTCGGCCAGACCTTCAAGACGTGGTCGCTGATGGAGTGCGTGCTGTCGGTCACCGCGCTGGTCGTGGTGCTGCTGCTCAGCCTGGTGATCTAGCGACGCTCCCGGGCGCCGGTCCCCACCGGCGCCCGGGGCCGCCGTCGTCCGGCTCCGAGCGGTCGTCCAGCCGCCGGACCGACTCGCGCACCGAGCCGTGCATCATGAGCTCGAGGTCGCCGACCAGGCGGTACGGGTGCTCGACCATCCCGCCGGCGACCCAGCGCAGCACGACCGCGAGCACCACCGACGTGTAGTGGTCCACCACCCGGGCCCGGTCGCCCGCGCGTCGGGGGCCGCCCCCACCGACCTCGGCCACGACGGCCTCGGTCACCGGCCGCATCTGGGCGAACAGGTACCGCTCGAGCCGCGACCGGCCGACCCCGTCGAGGACGGCGACCGTCGACGAGCGGTTCTCGCGGAGGTACTGCAGGAGGCGGACCAGCCCGTCCGCCCAGGTCTCCGACGACGCCGCCGCGGCACGCACCTGCTCCGCCACCTCGGTCTCGAACACCCACACCGCGAGCTGCCGCACGTCGCGGAAGTGGTAGTAGAAGGCCTGCCGGGTGAGACCGCAGTCCCGCGCCAGCTCCGTGACGGTCACCCGGTCGAGCGCCTCGTCCCGGAGCCGCACCTTCAGGGCCGCGGCCAGGGCGTCGCGCGCGTCGGAGCGGCGGCGCTCAGGACTCGCGGGCTCGGTCATGCCTCACCGTACGGCCGCGCGCCGACCACCCGGAGCGGGCCGAAAGTCCCGTCCCCGCCGGGTGACGACGCGACCGAGGCCTCCTCCGCGCCGCGCTCTGGACACATCGGCCCCGCTGTCCAGTGACCGCCGCCCGGCCGGTTCCTACGGTCGGCAGCAGAGGGCGGAACCGCGCCGTCGTGAGGAGGAGTCCGATGTTCCTGTTCGAGTCGATCCCCTGGTACTCCTGGGCCTTGTGGGGCGTCGTGCTCGTCGCCCTCATCGCCCTGAACGAGGTGACGCGCCGCTGGAAGTGGGCCGGACTCGGCCTCTTCGTGGCGCTGCCCCTGCTGCTCACCCTGTTCGTCTGGCCGACGACCGCGGGCGCCGGCTCGTCGACCGGGACCTGGTTCCACTGGGTGAAGGTCTACTCGGCGCTCGCCGGCTGCCTCGGCTTCATGCTGCTGCGGTACGTGCCCCGCCTGTCACGGAACCGCTGGATGCTGATGTTCCCCGCCCTGATCCTCGCCATCAACATCGGCGAGGCCGTCGTCCGCGACTTCCAGGTGGCGGGCCTGCACGGCCTGCACGACGGCGTCTACATGGTGGGCGGCCCGTGGAACGTGATGAACGGCGTCGCCGGCGTCCTCAACCTGCTCACCATCTGCGGCTGGGCCGGCATCATCGTGTCGCGCGACCGGTCCCAGGACATGGTCTGGCCCGACATGATGTGGTTCTGGATCGTCGCCTACGACCTGTGGAACTTCGCGTACGTCTACAACTGCGTCGGCGACCACGCGTTCTACGCGGGTGCCGCGCTGCTCCTCTCCTGCACGGTCCCGGCCTTCTTCCTCAAGAAGGGCGCCTGGCTGCAGCACCGCGCGCACACGCTCGCCCTGTGGATGATGTTCACGATGGCCGTCCCCGCCTTCGTGAGCTCCTCGCGGTTCGCGGTGGACGCGTCGCACGACCCGACCGCGCTGCTCACGGTGTCGGCCGTGTCGCTGGCCGCCAACGTGGCCGTCGCCGGGTACCAGCTGTTCGTGATCCTCACCCGGCACCGCAACCCCCTGCGCGACGAGCTGTACACGCACCTGCGGCCCTACCGGGAGGTGCGCGAGGCGAACGCCCCGCTCGGCACTCCCGTCGTGCCGGCGGACGGTCCCACCGGGGCACCCCGCGCGGTCCCCGTCTGACCGCACGCCGCACGCACGAGGCCGGCGGCCCCCACGCGGGGACCGCCGGCCTCGGCGTCGTTCCGTGCGCCTGCCGTCAGAGGCTCGGCGGCGGGGTGGTGGCGGTCGGCGGGGTGGTCGCGGTCGGCGGCGTGGTGCCGGTCCCGTCCGCGCCGCCCGGCTCGTCGCCCTTGGCCTTCGACACCGCGGTCTTCACCGCGTCGACGGCCTTGTCCTTGATGGCCGAACCCTGGTCCTTGGCGATCCGCGCCGCCTGCGACTCCAGGTCGTCCACGGTGGACTGCACGCGCGGGTCGTTCCAGGCGTCGGACGCCCAGCCCTTGATCTTCTCGAACTGCACGCGGCCCGCGCGCGTCCCGAGCACGTAGCCCACGCCCGCGCCGAGGACGAATGCCAGCTTGCCCTTCATGCCTGACCTCCGGTGTGTGGTGGTGCGACCGAGCGTAGGGGCGGCGGTCGCGTCCCGCCTGGTGAGGGCCGCTCTCGGCGCGCGCCCGGCGCCCGCCGGGAGCACAGTGTCCCCTCGAAGGGGAGGTGGTGCTCCGATGGCCGAGTCGGTGCAGGTGGACAAGGACCAGCCGGCGCTCAAGCGGACGATCGGCCGGACCGTGCTGCTGCTGTTCGTGGTCGGGGACATCCTCGGCGCGGGCATCTACGCGCTCACCGGGACGGTGGCCGCAGAGGTCGGCGGGGCGATCTGGCTGCCGTTCCTGCTGGCGTTCGTGCTGGCGACGCTCACGGCGACGGCCTACGCCGAGCTCGTGGCGCGGTACCCGCAGGCGGCGGGTGCGGCGCTGTACGCGAACCGCGCGTTCCAGCGCCCGTTCCTCACCTTCCTCGTCGCGTTCGCCGTGATGATGTCCGGCATCACGAGCGCCTCCGCTGCCGCGCGGGCGTTCGGCGGCGACTACCTCGCGGAGCTGCTGCCCTTCGGCGTGCCGACGCTCGCCGCGGCGTGGGTGTTCCTCGGCCTCATCACCGTCGTCAACGTCCTCGGCGTCTCCGAGTCGGTCCGCGTCAACGTGGTCCTCACGCTCGTCGAGGCGAGCGGCCTGCTCGTCATCATCGGCATCGGCGTCTGGGCGCTGCTGCAGGGGGACGGCGACCCCGGCCGGGCGATGGAGCTGCACACCGAGGGACCGGTCTGGACGGGCGTGCTCGGCGCCACCGCGCTGGCCTTCTACGCGCTGCTCGGCTTCGAGGACTCCGTCAACCTCGCGGAGGAGGCCCGGCACCCCCGGCGGGACTTCCCCCGGGCGCTGTTCGGCGGCCTGCTCGTCGCCGGCCTCATCTACCTCGCGGTGGCGTTCACGGCGTCGATGCTCGTCGAGACGGACGTGCTGGTCGGCTCGACCGGCCCGCTGCTCGAGGTCGTCAAGGTCGCCGGCCTGGCGTTCCCGCCGTGGCTGTTCGCGCTGATCGCCCTGCTCGCGGTCATGAACACGGCGCTGATCAACATGATGATGGCGTCGCGCCTGGTCTACGGGATGTCGCGGGAGGGGATCGTGCCCGCGGTCCTGGGCCGGGTGCACGCCCGGCGGCGGACGCCCGTCGTGGCGATCGCGTTCACCGTCGTGCTGGCGCTGACCCTCACCGCGACCGGTGACCTGGGCGACCTCGCGGACACCACCGTGCTGCTCCTGCTGCTGGTGTTCGCGGTGGTCAACGTCGCGGTGCTGGTGCTGCGGCGCCGGGACACCGACGGCGACCCCGAGACCGTCGACGGCGACACCGAGAAGTCGTTCCGCGCGCCGACCTGGGCGCCGGCGATCGGCGCCGTCGTGTCGCTCGTGCTCGCCTCCCCGCTCACCGGGCGCGAGGGCAGCGTCTACCTGCGGGCGCTCGTGCTGCTCGGGATCGGCGTGGTGCTGTACGTGGTGAACCGCGTGGTCACGGGCAGGGCGGAGCGGACGCCGGACGCCTGACCCCCGAGCCGTGGCGCCCGGGCCTGGTCACGCCCGCACCGCCCGGCGTACGGTCCGGGGATGACGGCGAAGGTGCCCAAGGCGGTGTACGAGGCGGAGCTGTTCCGGCTGCAGTCCGAGCTGGTGACGCTCCAGGAGTGGGTGCGGAGCACCGGCGCCCGCGTGGTCGTGGTGTTCGAGGGCCGCGACGCCGCCGGCAAGGGCGGCACGATCAAGCGGATCGCCGAGTACCTCAGCCCCCGCGTCGCGCGCATCGCTGCCCTGCCCGCGCCGACCGAGCGCGAGCGCGGCCAGTGGTACTTCCAGCGGTACATCGCGCACCTGCCCGCCGCCGGGGAGCTCGTGCTGTTCGACCGCTCCTGGTACAACCGGGCGGGCGTCGAGAAGGTCATGGGCTTCTGCACGCCCGAGGAGCACGCGCTGTTCCTGGAGCAGGCCCCGGTGTTCGAGCGGATGCTCGCGGACGACGGGATCCTGCTGCGCAAGTACTGGTTCTCCGTGTCGGACGCGGAGCAGCTGCGCCGGTTCCGGTCCCGGCTGCACGACCCGGTGCGGCGGTGGAAGCTCAGCCCCATGGACCTGGAGTCCATCGCGCGGTGGGAGGACTACTCCCGCGCCAAGGACGAGATGTTCGCGCACACCGACACCCCGGAGAACCCGTGGTTCGTCGTCGAGTCGGACAAGAAGCGCAACGCCCGGCTGAACATGATGGCCCACCTGCTCTCGACGATCCCGTACCGGGAGGTCCCCCACGAGCCGGTGCACCTGCCCGACCGGCCGCCGGCGCGGGACGACTACGAGCGCCCGCCGCGGGAGCTGTTCACGTCCGTCCCGGACCACGCCGCGACGCTGGCGGGCGACCCGGAGCTGAGCGCCTGAGGCGGTACCGTCACCGGCGATGACCTCGCTGACGATCGCCCCCGACGACCCCCGCACGCCCGACGTCCTCGCGCTGCTCACCCGGCACCTCGAGCTGATGTACGAGCTGAGCCCGCCGGAGGAGGTGCACGCCCTGGACGTCGACGGGCTCACCGCGCCGCACGTCACGTTCTGCAGCGCCCGCGACGGTGACGACGGGACGCTGCTCGGCGTCGGCGCGCTGGCCGAGGTCGCGCCGGGTCACGGGGAGCTGAAGTCCATGCACACCGCCGCGGCGGCACGGCGACGCGGCGTGGCGGCCGCGCTGGTCGAGCACCTCGTCGGGCTCGCGGTCGAGCGGCGCTACGAGCGGGTCAGCCTGGAGACCGGGACGCAGGACGGCTTCGCGGCGGCGCGGGCGATGTACGCGCGGGCCGGGTTCGAGGAGTGCGGCCCGTTCGGCTCCTACCGGCCCAGCCCGTACTCGACGTTCATGACGCTGGACCTCGCGGCCCGCTGACGTCTCCTCGCGCTCGCCCGGAGCCGAAGTGGCGCCCGGGTCGCCGCCGAAATACCGTCGGGACCCGACACCCCCAGGACACGGAGGCGATGTGGCGCACAGCGAGCACGGACGGGGAGCCGGGCCCCAGACCGACGCCGGTCTGGCGTCCTCCCGTCCCCCGGCCCGGTTCACGCCCGTCCGCACCTGGGAGCTCACCAGCGTGGCGGACCTCTCGCCGGTGCGCCGCGAGCTCCTCGTCGAGATCACGACCGGCCACGCGCCCGCGCAGGAGCGCCTCGACCGCGTCCCGGGCAACATGGTGCTGGTCGCCTCGGAGCTGGCGTCGAACGCCCTGCAGCACGGACGCCCGCCGACGAGCCTCACCCTGTCCACCGACGGGCAGGAGTACCTGCTCGACGTGTGCGACAGCGACGTGCACACCGCCCCGGTGGTCGCCGGGGAGCGGCCCTCCGGTGCCGGCGGCTTCGGCCTGGTGATCGCGCGGCGGCTGTCGCAGGACGTCGGCTGGTACACGACCCACGACACCAAGCACGTCTGGGCGATCTTCCCCGCGCAGCACTGAGGCGGCGTCAGTCCCGCGGTGTCAGCCGCAGGACCGGCAGCACCCGGTCCGTCTTCTCCTGGTACCCCGCGAAGCGGGGCGCCGCCGCGACGACCGCGCGCCACGCGTCGTCCCGCTCGGCTCCGGTGAGCACGGTGGGCGCCACGGGCACGGTCCGGCCGTCGGCCTCGATCGCGACCTCGCCGGGGTGCGCGGCGATGTTGAGGTACCAGGCGGGGTGCCCCGGGGCGCCGGCCGCCGAGGCGACCACGTACCGGCTGCCGTCGGGGCCGGGGAACCAGGCCACGGGCGTGGCGCGTGGCTGCCCCGACCTCGCACCGACGGTGTGGAGCACCAGCACGTCCATGCCCATCAGCCGTCCGCCGCGGCGGCGCAGCCGGCCGGTGGTGAGCCGGTTGGCGACCCGGAGCAGCGGGCCGGAGGGCTGCCGGGCGCCGCGCGTCCCGGGTTCCGTGCTGAAGCTCATGGGGGTCTTCCGGATCGGGGCAGGGTCGTCGCCGCACCCACCCTCGTCGCGTCGTCCCCGGCCGTCAAGACCGCGGGCGTGAGCCGACCTCACCCCTGCCCGGTGACCGCCGCCCGGATGCGCTCGACCGGCGCCTTGGGCCGCCGGTCCGCGGTGAGGAGCCCGTTGGTCTCCTGCAGCGTGTCCGCGAGCTGGGTGTAGCAGGTGCCCGCGAGCAGCGTGCCGGCTCGGACGCCGTCGTAGAGCGCCTGCAGCCGCGCGACCCAGTCGTCGACGTCCGCGGCGGCCGTGTAGCCCCAGCCGTTCGGCCGCGCGGCGTCCGGCTGGAAGCTCACGCCGCCGAACTCCGTCAGCATGAGCGGCTGGCCCGCGTCGCGCGCGCCACCGACGAACTGCGGGTGCCCGGAGGGCGCCGTACCCGTCACGATGCGGACGCGCGCGTCGTCGTCGGCGTACGTCCTGGCGACGACCTCGCCGTCGCCCTCGTAGTCGTGCACCGTGACGATGTCGGTGTTCTGCTGCTCCCAGCCGTCGTTCGAGACGACAGGGCGCGTCGGGTCGAGCGCGCGCGTGAGGTCCGCGAGCGCCCGGGCGAACGCCTGCTGCGCGGGGTCCGTCGCCAGACGCTCGATGCCCCAGGACTCGTTGTGCGGCACCCAGGTGACGACGCACGGGTGGGAGGCGTCGCGCTCGACGGCGTCCATCCACTCGCGGGTGGCCCGCTGGATCGCGCTCGGGGAGAACTCGTAGGTCGCGGGCGCCTCTCCCCAGACGAGGAGGCCGAGGCGGTCGGCCCAGTGCAGGAACCGGGGGTCCTCGACCTTCTGGTGCACCCGGCAGGCGGTGAACCCGAGGTCCCGGATCAGCTCGACCTCCCGCCGCAGTGCGTCCCGGGTCGGCGCAGCGAGGTGGCTCTCCGGCCAGTAGCCCTGGTTCAGCACCGAGCGCACGTCGTAGGGCCGCTCGTTGAGCAGGAACCGGCCGCCGGCGACCCCGACGGTCCGGACGCCGAGGTAGGAGCTGACGGCGTCGACCACCTCACCGGCCGGGTCCAGGAGGGTCACCGTCGCGTCGACCAGCCGCGGCCGCTCGGGCGTCCAGAACAGCTCGTCGCGGGCCTGCCCGTTGCGCTGCCGGGCGAGCGGGAGGCTCAGCCGCTGCCGGGAGCCGCCGTCGACGACGAGGGCCTCCACGGCGCCGAGGTCCTCGTCGCGGTCGGTGACCCGCAGCGCCACCCGCAGGCGGCTGCCGGGCCGGACCCGCCCGCGCAGCCCGACGGTCACGTCGACCGTGGTCGCCTCGGGGGTCGCCCAGCGCAGGCTCGCGATGCTCGTGGTCGGGACGGCCTCGAGCCAGACGGTCTGCCAGATGCCCGTCGTCCGGTGGTACCAGATGGCGTGCGGCTGCTCGTGCCAGTCCTGCTTGCCGCGCGGCTGGGCGGCGTCGTGCGGGTCGTCCTCGGCCCGCACGACGACCAGGTGCTCGCCGTCCGCGGCGACGTGGGCGGTGACGTCGAGCGTGAACGGCGTGTGGCCGCCCTCGTGCTCGCCCGCGAGCGCGCCGTCGACCCACACGGTCGCGCGGTAGTCGACGGCGCCGAGGTGCAGCAGCACGCGCGGGGCGCGCTCGGACCGACCGGCTGCGGCCAGGTCCTCCGGCGTCACGACCCGCGCGTACCAGACGACGGGGTGGAACCCGGGGTCCGCGACGCCCGACGCGGCGGACTCGGGAGGGAAGGGCACGGTGATCCGCTCGTCCCCGGGCAGGCCGTGGGCCCACCCGGCGGCCAGGCCCTCGTCCGCGTCGTCGCGGCGGAACGCCCAGGGACCGTCGAGGTCGGCCCATGCCGCCCGGAGGAGCTGGGGACGCGGGTAGGAGCCGTCCTGGCGGGTCGCGATCGGCAGCGGGCGTGCCGGGTGCGCGTCGTCGCGCGCTGCGGTGCTCGTCATCCGCGCCACTTTACAGCGCTGTAATGCACTGTCGCCGTTAGGTTGGCCCGATGGGAAGGGTGACCCTGCAGGACGTGGCCGTGCGCGCGGGCGTCTCGATGAAGACGGTGTCCAACGTCGTCCGCGGCTACGAGCACGTCAGCCCGGCCATGCGCGCGCGGGTCCAGGCGGCGGTCGACGAGCTCGGCTACCGCCCCGACTCCCGCGGGCGCAGCCTGGCGACCGGGCGGTCGAGCATGGTGGCCCTGGCGTTCCCGGACCTGCGCCGCCCCTACTTCGCGGAGCTCGCGCACGTGTTCGCCCGGGTCAGCGCGGCGCGCGGCTACCGGCTGCTGCTGGAGGAGACCGGCGGCACCGCCGACGGCGAGCGGTCGGTCATCCAGGACCGCGAGGCCGGGATCGTCGACGGCGTCGTGGTGCACCCCCAGTCCCTGACGGCCACCGAGCTCGACGCGATGCGCGGCGACACCCCGATGGTGTTCCTGGGCGAGGACGCCCAGCCCCCCGGCGCGGACCAGGTGGCCATCGACAACGTCGCCGCGGCGGACGACGCCGTCACGCACCTCGTCGAGATCGGCCGTCGGCGCATCGGGTTCCTGGGCCACGAGGTCGACGCCTGGTCCCGGACGTCGGCGCTCCGGATCCAGGGCTTCCGCCGCGGCCTGGAGCGCGCGGGGCTGCCCGCCGACGACCGCCTGCTCGTGGCGCGCGGGCAGGGCGACGCCATCGGCGCGGAGCAGGCCCTCGGCGACGCCCTGGACGCCGGGCTGCGGGTCGACGCCCTGCTGTGCCGGGACGACCTCGCCGCGATCGGCGCGCTGCGGGCCCTGCGCGTCCGGGGGATCGACGTGCCGGGCGACGTCGCCGTCATCGGGTGGGACGCCACCGTGCTCACCGCGAGCACCGTGCCGGCCCTCACCAGCGTGGCACCGGACACCCACGCGCTCGCGTCCCGGGCCCTGGACCTGCTGCTCGCGCGCATGGACGGGGACACGTCCCCGGGTCGGCACGTGACGGTCGGGTACGAGCTCGTGCACCGGGAGAGCACGGCGGCGGCGCCGGGCCAGCACCCCGCCTGAGTCGAGGCCTCCCGTCACCGGACGTCGGCGCCCACGACCGCACCCAGCAGCTCGGTGACCGCGGCCCGCACGTCGTCGTCCAGATCCACCGCGCCCAGCTCGGCGACCCGCTCAGCCGCGTCCCTGTCGCGTTCGACGACGCGCCAGGCGTCGAGCTTGCCCGGGTTGCCGGCCTGCGCGCGCTCGAGCACCTCGCGCACGGCGTCGCGCCGGTCCGGTCCCACCCGCAGCGGCCCGCCGACGTGGACCTCGACCGGCCCGGTCACGGGAGCCGTGACCGTCACGCTCCAGCGCCCGTCCACGCCCGTGACCTCCAGCGGCGTCCCACCCGCCGTGACGGGCCCCTCGGGCAGCAGCGCGAGGAACGTCACCGTCCACCGGCGCACCGCGGGTACGGCGTCCGCCCGGCCACGGACGGCCCCCACGGTGAAGGTGCGGGCTGCGGCGTCCCAGCGCAGCGGCGTGACCGCCGCAGGGCCCTCGTCCTGCGCGGCCGGGGCGGCGTCGTCCTCGGCGTCCTCCGCGAGGTCCAGCGCGCCGTCCGCGGCCGGCGCCACCATGACCTCCAGCGCGGACGGGTTGCGGGTGGCGTCGAGCTCGCCGGGGTCGGTGAGCGGCAGCATCCCGCCGGCGCGCAGGAGCACGGGGATCTCCGCGAGGCTGCGGTGCAGGTCGACGTACCGGTCCCCGCGGTAGACCGTGCCGGTGAACACGTCCGTCCAGAGACCCGGCGGCAGCCACCCGCGGGTGCGGCCCAGCAGCGACACGGGGCTGCGCGGCGCGGTGACCGGCACGACCATCAGCTCCGATCCGAACGCGTACTGGTTCGGGACCGTGAACGCCTCGCTGCGGCGCGGGTGCAGGTGGTAGACCGGCTGCACCAGCGGCGTCCCCCCGGCGGCACGGTGGTTCATCGTGTGCAGGTACGGCACCATCCGGTGCCGGAACCGCAGCGCCTCGCCCATCGCCTGCCGGTGCTCCGGCGGGAACACCCAGGGCTCCTTGCGGATGAACGGGTTGTTGGCCGAGTGCAGCCGCGTGATCGGGGAGAACACGCCGTGCTGCAGCCAGCGGGTCGCGAGCTCGTCGTCCCGGACGCCGCGGGTGTGACCCCCGATGTCGTGGCTCCACCAGCAGTAGCCGATGTTCGCCGCCGTCGCGGTGAACTCGGGCTGGAACGCCAGCGAGGCCCACGAGACCACCGTGTCGCCGGAGAACCCGACGGCGTACCGGTGGCTGCCGGGCCCGGCGTACCGCGAGAAGGTCATGCCCGTGCCGCCGGCACGCGCCGCGTCGAGGTGGTGGAAGTGGTTGAGCAACCAGAGCGGGTCCACGCCCGGCCGGTTCGAGGTCCGGCCCTGCTGCCAGTCGATCCACCAGAAGTCGACGCCCTGCTCCTCGAGCGGGTGGTGCAGCTCGTCGAAGTACGCCCGGGCGAACGCCGGGTCCGTCAGGTCGAACGGCACGGGGGCGCCCGACGCGGGGTCGACCCCCACGGCGCGCGCGACCTGGGGGTAGGCGTCCTCGAACGCCCGGACCCCGTCGGCCGGGTGCAGGTTGAGGGTGGTGCGCAGGCCGCGGGCGTGCAGGGCCCCGAGGAAGGCCGGCGGGTCGGGGAACAGCGCGCGCTCCCACGAGTAACCCGTCCACCCGGACCCGTGCTCGGGCGGCACGGATCCCACCCGGTGCCAGTCCATGTCGATCACCGCGACCGAGAAGGGCAGGCCCTCGGCGGCGAGCCGGTCCATCAGCGCGAGGTACGAGTCCGCGGAGTAGTCGTGGTAGCGGCTCCACCAGTTGCCGAGCGCCCAGCGCGGCAGCCGGGTCGGCGGCCCGGAGACGGCGTACAGCGCGCGGACCGCCTCGGCGAAGTCCCGCCCGTACGCGAACACGTACAGGTCGCGTCGGCCGGGTGTCCGGGTGCCGATCCACCCGTCGTCCTCGAACAGGAAGGACGTCGAGTCGTCGACGAGCGCGATGCCGTCCTGGGCGACCACCCCGGACTCCAGCTCGGTGCGCCCGTCGACGTCGTCGAGCGTCCGGGCGGTGCCCCCGAGGTCGTGCGTCGGCTCGCCGTACCGCCAGCGCCCGGGGTCCGCGCCGATCAGCTCGACCAGGAGCCCGTCCGCAGACGGCTGCCGCCCGTCGTACCGGAGCCGGGCGCGCGTCGTGGTGATCTCGACTCCCTCGCCGAGCGGCCGCGCCGTGAACTCCGCCGCCGGGAGGTCCCGGCGCTGCGCGAACGTCGACGCCCGGTCCTCGACGCCGCCGTCGGGCGTCCACTCGACCCGGAACAGCCCGTCGGCCAGCACCGTCACGCGCCAGTGCGGGCCCCGCACCTGCTGGTCGGCTCGCGCGGACGGCGCGGCGTAGGGCAGCGGGCGGATGACGGGCAGGTCGGTGCGGTCCTCGGTGGCGACGGGCACGGGCGCTCCTTCGGGTCTCGGCTGCGGGTCCGGGGTGCGGCAGGGTCGGTGTCAGCTCTTGACGGCGCCCTGCGTGATGCCGCTGACCACCCAGCGCTGGGCGATCAGGTAGACCACGATCGTGGGAGCCATCGCCATGAGGTAGGACGCGAAGGCGACGTTGTAGCTGGTGCCGAACTGGCTCTGGAAGATGTTCTGCACCACCGGGAGCGTCTGCAGCCCCGGGTCGGCGGTGATCAGCGACGGGATCATGAAGTCGTTCCACGACGCGAGGAACGCGAAGATCCCGACGGTCGCGTTCATGGGCCCCAGGATGGGCAGGATGATGCGCCAGAACACCTGCCACGTGGTGGCGCCGTCGATCCGTGCGCTCTCCTCGAGCTCCACCGGGACCGAGCGCAGGTAGGCCGAGAACAGCAGCACGCTGAACGACAGCTGGAACATGGCGTGCAGCAGCCCGACGCCGACAGGGTTGTCCAGGCCCAGCGCTGCGGTCATCTTGATCTGCGGCAGGGCGACGACCGGGAACGGCAGGAACATCGCGGCGAGCAGGTACACGAACGACCACCGGAAGAACCGGTGCTGCCAGTGCCGCACGATCGCGTACGCGGCCATCGAGCTGAGCAGCAGCGTCAGGACGACGGTGAGGGCCGCGACGCCGGCCGAGACGCCGAAGGCCACGGGGAACCGGGTCAGCTGCCACGCCTCGGCGAAGCTGCCCGGGTGGAACGGCGCCGGCAGGGCGAACGCGTTGCCGTCCACCGACTGCTCGGTCGTCTTGAACGCCATCGAGACGGTGACGTAGAGCGGGGCGAGCACGGTCAGCGACGCGAGGCAGAGCAGGACGGTGAGGAGCCAGCTCGTCCGGTGCGGGCGGTGCGGGCGCCGGGGGGGCTCCGCAGGGCGGTGCGCCGGCTCGCCGGCGCGGACGGTGGTGGTGGTCGTCGCGGTCACAGTCGCACGCTCCTGCCTCGGGTGGCGACCAGCTGGGCGACCGAGATGAGCACGGTGATCACGAAGAACACGGTCGCGTTGGCCATCTGGTACGCGTAGTCGCCGCCGGTGAACCCGCCGAAGATCGTCATGGCGACGCTGCGAGTGGCCGTGCCGGGCCCGCCGCCGGTGAGGCCCACGATGACGTCGTAGACCCCGAGGTACCCCTTGACACCCAGGATGGTGTTGATGAGGACGAACCCGCCGATCAGCGGCAGCGTCACCGACCGGAACTGCCGCCACGGCCCCGCCCCGTCGAGCGCACTCGCCTCGTACAGGTCCGGTGGGATCGAGGTCAGGCCCGCGGTGTAGACGAGCAGCGCGCCCGGGATCGTCTGCCACGCGGACACGACCACGATGGACAGCCACGCCAGGTCCGGGTTGCCCAGGATGCTCTGCTCCAGCGGACCGATCCCGAGCGTGCTGGCGAACGCCGGCAGCGTGTTGGAGAACAGGAAGCTGAACACGTAGGCGACCACGATCCCGGAGACGACCATCGGGATGACGAAGACGGTGCGCAGCGGGGTCGCGAACCGGATGCGCCGCGTGAGGGCGATGGCCAGCGCGAGTGCGATCGTCTGCGCCACCACCACGGTGACGAGCGCGAACCCCAGCGTGAAGCCGTACGACTCGAGGATCGTGGGGTCGGTGACCAGGGCGGCGTAGTTCCGCAGGCCCAGGAACGACCAGTCGCCGAACCCGACGTAGCTGGTGAAGCTGTAGAAGATGCCCATCGCGGCCGGCACGACGATCACGGCGGTGAACACCACCAGCGCGGGGACGAGGAACAGGTAGGCGATCAGCTCGGGCCGGCCGCGGTGCCGCGGTCTCACGCCGTGCTGCTCCGGAGCCGCCGCAGCGGCGCCGAGCGGGGTCTGAACGGTCACGAGCACTCCTTCTCCGACCGCGACGGCGTCGTCGCGGTCACGCGGTCGCGTCCCTGGTGGCGAGCCGGCGCCAGTCGGCGTCGAGCTGGCGGAGCATGCCGTCGAAGTCACCGGTGCGGATGGCGGCCTGCAGGTAGTTGCCCAGCGGGATCGAGGTGGGGATGAACGTCCCGGCGCCCTGGTAGAACGCCGCGTCGTCCACGTAGACCTGCAGGCCGGCGAGCCGTTGGTCGTCCTGCGCCGGTGCGTCCGTCGTGGTCGAGTACGCGAGGTTGTCACGGTTGTAGGCGTCGACGATCTCGGGCTGCATGAGGAACTCCACGAGCTCCTCCGCCTCGGCCACGTGGCGCGTGCGCTCCGGGACGTACAGCGCGAGGTCGACGTTGACGCGCGCCTGCCGGTCGTCCGGGTCCTCGCTGACCGGCAGCGCGAACGTGCCGATGTCGAGGGTCTCGTCCACCAGGGCGATCTGCCCGAGCGCCCACGGGCCCTGCAGGTACATCCCCACCTCGCCGCGGCCGAACGCGAGGTTGCCGTCCGCGTACGACCGCACCGCGTGGTCCGGGTTGAAGAACCCGGAGATCGTCTTCGCACGCTCCATGGGGACCGCGAAGTCCTGCTCGAACGACACCGGCGCGTCCGGGCCGACGTCCGCCCCGACCTCCTTCATCCGCGCGAAGAACGCCGCCGTGTCGACCAGGGAGCCCACCGAGTAGTCGAACAGCCCCTGCCAGAGCGTCCAGGTGTCGCGGTCGGTCGCGTAGACGGGCGTCACCCCGGCGGACTGCAGCGCGGTGCAGACGTCCACGAACTGCGTCCAGGTCTCGGGCACCGGGAGCTCGAGACGGGCGAAGATCTGCTTGTTGTAGATGACCCCGGCCGCGGCCAGCGAGTACGGGATGACGCTCGTGCGGCCCTCGTAGGTCGCGTACTGGTCCGCCAGCCTGCCGATGTCCGGCCGGACGCGCCCCGCGGACGGCAGCTCCGACAGGTCGCGGAACTGCCCTCTGCCGATGTAGCGCGCGAGCTCCAGGTTGCCGTTGAAGCACCCGACGTCGGAGGGCGCGCCGCGGACGAACTGCGGCGCGATCGCGGTGGTGGAGTCGTGCACCACCCGCGTCCCGGGGTGCTCGGACTCGAACCGGCGCAGCAGGTCCCCGAAGTACCCGATCACCTCCTGCTTCTGCAGGTAGAAGCGCAGCGTGCTGCCGTCGCCGCCGGCCCCGGGTGCGGCGCAGCCGGCGAGTGCCAGCGCCAGCGCGCCGGCCGAGCCGGTGAGGAACGACCGGCGGCTCAGTGCCGCTCCTGCGGCCGGGTGTGCGGCAGCCACGTCTTCGTCTCCTTCGACCTCGGATCGTCGTCGATCTCGCGCCGTGCACCGGCCACTTTACAGCGCTGTAAACGGCTGTCAAGAGCGTTGTCGTGCCGCCCTCCGTGGGCGCGTCAGTCCGCGGTGACCTCCGTGACCCGGCCGTCCTCGACGTGCCACCGGCGGGTGAGCCGCACGCTGTCGAGCATCCGGCGGTCGTGCGTGACCAGCAGCACCGTGCCGTCGAACGCCTCCAGCGCCTGCTCGAGCTGCTCGATCGCCGGCAGGTCCAGGTGGTTCGTCGGCTCGTCGAGCACCAGCAGGTTCACGCCCCGGGCCTGCAGCAAGGCGAGCGCCGCGCGGGTGCGCTCCCCCGGGGACAGGGACGACGCGGGCCGTCCGACGTGGTGCCCGCCCAGCCCGAACTTCGCGAGCAGCGTCCGGACGTCCGCGGTGCTCCACTCGGGGACCAGCCGCGAGAACGCGTCGGCGAGCGGGGCGTCGTCCTCGAACGCCGCGCGCGCCTGGTCGACCTCGCCGACCAGCACGCCGGACCCGAGGTCGACGCGGCCCTCGTCGGGAGCCAACCGGCCCAGCAGCAGCCCCAGCAGCGTGGTCTTGCCGGCGCCGTTCGGCCCGGTGATCGCGACCCGGTCCTGCCAGTCGAGCTGCACGTCGACGGGCCCCAGCGTGAACTCCCCGAGGCGCACGGTCGCGGCCCGCGCCGCGGCGACGACCGTCCCGGACCGTGGCGCGGCCGCGATGGTCATCTGCAGCTGCCACTCCTTGCGGGGCTCCGCCACGACGTCCAGCCGCTCGATCAGCCGCTCCGTCTGCCGGGCCTTCGCCGCCTGCTTCTCCGAGGAGTCCGCCCGGAACTTCCGGCCGATCTTGTCGTTGTCGGACGACTTGCGGCGGGCGTTCTTCACGCCCTTGTCCATCCACGCGCGCTGCATCCGCGCGCGCGCCGACAGGGCGTCTCGGCGGGCGGCGTAGTCCTCGTACGCCTCGCGGGCCTGGCGGCGGGCCGTCGACCGCTCCTCCAGGTAGGCGTCGTAGGACCCACCGTAGACCGCGACCCGCTGCAGGCTGCGGTCGATCTCCACCACCGACGTCACCGTCCGGCTCAGGAACTCGCGGTCGTGGCTCACCACCACCACCGGCGCGTCCACCCGGTCGACGAAGTCCTCCAGCAGCGCGAGGCCCTCCAGGTCCAGGTCGTTCGTCGGCTCGTCCAGCAGGTAGAGGTCGTACCGGGACAGCAGCAGCGCCGCCAGCCCCACGCGCGCCGCCTGCCCGCCGGACAGCGCCGTCATCGGCAGCTCCGGGTCGACGTCGAGCCCGAGGTCCGCCAGCACCGAGCCCCGGCGGGAGTCGAGGTCGCCGCCGCCCAGGCCCATCCACCGTTCCAGCGCCTCGGCGAACTCGTCGTCGGCGCCCGGCTCCCCCGTCGCGAGCCGCTCGGCCGCGGTGTCCATGGCGACCTGCGCGGGCCCGACGCCGGTGCGCCGCTCCAGGTGCGCGCGCACCGACTCGTCCTCGCGGCGCTCGATCTCCTGCGCGAGGTACCCCAGCTGCGCGTGCGGCGGGGACACCGCGACGGCGCCCGCGTCGGGCGCCCGGTGCCCGGCGAGGATGCGCAGCAGCGTCGACTTCCCCGCACCGTTCGGCCCGACCAGCCCGACCACGTCCCCGGGGGCGACGACGAGGTCGACACCGGAGAACAGCTCGCGGTCGCCGAACCCCGCACCGACGCCCTTGGCCTGCACGGTGGCACTCATGGGTCCATTGTCGGGCGTCCGGCGGAACTCGATGACGGCCCCTGTCGATCCGGGGGGTTCCCGTGCGACCTCGGAGGTGAGAGGGTCCGGCTCGCGGACCACCGACACGAAGGAGACGGCGCGATGTCGAAGTACATGCTGATCATGCGGGGCACCGACGAGGGCGTCGCCGCGTACCAGGACACGGACTTCCGCGAGGTCATCGCGGCGATGGGCCGCTACAACGAGTCGATGATGCAGGCGGGCGTCCTCGTCGCCGGCGAGGGCCTCAGCGACGCGGCCGAGGGCGCGGTCGTCGACTTCTCCGGGGACACCCCGGTCGTCACCGACGGCCCCTACGGCGAGACCAAGGAGCTGTTCAACGGCTTCTGGACGGTCGACGTCGCCACCAAGGAGGAGGCCGTCGAGTGGGCGAAGCGCGCGCCGCTGCAGGGCCCGGGCAACAAGATCGAGGTGCGCCGGATCAACGGCCCCGAGGACTTCCCGCAGGACGACGAGTGGATCCAGAAGGAGGCCGTGTGGCGCGAGCAGCTCGGGACCAACTGACCGGTCCCGACGCCGGGCGGCGCGCCGTCGAGGCGGTGTGGCGCATCGAGTCCGCCCGCATCGTCGGCGCGCTCGCCCGGTACACCGGTGACTTCCCGCTCGCCGAGGACGTCGCGTCCGAGGCGCTGGCGGAGGCGCTGGTCGCGTGGCCCCGCGACGGGGTGCCGCGGGACCCGGTCGGCTGGCTGCTGACGGTCGGCCGGCGGCGGGCGATCGACGCGTTCCGGCGCCGGTCGGGCCGTGACGAGAGGTACGCCGCCCTCGGCCGGGAGCTCGCGGAGGGCGGCGCGCACACCGGGGCGACGCCGGACCGGCCCGGCGACCCGGACGTCCTGTGGGACCCGGACCGCATCGAGGACGACCGGCTCGCGCTGCTGTTCATCGCGTGCCACCCCGTGCTGTCCAAGGAGGCGCGGCTCGCGCTGACCCTGCGGGTGGTGGGCGGGCTGACCAGCGAGCAGGTCGCCGCGTCCCTGCTGGTGCCGGTGCCGACGGTGCAGGCGCGGATCACGCGGGCGAAGAAGACCCTGGCGGCGGCCCGCGTGCCGTTCGAGGTGCCGCCCGCGGCCGAGCGCGCCGAGCGGCTGGGGTCCGTGCTGAACGTGGTGTACGTGCTGTTCACGGAGGGCTCGTCGGCCTCGACCGGCGACTCCTGGCTGCGGCTCGACCTGGCGGACGAGGCGGTCCGGCTCGCGCGCGTGCTGGTGCAGCTGGTGCCCGACGAGCCCGAGGCCCAGGGGCTGCTGGCGCTGCTCGAGCTCACCGCCGCCCGGTTCCCCGCGCGCACGGGTCCCGACGGCGAGCCGGTGCTGCTCGCGGACCAGGACCGGCGGCGCTGGGACCGTTCGGCGATCCGGCGGGGCCGCGCGGCGCTCGCCCGGGCCACCAGCTCCGGACGCGGGCTCGGGCCCTACGCGCTGCAGGCGTCGATCGCCGAGCAGCACGCGCTGGCACCGTCCGTGCCGGGCACCGACTGGGAGCGCATCGTCGTGCTCTACGAGGCGCTGGGGCGCGTGGCGCCGTCACCCGTCGTCGAGCTGAACCGGGCCGTCGCCCTGTCGATGGCGGCGGGCCCGGCGGCGGCGCTGCCGCTGGTCGACGCGCTCGCGACCGACGCGACCCTGGGCGGCACCTACCTCGTGCCCAGCGTGCGGGGCGAGCTGCTCGCGCAGCTCGGGCGGACGGCGGAGGCGCGGGACGAGCTGGAGCTCGCCGCGCGGCTGTGCGGCAACGCCCGCGAGCGCGCGGTCCTGGAACGCAAGGCCGCCGCGCTCTGACCCGCGCGCCGCCCGGGCGTCAGGCGACGAGCTCGACCAGCGCGCCCAGGAGCGCGGTCGCCCCGAGGCCGATCGCCGTCCACACGACCATGCTGCCGCCGACCCACACCGCGAGCCTGGCGCGGGAGCCCTCCTCCCAGCGCGGCGCGGGGTCGTGGCGCAGGTGCTGCACGACCTCACGGAGCCGGGGCAGGGTGCCGGTGGGGGCGGTGAACGCGGGCGTGGTCATGGCGGCTCTCCTCGTGGGCGAGATGGGTGGGCGGCCGGGGTCGCCGGCACTCCGTCATCATCGGCCGCGGGGGGCGCGCCGTCATGGGCATTTCGGCCCGGCCGGGCGGGTCAGCCCCCGGGCGGGAGGGGCAGCCGCCGCACGCTGCGGAACAGCCGCGGCGACCCGTCGACGGGGTCGGTGAACGCCAGCTCGCCGGCGAGCAGCTGCAGCGGCCGGCTGACGTCGTCGACCTCGACGTCCAGCACGTCGGGGTACAGCGGGTCGTCGACGATCGGGATGCCGAGCCCGAGCAGGTGCAGCCGCAGCTGGTGCGTCCGGCCGGTGCGCGGGGACAGGCGGTACACCCCCCGGCCGTCGACCTCCCGCTCCAGCTCCACGAGCGTCTCGGCGTTCGCCGGCGCGTCCGGCACGACCTGGGCCTGCCACGAGCCCCGCTCCTTGCGGATGTGGTTCCGGACGACGACCGGCAGCGCGAGGTCCGCGCGCAGCGGCGCCAGCGCCCAGTAGGTCTTGCGGACCTCCCGCCGCTCGAACGCCGTCTGGTACGGCCCGCGCCACCGGGCCTCGGTCGCGAGCATCAGGAGCCCGGACGTGACGCGGTCCAGCCGGTGCAGCGGCGACAGCTCCGGCAGCCCGAGCTCCGCGCGCAGCCGGACGACGACGCTCTGCATGACGTGCCGTCCCCGCGGGATCGAGGACAGGAACGGCGGCTTGTCGACGACGACGAGCCGCTCGTCGCGGTGCACGACGTGGATCGTGCCGGGGACCTCGGGCTCCTCGCGCAGGTCCCGGTGGAACCACACGAACCGGTGCGGCCCGTAGGGGTCGTCGTCCCGGACCGGGCGGCCGTCCTCGTCCACGAACCGCTGGTCGGCCAGCATGCCCGGGACGTCCACGTGCTCGGGGAGCCGGTCCCGCAGCCAGGCGCCCATCGTCGTCCACCCGACGGGCCGCGAGCGGTCCGTGTCGGGGGTGCGCAGCCAGGCGGCGCTCAGCCCGTGGCGCGCCGGGAGCGGGGAACGGGGAGGCACCCGGCGATGCTACGGGCCGCGCTCAGCCCCGCCGCGCCCCCCGAGATGGCAGTCCCGGCCTGCGTCGCCCCCGCGGCGCACGGGCGGGCGCTGTCATCTCGGCAGCAGGTCCGGCACCGCCACGCGCGCGGACGCCCCGTTCGCCGCGTGGTCCGCGGCCAGCTCGCGGTAGGTGTCGGCGACCGGGGTCGGGCGGCGGTCCAGGCCGCCGGCGCCGTCCTCGACCAGGTCGTACAGCCCCATGGTGAGCAGGTAGTCCTCCCGCGGGCCGGTGCCGTGCCGGTACGTCCACTCGTACATGTCGAACAGGGGCCACCAGGTGTAGCCGACGACCCGGTGCCCGACGGCCCGCAGCGCGCGGACCGCCCCGACGGACTCCCGCAGCCACGCGACCCGGTCGGCGGCGGGCGCGGTCACCGAGGTCTCGGTGAGCATCACCGGGACGCCGTACCGGCGCTCGGCCGCGGTCAGCACCTCGACGAGCCCGGCGACGCCCGCGTCCTGCGTCGGCCGGGGGTCGGCGAACCCGCCGAGGTGGTGCACGCCCTCCTCGAAGACCTCGGTGGAGATGCGGGGGTAGTAGTTGACGCCCATGACGTCCGGCCGGACCGCGTGCTCCGCGAACCAGGCCAGGTGCGCGTCCGCCATGCCGCCGGCGCGCAGCACCCCGGCCAGCGGGTGGTCGTCGCCGACCCGGCCGGTGACCAGGTCCTCGACGAGGTAGGCCTGCTCGCGCAGCCGCTCCGCCTGCGCCCGGTGGCCGCCGTGCACGTCCCCGGCGTACCGCATGGAGGCGTCGACGTGCATGAAGGTCGCCCGGTCGCCGAGCACGTCCGCGATGCCGCGCTGGCTGCGCACGAACCCCTCGCCGAGCGCCCGCACCATCGTGGTGAGGCCGTCGTCGCCGGTCAGGTACGGCGGCCAGTACCCGTACACCCCGGAGAACAGGGCGTGGATCATCGGCTCGTTGACCGGCGTGTAGTCGGTGACCGTGTCGCCGTACCGCTCGGCGAACGCGACGGCGTACTCCGCCACGACCTGCGGGTAGTCGGGGTGCGCGAACTGCCCGTCCAGCCACAGCGGCGTGCCGTAGTGCAGCAGGTCGATGACGGGGCGCAGCCCCACCTCGGCGAACCGGTCGACGACGCGGTCCACCCACGACCAGTCCCAGGTGCCGCGGGCCGGGTTGACCCGGTACCAGGGCACGCCCCAGCGCAGGAACGTCGCGCCGCTGCCCACCGCGAGGTCCAGGTCCTGCGCGTAGCGGGCGTAGTGGTCGGTCAGCGCGTACTCGTCGATCGCGCGCTCGCCGGGCCGGCTCTGCGGCACGAACGTGTCCTCGATGCCCAGGCCGAAGTGCAGCGCGCCGTCCTCGAACCAGCGCTCGCCGGGGCCGGTCACTTGAGCCCCGTGGTGGCGATGGACTCGATGAACTTGCGCTGCACCAGCATGAACGCCAGCACGAGCGGGACGACGGCGACGAGCGCGCCGGCCATCATGACGCCGTAGGGGACGATGCCCCCGGGGCCGGTCAGCAGGGTCAGTCCGGAGGTGATGGTGCCCATCTCCCGTTGTGTGGTGAAGACCAGCGGCCAGAGCAGGTCGTTCCAGTTGTTGACGAAGACGAAGATCGCGAGGGTCAGCAGCGCGGGCCGGGCGTTGGGCAGGACGATCTGCCAGAACACCCGCAGCTCGGAGGCGCCGTCGATGCGCGCCGCGTTGTCCAGGTCCCGCGGCAGCGCGATGAAGAACTGCCGCAGGAAGAAGATGCCGAACGCGTCGGCGGCCCGCGGGGCGATCAGCCCGGCGAAGGTGTTGACCCAGCCCAGGTCGCTGACGATCTGGTAGACGGGGATGAGCGTCGCCTGGAACGGGATCATCAGCGTCGCGACGATCGCCACCAGCAGCGTCTTGCGGCCGGCGAAGTCGATCCGCGCCAGCGCGTACGCCGCCAGGGAGTCGAAGACGAGCGCGAACAGGGTGACCCCGCCGGCGAACAGGAAGCTGTTGCCGATCAGCCGCGCGAACGGCAGGTCCGAGAAGATCCGCTCGAAGTTCGCGGTGGTCCACGCGTCCGGCAGCAGCGTCGGCGGGTACGCGTTGACCTCCGCCGTCGGCTTGAACGCGGTGAACAGCACGATGAACAGCGGCAGCAGCACGACGAGCGTGGTGAGGCCGACGCCCGCGGTCATCAGGACGGTCGAGACGCGGACCCGGCGCCGGCCGGCGGTGACGACCCGGGGCCGCGCGGACGGCGGGGCGGGCGGCGTCGTGGGGGTGAGGGTGGCGGCGGACATCAGGACTCCTCCTCGCGGCGCCCGAAGAACACGAACTGCACGACGCTGAGCAGCAGCGTGGCCAGCAGCAGGACGTAGGACAGGGCCGAGGCGAACCCGAGCTCGAGCTTGCGGAACCCGGACTCGTAGATCTCCATGACGACGGTCTGGGTGCTGCCGTAGGGGCCGCCGCCGGTCATCACGTAGATCTGGTCGAAGGCCTGCAGGGCCGCGATCATCGCGAAGATCAGCACGAAGGCGGTCGTGTTCGACAGCATCGGCACGGTGATGTGCCGGAACCGGGACCAGGCGCCGGCGCCGTCCATCTTCGCCGCCTCGTACAGCGAGCCGGGGATCTCCTGCAGCCCGGCCATGAAGATCACCATGTAGAAGCCGAAGTTCTTCCACACCGCGACCAGTGCGACCGCGGGCATCGCGAGCTGCGGGTCCTGCAGCACGTTGCCGAGGTCGATGCCGAGGCCGCGCAGCCAGTAGTGCAGCAGCCCGACCTGCGGGTCGATCAGGTAGGACCACGCGAGCGCCGCCACCGCCAGCGAGATGATGAACGGCAGGAACAGCGACGTCCGGAACAGCCCCCGGAACGGCAGGCGGGAGCTGGTGAGCACCAGCGCGAGCGCCAGCGCGACCAGGACGGCGGTCGGGGTGAACAGCACCGCGTACAGCACCGTGTTGCCGACCGCGTCGCGGATGTCGGGGTCGGTGAGGATCCGGGTGTAGTTCTCCAGCCCGACCCACTCGGCCTGCCCGAACCCGCTCGCGTCGGTGAAGGACATCTGCAGGGCCGACAGCATCGGCCAGACGACGAACACGGCGAGGACCAGCAGCGCCGGCGCCAGGAACGCGAGCGCGGTGCGGGTGCGGCGCCCGGCGCCCGGCACCCGGCGGGTGCTGCGGCGCCCGCCGAGCGGGGCGGGGGCGCGGTAGGCCCGCTTGCGGGGGCCCACCGTCTGCGCGGTGGTCATTGGGGGTACCTCTCTGGTGGGGCCGCCCCCGCCGCGCAGGGGGTGGGCGGGGACGGCCGGACCGGGTGGGCGCTCGGTCGTTCAGTCGTCGAGCGCGGCCTGGATCGTCGTCTGCGCCTCGGCCAGCAGGTCGTCGACCGGCTCGCCGGCCATCGCGCGCTGGGTCAGGGAGTCCACGGCGGCGAGCACGTCGGTGCTGTTGACGACGCCCGGCAGCAGCGGGCGGCCCAGCTCGGCCTGCTCGGTGAGCGCGGCGACGACGGGGTTCTCGTCGACCTCGTCGGCGGTCACGTCGGTGCGCAGCGGCGGCCAGCCGGAGCCGAGCGACCACGTCACGGCCTGCTCCCGGGCCAGGAAGTAGGAGAAGAACTCCTGAGCCGCCTCCTGCTGCGCCTGGTCCGCCTGCTCGGTCAGCGCCATCGCCACGCCGATGGCCGAGGCCGCCTGCGTCTCCGGGCCGGCCGGGATGGGCGCGATGCCCCAGTCGATGCCGTTCTCCTCGGCGATGCTCGCCATCCACGGCCCGGCGATGTACATGCCGACGCGGCCGCTGCTGAACAGGCCGTCGCCCGAGACGCCGTCGACCCCGGTCGGGCTGATCTTCCCGGCGGCGATCGCGTCGTGCCAGAACTCGAGGGTCTCGGCGTTCTCCGGGGAGTCGACGACGGCCTCGCCGTCCTCCACGATCGCGCCGCCGTTGCCGTAGAACAGCGTCGGCCACACGCCGTTGCCGACCGTGGCGTGGTCGGTGAGCGCCAGGCCGTACTGCTCGGGCGTGCCGTCGCCGTCCGCGTCGACCGTGAGGGCCTGCGCGGCGGTGACCCACTCGTCCCAGGTGGTCGGCACCGCGACGCCGGCGGCGTCGAGGAGGGCCGTGTTGTAGAACATCGTCAGCGGGACGAAGCCCGTCGGGACGGCGTACTCGGTGCCGTCGACGGTGACCATGTCGAGCGCGCCGGGGTTCACGTCCGGCGTCGCCTCGTCGTCGGCGTAGAAGTCGTCGAGGGCGACGAACGCGCCGCGGTCCGCGTAGACGGGCAGGCGCTCGGCCGGCATCGCCACGATCTCGGGGCCGTTGCCCGCGGAGAGGGCGGGCAGGAACGTGTCGTCGATGACGTCCCAGGGGTTGACCTCGGTGCTGATGACGACGTCGTCCTGGGAGGCGTTGAAGTCCTCGACGATCTGCTCGAGGACGTCGCCGTCGGCCTCGGTGTAGCCGTGCCAGAAGGTGAGCTCGACCGGGCCGTCGGAGGCCGCGTCGTCACCCCCGGAGCACGCGGCGAGGGTGAGGGCGAGGCAGACCGGGGCGACGAGGAGGGCGGGGGTGCGCTTCATTGCGTGAGTCCTTTCGGGAGAGCCCGCATACAACGTTGTAAGACAACGTTGTAAGTGCGATCCTGAGGCACGGGATCGGCCGGTGTCAACCCCGGGCGAGGGGTGCCGGACCCCGCGCGGGTCAGGACGCCGTCGACTCCCGGACCACCAGGTGGAAGCCGGGGGCGACGACCTGCGGTTCCCGCTCCTCGCCCCGGGCGCCGGAGATGCGCGCGACCAGCAGGTCCACCGCGATCCGGGCGATGTCGTGCCGGCCCGGCTCGACGGTCGTGAGGCTCGGGTAGGTGTAGCGGCCGTCCGCGACGTCGTCGAACCCGACCAGCGCGACGTCCTGCGGGACCCGGACCCCGCGCTCCTGCAGGGACCGCATCGCCCCGAGCGCCAGGTCGTCGTTCATCGCGAACACCGCGTCCATCGTGACGCCCGCGTCGAGCACCGCGGCCATCGCCTCGGCGCCGCTGCGGCGGTCCCACGTCTCGACCGGCACGACCAGCGCGTCGTCCGCCGCCACCCCGCCGGCCGCGAGCGCCACCCGGTAGCCGGCGTGCCGCAGCGCGGCCACCCCGGTGGTCTCGGACGCGTGCGCGCCGAGCAGCATGACGCGCCGCCGCCCGAGGCCCAGCAGGTGCTCGGTCGCCGCGCGCGCGGCCGCCTCGTGCTGCATCGTCACGTGGTCGACGGGCCCCGGGAACAGCGGCTCGCCCAGCACGACCAGCGGCCGGGTCGCGAGCTCCGCCCCGATGTCCTCGTGCGTCAGCCCGAGCGGCGCCAGCAGGAGGCCGTCCGTCAGCGACAGGCGCGGGTTGCGCAGGGCCTCGAGCTCCCGGTCGCGCTCGCCCCCGGTCTGCTCGACCAGCACGACCAGGTTCTGCTCGGCAGCCACCCGGATCACCTCGTCGGCGAGCTGGGCGAAGAACGCCTGGCTCAGCTCCGGCACCGCGAGGCCGATCACGCCGCTGCGGCCCAGCCGGAGGTTCCGGGCGGCCTGGTTCGGCCGGTACCCGAGCTCCGCGACGGCGGCCAGCACCTTCGAGCGGGTCGAGTCGCGGACCTGCGGGTGGTCGTTGAGGACGTTGGACACGGTCTTGAACGAGACCCCGGCGACGCGCGCCACGTCGTGCAGCGTCGGGGCGCCCCTGCCCTCGGATGGCGTGTGCACGAGGGTCACGTTACAACGTTGCACCGGCGGATCCGGCCGGTACTACGAGAGCAGCCCCCGCGCCGCCCGCGACGGGTCGGGCCCCCAGACCTCGCGTCGCCCGCCGGCGTGCGCGACCGCCGCCACCACCAGAGCGAGCTGCCGCGGCCCGAGGGTCATCAGCTCGCCCAGCCGGACCGCGGGGGCGTCGTCGACGCCGGACAACGAGGCGGCGAGCAGCAGCAGCCGCCGCTCACCGGACGACACCCCCTCCACGAACGCGGACACGGCCGCGAAGTCGATCCACGGCCCCGGCACGTTCCCGGTCGGCGTCCCCTGCCGGACCCACGGGTCCTCCGGCCGCGCGAACCCGGCGCGGATGAGCAGCTCGGTCGCGGCCTCCAGCGGGTCGATCCCCCGCGCCCACGCGCGCAGGCCCGCGTGCAGCCCGGTCACGTCATCCACGACGCACCCCGGGCCCGCCGCGACCGCTCACCGGCCACCCGCGCGCCGGCGGAGCTGCCCGATGCGCAGGGACGCGAAGACCAGCACGACCACGCCGACCGCGACGCCGGCGATCAGGAGGGCGAGGGCGAGCGGGGCGGTCCCGCTCATCCCGAGGAACGACACCGCCACCGGGCCGGTGTTCTGGAGCATGAACACGATCAGCGCGATGAGCAGGAGCACCCCGACGCTGATGCCGAGCCACGCCGCGCTGGTGCGGGTGCCCGCGCCGCGCGGGCGGGTGGCGCGGGGTTCGCGGGTCCGCGGGACGGCCGGCTCACGGGTGCGCGGGGAGAGGGGGCTGGAGGCGGGCTGGACGGGCATGACGCCCTCCGATGCTGCTGGATCCGGGTCGTCGCCCCCCTGGGAGGTCCTCGACACCGGGCTGCTCCCGACTTTACGCCGGTCACGCCGCGGCAGCGCCGGAGAGCAAGGTCTCCCGGGCCCTGTTCGCGCCACCGCCCGCGGGTCTACGGTCGGCCCATGATCATCTTCCTGATCCGGGTGCTGATCTACCTCGGCTCCGCGGCCCTCGGCCTGTGGATCACGTCGCTCGTGCTCGACGGGTTCCACCTCAGCGCCGGCGGGTTCGTCACGGCGGTGCTCGTGTTCACCGTCGCGCAGGCGATCCTCACGCCGTTCATCGCCAAGATCACGCGCCAGTACGCCAGCGCGTTCCTCGGCGGGATCGGGCTGGTGTCCACGTTCGTGGCGCTGCTGATCGCCCAGGCGATCTCCGGCGGGCTGGAGGTCACCGGCGGTGCGGCGACGTGGATCGCGGCGGTCGTGCTCGTGTGGCTCGTGACCGCCCTGGCGACGTGGCTGCTGCCGTTCGTGTTCCTCCGCAAGCGGCTGGAGCAGCGGCGCGCGGCGGCGGGCGGGCCCGCCGGGCGCTAGTCCCTGCGCCAGCGGGTCAGCTGCATCGTCAGCGCCCAGGCAGAGACAGCGGACAGCCCGACCACGCAGACGACGACGGCACTGGGCGGGTCGTCGTCGCGCAGCAGCAGCACGAGGCCGAGGACCGCGACCAGGGGGAACACCCCGAGCAGCAGGGCCTTCGTACGCCTGTCCGGTGCCGGCGCAGCCATGATCTCTCCCTCTCGACCCGCGGGCGCTAGCGCGCGTCGACGTCGCGGTCGCCCGGCCGTGGACCCCGGAACTCCGCGAGCCGGGGGTCGCGGCGCACCCGACGGTGCTCGCTGACCACCACGAACACCGCCCCGGCCATCGCGGCGAGGATGCACCACCACGTCCACGGGGGCATCGGGTCGAGCGACCGGCCGACGACCATGCCGACCAGCGCCAGGCCCGCCAGCACCCCGACGACCTTCGCGGCGGGCGTCATGTCGCGGACCCGGCGGCCCTCGGCGTGGTGGTCCGGCTGCGTCTCGCGCGTGCCACGCCGCACCGCCGCGCGCGTCAGCAGCACGACGCCACCGATCAGGACCACGCTGATCAGACCCCACACGTCGACGCGCACTCGATGACTCCCGCCTGCTGGACGTCAGTGGCGCCAGTGTGGCAAGAGCCCGGACGGGACGCACGAGGGGGACGGCCCGTGGACCGTCCCCCTCGCCCGCGCTCCCGCAGCCGGCGTCAGTCGCGCCGGCGCCACCGCGTCCGCGGCGCGACCAGCGCCGCACCCAGCAGCAGCAGCCCGGCGACCACCGTGAGCAGGGCGACCGTGCCGGCCGACCCGGTCACGGCCAGCGCGCCCCGGCCTGCGGTGAGGACGTCCGGCGCGGCGCCCGCGCCCGCCCCGCCGCCGGACCCGCCGTCCGGGTCGCCACCGGTCCCGCCGCCCGACCCGCCGCCCGTGGGCAGCAGCACCAGGCCGGCGTCGACCGTCGGATCCAGGTAGTCCGCCTGCACGCCGTCGCCGGACGTCACGGGCCGGACCCGCCCCTGGCCGGCGCCGAGCGTGACCGTGCGGCTCCACCCGGCCGCGTCGGCGTCCGAGTCGCTCGCGGCGTCGCCCCGCAGCGCGGTGGTGAACCCGTAGCGGGCGGCCGTGGGGCCGTCGAGCACGAACTCGACGCGGTAGTCGCTCGCGGGCAGCAGGTCGAACGCGTACCGCCCGTCGGCGTCCGTGGTGGTGGTCGCCACCGGGACGTCCGAGCCGGCCGGGTAGAGGCGCACGGTGACGCCCGGCACGCCGGGCTCGCCGTCGTCCTGCTGTCCGTCACGGTCCTCGTCGACCCACACGCGGTCGCCCAGCGCGTACGTCCGGGACACCGCGACGCCGGCGCGGTTGGGCTCCAGCGTCTCGTGGTCCAGCCCGGACGGGGTGACGCTGGCCGTGGTGACGACCATCGTGTTCCACGCCGGGGCGTCCACGTCGGCGGCCGCCGTGTCGTACGACGTCGCCGAGCGGGTGCGGAACGTCGCGGTGATCGTCTCCCCCGGCTCCAGGTGGTCCGCCGAGAGGTCCAGGTCGACGCGCACGCCGCGCACCTGCGACAGGTCGTCGACGTCGGCCGCGGGGGTCCAGACGTCCTCGGCGCAGCCGGTGCCGAACGGGTCGGCGGACCGCGGGTCCCCGGTGTAGGCGCAGGTCTCGCCCGCCAGGAGGTACCGCACCGTGCTGGTCGCACCGGCCGGCAGGCCGGTGAGCTGCAGGTCACCGAGGTACGCGGTGGCCCACACGCTGCCGCGGGCGCTCGAGCTCTGCGAGCGCGAGGTCCCGGTGTCGCCGGCGTACGGCAGGACGTCCACCAGGGTGGCGCTCGCGGTCGGCAGGTTGCCGGTGTTGGTCACCCGCAGCCGCCACGTCTCGGTGCCGCCCGGCTGGGTCCGCACGAGGCACGGCGTCCGGTAGAACCCGTCCTCCGGGACGCACGCCTGACCCGACCCGGAGGTGTTCACCACGCCGGTCGGCGTGGCGCCGGGCGCGACGTCCTCGGCCACGTCCTTGACCCGCAGGTAGTTCGGCAGCGCGACCACGTCCACCTCGGCCGACGCCCGCCGGTCGAGCCCGCCGGCGGCGGTGAGGACGAACCCGTTGACCAGCGTCGTGCCGGCCGGGGTGCCGGCGCGGACCGCCAGCGGCACGGTGGCCACGACCTGCTCGCCGGGCATGAGGCGCGTGCCCGCCGGGAACGTGACCCGCAGGTCCGTCCCGTCGAGCGTCACGACCGGCTCCGCACCGGCGATCGCCGCGTCGGACGGGGTGACCGCCACGGTCGCGGCGCCGTACGCCTCGGGCGCGTAGACGAGCAGCGCGCCCGACGCGTCGGCGGGCAGCACGTCCGTCAGCACGGGGTCGACGACCGGCGCCGTGCCCGTGTTGGTGACGGTCAGCCGGAACGGCAGCCGCGTGCCGGGGCCGGTGGTCGTGGTCGCCGGGGTCTTCGACACGGCCGCGTCGAGCACGCCGTCGGTGACCGTGTACGTCGCCTCGGCCGGGTCCAGCACGACGGGCGTCGGCTGGTGCTCGGCCTGCACGGTGCCGGTCACGACGTTGGTGAGCGTGCCGGCCGGGACCTCGGCGCCGGTGCTGCGCAGCTCGGCGCGCGGCCGGAGCGTGAACAGGGCCGTCGGGCCCTCGAACCCGCCGACCTCGCGGTTCTCGAACCACGACCCGGACGGCGCCGTGAACGTCACCCGCACGCCGGTCACGTCCGCGGCGGACGTGCCGTCCGGGAGCGTGGCGGCGCCGTCGGGCAGCGGCGGCATCGTGGTGCTGACGCCCGCGGGCAGCGCGCTCGTCACCGGGGCGGTCCAGGACCCCGCCACGCGGTACTGCACGGCGGCGGTGTACCCGGCGCCGTCCGCGGCGGTGACGCCGGCCAGCGCCTCCAGGCCCACCAGGTCGAACGCGTCCCAGAACTGCTCGGACGTGTCCTCCAGGACGTACTGCGCCGGCCGGCTGACCGACGCGTCGCTGACGCGGCGGGCCGTCAGCGACAGCCGGACGGTGCGGTCCGGGTCGGCGGAGTACCGGGTGCCGGTGCCCGGGGACACCGACTTCGCCAGCGCGCCGTCGAGCGGCTGCAGGGCCTCCGGGTACAGGACGGTGGACGCCTGCGCCGCGTCGGACGGCGTGCCGTCCCCGAGGTCGCCGAGCAGGGTGTTGGTCAGCAGGGTGCTGGGCGCGCCGTCCACGGTGCCGGAGATCGGCGCACCGCTGCGGGTGGTGCTGCGCAGCACCGTGTCGGCGACCACCCGCAGCACCGCGCCGTCCGGCAGGGTGCCGTCCGCGCGGGCCTCGACCGACACGACGTCGGCCAGGTCCTCAGCCGAGAGATCCGCGACCGCGGACGCCGAGCCGAGGTCGTGCAGGACGCCGCCGTCCGCCGCGCGCAGCACTACCCGGAGCGTCCCGGTGCCCGAGGGCGCGGTGACGGTCAGGTGCGTGAGGTCCACGTGGTCGAAGGCGTTGCCCGCGGTCTGCGGGTCGGGGTCGGTCAGCCGCAGCGTGCCGACCGGGATGCCGGTGACGTTCTGCACCTGCATGGTCAGCCGGTTCTCCGGCCGATCGGCGCCCGCGTCGGTGTTGTCCACGCCGATCAGCGCGGACGCGTCACGCCACGACTTGCTCGCGTCCACCCGGCGGATGTCCACCGGGGCGTCGCCGGGCCCGAAGGTGACGTCGTCGTCGGCCGGCGCGACACCGGTCAGCCCGGCGCCCACCCCCGTGCCGGTGCCGGTGGCGGTCACGGTGTTCCGCAGCGTCGTCCCGGCCGGCTGCGCGCCGTCGAGGGCGAGCACGAGCGTCACGCGGGGACCGAACGACCCGTCGACCGGCAGGGACGCGCCGGTCGCGGTCCACACGACCCGCACGCCGTCCACCCGGCCACCGTCCGCCGGCACCGCGACGTCGAGCAGCGCGGCGGCGTCCGTCGTGGGGCCGGCCACGGTGGACCAGGCACCCCCGCGGCGCACGAGCACTTCGGCGCGCGAGCCGGCCGGCACCTGCACGGAGCCGATCCGGTCCAGCACGGCGGCGTCCCACAGCGGGGAGTCCGGGCCGGCGACGTCCTCGACCACCAGCGAGCCCACCGGGACCGTGGTGTCGGCCGAGACCCGGCCCGTCACGGTCGCCACGAGCTCCTGGCCGTCCGCCCCGGGCAGCGGAGCGCCCGCGGCCTGCTGGGTGAGCGTCTTGGCGGCCGTGGTCACGACCTGCCGGGGGACGACCGTGAGCGCGGCGCTCGTGGTGCGCGGGGTGGCGGCGGTCCCGTCGGCGGCGGTGCCGTCCACGGCGACCTCGTTGGTGAACGACCGCAGGTCCGCCCACGCCGGGTCCGTGGTGACGCGGAACGGCACGGCGGCCGCGGCGCCTGCGGCCAGCACGCCGGTGTACTCCACGGTGAAGCCCGTGACGACGGCGCCGGCCGGGGCCGTCGGCCACGCGGTCGTCGCGCCGCTCGGCGGCGTGACCGTCGTGGTGAGCGGGAGGCCCGGCCCGGTGCCCAGCAGCGTCACGGACGCCCCGGTCGCGCCGGCCGGCCAGTCGGCGGCGGGCACTGCGCCCGACCCGTCGGCACCGAAGCCGGCGAAGGCCAGCAGCCCGTCCGCGGTCGCCCCGAGGGGGCCGGCACCGGCGGTCGAGGGCTCGGCGATGCGCAGCGCGGACAGCGCGGTGTTGGAGGAGTTCCGGGCGGTCAGGCGGACCACGGAGGGCTGCCCGGCGACCACCTCGGCGCGGGCGGCACCGTCGAACGTCTTGCCCGCGGCGACCTCGACGGTCACCGAGTTGATCTGGAAGTCCGCAGAGGCGGTGGCGGACGCGTCGCCGCGGGGCGTGCTCAGCGTGGCGGCCGCGGTGTTGGTGACGCGGGTCGTCGCGTCGCGCGGCGCCGAGCCCGACTGGCCGAGCACCAGCGGGACGCTGCCGGGCGCGCCGCCCGCGACGATCGTGCCGTCGGGCGTCGTCGCGCCGTCGAACCGCAGGACGACGGCCGTCACCGCCGCGAGGTCCACGGCGTCGGCGTCGATGTCCTGGCCCGGCAGGAACGGGCCGAGCGTGGTGGTGCCGTCCGCCGTCGTCAGCTCGACGCTCAGGGAGGAGGCGCCCTCGGGAGCGGTCCACGCGCCGAGGGAGCGGAGCTCCAGCGGGGTGCCGGGCCCGAAGGCCGCCGGCGCCCCGGCGGCGGGGTCGGTCACCGTGAGCGCCGTCGCGGCGACGGGCGAGGTGTTGCGCGCCCCGAGCGTCGCGGTGACGTCACCGGCCTCGCCGGCGACCTGGTCGGAGGGGGCGATCTGCTTGGTCAGCGCGACCTGGGGCGTGACCGGCACCGCGATGGTGACGGTGGCCGCGGCCTGCGCGGGGTCGGCGTTCGTCGCGGTGGCGTCGGCGGTGTTCGTCACCGTGCGCCCGTCCCACGACAGCGGCGTCCCGGCGGGCAGCGTGCTCCGCAGCAGCACCGACACGCTCTGGCCGGCGGCCAGGCCGACGACGCCCGGGTGGTTCGCGTCCGTCTCCCGGAACGCGACGCGCACGTCGTTCCCCGTGACCGTCACGGTCGCCTGGCCGGTCTGCTCGGACTGGACGGCGACCCCGTCGGCGTCGAGCACGAACGGCTCCGGCACCACGTCGGCGACCGTGACGTCCTCGCAGAACGCGACGATCGACTCGCAGGTCACCTCCACGGTCCACGTGATCCGGTCGCCCGGCCGCGCGGTCGCCGCCGACGCGGTCTTCCGGACCGTCAGCGTCCCGCGGTCGCCCTCGGCCGCGCTCGCGGCCCCCGGCGCGGCCACGGTCAGCACCGCCGTCACGAGCATCAGCGCCAGCACGGTCACCAGCGCGGTCAACCGCGCCACCGGCCGCCCGATCGACGCGAGCCCACGCCCACGTCCCGTTCCCCAGGTCATCCCCACGTCCATCCGTCTCGACATCGCCGGTGGTGGTCGAGCGCTCGTGCGCGCACGTCCGGCTGATCGGACATCGGGGTGGGGCGGGGGTGAGCGGAGGTGAGTGCCGGGTGAACGGCGGGCACCTTCGCGGTCAGGACGTGCCGGGGTCCCGCTCGGACGTGGCGAGACCCTCGACGTTGCGCGCGATCTCCTCGCGGAGGGTCGCCTCGGCGACCGCGCCACCCTCCGGGAAGAACGTGAGGGTGAAGCCGCTCGGGCCGTCCGCGCCCGCGGGGATGGTCACGTCGAACGTCGAGCCACCGGGCCGCCGCCGCACCCTCACGTCGACGCCGTCGACGGTCATGACCGTGGTGTCCTCGACCGTCACCTGGCCGGCGTCGAGCGCGTGCACGAGCGGCACGAGCGTCTCGCGGACGAACCGGTCGAGGTCGTCGCTGGTGTCGAGCTCGGTGAGCGGGACTCCGTCGACCTGCAGCGCCGTGTCGCCGTCCGGGCCCACCACGAGGGCGACGTGGTGTCCGGGAAGGCGCACGTCGATGACCTTCCCCGACCGCCCCACCGGATGGACGGCCACCGATCGGAACGGGTCGTGCGCCCCGCTCGGGTCCGTGACCGCACGGATCACGGCGGCGAGTCGGTCCGCTGGATGCTCGCTCATGGTCCGCCTCTCCAGGCGATCGGGCGTCGGGCGTCGGAGGGAGTGCGTGTGCTTCTCACCCTGCACCATCGCGACGGGGATGCGGGCCGGACCGTCGTACGAGGTCGACGGTCCTGTCGATCCGCACAGCCGGTCGGCGTGCGCGGGTCGCGAGGGCGGCCGCGTGGCGGCGCGTGCGGACCCGGCGCCGGGAGCGCGACGACCGCGACCATGACGAGCACGACCGCGCAGGCCAGGACGACCGGACCGAAGGCACGCGTTCCGGCCCCGCGGCGTGGCAGCCTGGCGGTATGCGCGGATTCCGGTGGGGCCTCGTGGTGGTGGCGGTCGTCGTCGGCGCGGTGTCCGCGGCGGGGCGGAACTGGTGGACCGTGGCGGGTATGGCGTGCGTGATCGTCGCGCAGGTGCTCGCCGAACGCGACGCCCGCCGCAGGGCGGCCCGGGGCCAGGTGGCGGCGCCGGAGTAGGCGGCGCCGGCGCGAGCGACCCTCGCATCGCGGGGGTGACGCTGCACGCCCGGTCCACGAGGGGCCCCGATCGTCCGACTCTCGCGAGTTGGGGCGACCGTCCAGGCATCTCTGCCCGTCGGCAGCGGACCCTGACAGGGCGAGCCGATCGTAGGAAATAGACGCCCTTCGTAGGAAATGAGAGGCAACCTCCGTACCGACGATCCGCGGCAGCCGTTGGAACCAGCGGGAGAGCCGTGTCAGCGCGGGGGTCGCTGTTCGCCGGAGGATCGAGAGGCGCGCCGACGGTCACGACCGTCACGATGTCGCCCTCGACACCAGGGCCCACGGGTATTCACCGTCTAGGCGGTCACGAAAGCGCGCACGTCGTGGCGCAGCCGGTGAATCACTCTGAGCGCATCGCGACCCTTGCGGCACTGCAGGCGCCAGCGAAGTCCGACTACTGCCTGACCGACTCGAGTTGAGGTCGTGGTCTGTTGCGGCCGTGCCTCCCGCTCCTGTGGCAGGCGTCGGCGTCATCGCGTCTGTGGTCTGGGGCTGAGGACGTCCAGACGCGGAACCTCCTGTCGCGATCGGCGTGTCACCGCACCCCCACCTCGTCGTCGTAGGTTCCGACATGTCGGATATCGCGGTCCCAGTGCTCGATGACGATCTCCGTGGTGGCGCCGCCAGCACCGTCCTCGTCTTGGACCCAGACCCAGTACGCCCGTGAGTCGAGCGTCTCCCAGCGCGGGTCGCTGAAAGCGTCCAGCAGCTCGTGTTCCCCCGGATAGCGGCGCTCGAGAAGGGCACCCTCGACATGTGGGACGTGCCATGCCGGAGTGCTCGTGTGGCTGAGCTCGACGTCTTCGGACATCAGCATCGCCGACATCAAGATGCCACGGTCGTCGAGCTCGTGCACGATGACGAGCTGCAGTCGAGAGTCATCGCGGACCGCAAGTGCTCGACCGCGTCCTCCGCGGACGTGAACCACAACCCGCGCATCACGGTCATCTCGGCCGGCCGCATCGGCCGATCCGGTCGGCACAGGCACCGCGATGCGCTCGACGGCCTTCATCACGGCAATCGCGACCGGTTCGAGCATCTCACTCATCAGCCGCTGCACGCCCGTGAAGTCACCCGACGACGACGCGAGGTTCAGGGCATCCGCGAGGCGCTCGGCCAGATCGTGCGAATCGACGAGGGTGGTGAGCGCCTCGACGCGCGGCGACCGGCGGCCGTCGACGTCGGGTACGACAATAGAGATGCGCGATCGTGTCTCCGCATTCAGCAGGGCGAACGTGTAGCGGTCCGGGGAGAAGCTGGTCATGACGAGGAGGTCCTCACGTGACCAGGGACGCGCGCTCAACCTCTGGGGCGAGGGCGCGAAAGGTGGGTAGGCCGCTGGATCGGGTACCGCCCGATCTGCTCAACTGACAGCAGGCTAGCGGCCTCGCGTGTCAAGCGTCAGTCGTTCACGCGCGTTCGATCACCTCCGGCTTCGGCGCGGCCGACCCCCGCGGGTGCTGAGCCTCAGTGGAGAGGACGAAGGACAGGAGCGCGGCGAACGAGTCAATCGGTGGTGCAGCGATCTCGGCAGAGCGTCCGACATGTGCGGCGAGGTTCGTCGCCGCTCTGCCGAGGTCGACAGCGGCACTAGCACCCATCCCGGCGAGGACGTACCTGCTGACGCGCGGTGCGTAGCGCGCGGTGATGCCGACTCGTGCGCCGGCTTCCGCCCAGGAGCCCGCTCCGCCGAGCCGTGCTGCCGCGAGAGAGACCGCGGCACGGCGAAGCAGGATGTGCGGTGGCCCATCGGCGCGCCAACCGTCAGGGAGTGCTTGGAGAGGCGCCACTGTGGGTAGTGGGCTCTCCCGGAGTCCGAAGACGTCCAGCCCGGCCTGTCGGTAGCGGTGGTCGAGACGAGTAGCGACGCGCGTCCTCGACGTCTGCCAGGACTCGATGGCTGGTTGCAGCGCGGACGTCGCGGGGATGCGGTCGCGGACCCGGTTCGTGATGAAGGCATCGCCTTCGTCAATGAGCTCACGCAGCTCGTACGCTGCCGCACCGACGTCTGAGGCTTCGGCGATGACACCCGCGACGACGAACACCGCCCGGGCGTCGCTCGGACGTGGCGGCGTCAACCACGGACGGGCTGCCCAGCGGCGGATGCCGACCGCGCCCGCGGTGAGCGCCGCTCCTGCACGCCACACGTCTAGCGCGACCGCACTCGGCACGGGGTCACCCCACAGCGTCGCCCAGTCGTCCTCGACGAGAGTGGTGAGTCGTGCTTGCACCACGACGTCGATGTCGGACACGGCTTCCGCGACCGCTGCACGCCACAAGGCGCCACACGAGCAGCGTTCGTCGGTCGCGCCGTCGTGAGCGTTCGTGATCAACCGCGTGACGGCCCCGCACTCGGAGCACTCGTCGCGCAGCAACCGTCGGTGCTCGGTGCACGCGAACGCCCACGGAGAGAGCCACGAGACCCGCCACGTCCCGTCCTCGCACAGACAGTCCGGGCAGTACCTGTCTGCCCTGAACTGCCACCAGTGCGCGCGTTGGTGGGTGAGCGCGTCACGGTTGCCCCGGATGCTCGCCTGGTCGACGCCGTCCCGGAACGCCCCGAATCGTTGAAGAGTCATCGCGCGCACCTGCGCCGGCGTGGTGTCGAGCTGCCGCGCGAAGGCCGCAGTGACCGACGGCGGGACGAACGCGAAGCCGAGGACGTTCCGGCGACGGCGGGCCGCCGGGTAGAGCTGCGCGACCACCTCGGTCATCGGGATCCTGGATGAGCGCACGACTCGCCAGAGGTAGCCACCGAGCGACTCGTGCGTTCTAGGCGTAGCGGCGGACGGCAGCATCGCCGGCTCCTTCCACGATGTCGCCTAGGTCGAGCCGCCACACTGCCGTCAGTGCTGTGGCCATATCGATCGCGTTCAGCGCGTCAGCGTGGCTTGCTCCGCGGCGCAACAGCGGCGGGAACGAACGAGGAGCAAGACACGCCCACCTGTCGAGGAGCCACCGACTGGCGTCCACGGAACGAACCCCCAGCGCCGAGGCGAAGCCCTCGACGAGTTCCCCACCTGCGGCTGCGTCGTCGATGACGATTCGGCGGCGGTCCGCGAAGTTGATACCCGCGTGTTCGAGCTCGCGCCGGATCCGTGCGACCGCAGACCAGAACTCGACCTCGCGCCCAGCCGCGTGTACCTCTCGGACAGCCTCACGGGCTATGAAGCCCACCGGTCTGCTCAACCCGAGGGCTCTGGTCGGCGAAGCCCACGAGGCGGATCCCCCCGGTTGGACGAGAGCGATCGCGACGATCGTCCGAACTGCATCCATGTCGAACTCGCAGAGGAGATCCGACACTTCGACGGGGAGCAGATCTGCGGGAACTGCGGAAGGCATCCGGTCGACGCAACCGAGGCTCCCCGGGCGCGGCACCTCAACATCACCGTTGGCCAACAGCTGTCGCTCTCGCGCACGATTGACCGCGATCCTGAGCCGGTCCCGACCGTCGCGATCGACAGCTGGTGGAATGCGGGGGCGTTGTCGCTTCCGAGCCGCACGCTTCGCGAGATCGACCATCGGCAGGGATTGAGATGCAGCCTCCGGCCCCTCGGTCACAAGCGTGACCGCAGCTATCAGGTCACTCACCTGGAAGGTCCCGGCCACAACCGCCGGTGCTGGCCTCGCACTGTCCTTGACGCGCGAAGCTCTCAGCAACGCCACGGTACGCATTGCGTCGACCGCGTTCGTAGCGTCGCCGCCCCGGATCGCGTCGAGGAGCCGAACGGCAACCGCGCTGGCGTGCACGATGTCGACCGCAGGCCGAACGGTTGGTCCAGGTCCGCCGCACGGATCCTTGCCATCGCGGTGGACGAAGTGCCCCGGGCTTTCCGCAGTCGTCCACACGGCATGCAGACCCAGCAGGGTCGCGCACTTCTCGCACCGTGCGACGAGTGCTGTGCGATGGCTCTGGCACACAGTGAGCAGCCCGGTAAACCACCGTGCGTCCCAGTAACCGGCGGTTACGCACCGAACGCACACCGGGATGAGCGTCAGCGCCCGGTTGGCAGCAAGGACGTCGTTGAGCGCCCCGTCTCCGAACGACCGAACGGTCATCGCCTGGACACGATCGGTCGTGAGCCCGAACGCCCCAGCGACCTCGCGCGCTTCGTCCGGTGACGCCTTGAGCGTCAGCCGCTCCAGCGTCCGGGCCGAGCGTGGGATCTGCAGTTCGGCGAGCAAGTCGCCGACCCCCATTCGCAGCGGGATCGTCATTCGAAGGAGGAACCCGCCGAGCGCCTCGAACTCCGCAGGGGTAGGGCGGACCGGCAGGCGCGGCTCGAGTTCACGCATCGTCGTTCTCCGGTACTCCCAGCTGATCCAGCAGCGCGGTGAGGAACGTGGTTCCTTCGTTGACCGCGACGTCGGCGGCGTCGTTGATCTTCTTGGAGGCCCGCCCGATCCGGCCACCGACCTTGTGGTGCGTGAGGGCGCTGAGCTCCGGGTCGAGGAAGGCGTCCGCTGCTACCTGGCCGTCTGGCAGGTGTACCTGCGAGGCGAGCTTGCGCATGAGCGCCTGCCACTGGACGGACTCAGCAGGCATCGTGTGCTCGCGCTCGTGCACCCACGTCGTGCGCTCCGCGATCTGCTCCGAAGCGATGCGCCCTCGCCGGGTCGTGGAGTTCAGGACTTCGCTCTGCTCCAGCCGTGCACCAATCAGCACGATCGTGACCGGGAGCGAGGCCATCAGGTTCCGGATGATGTGCGTGATCTCCGGCGCGTACGGGCCCTGCACCTCGTGGATCTCGTCGATCGCAAGGCCGACGACCTCGCTCTGCTCCACGATTTCGGCCATCCAAGTGACCGTCGAGTCGATACTGCCCGTCGGGTTGTCACGGCCGAAGCCCTTGGCGAGCGCCCGGATGAAGTCGCGTGGACCGCTCGTCGCTCCCGTGCGCGCGTAGATCCACGGCATCCGGGGGATGTCGCCTCGGACGATGCGCCCTTGGGCTGCCCACGCGGCGGAGGTGTCACGAAGCATGGGTCGCTCGATCGCCTTGGTCTTGCCCATGTGCGGAAGCGCGTTCACCGCGACTACCCGTTCGGCATCGACGTCGTCGGCGTTCCGGGCAACGACCCGGCGGATCGTCCGGGCGACTGCGTTGGCGAAAGGCGTCGGAACCCAGATCGGCTGTCCGCTGCACGAGCTCATCGCGGCCGCGTCGGGATTCTCGGGCGCTACGCACCTCGGCGCGTGGGACGCGTCCATTCCGCTCGTGTACGCCTTGTCCATCGCCACAATCCGGTCGGGCCACGAGCGCCGATCGACGAGCTTGCCCAGTCTCACGGGATGTCCTCGAACGAGAACGTGCGGACGTCCTGCCTGACCGCGGCGGGCTTCGCCTTGGGGTCCTTGCGCGCCCGGGCGGCGGTGAGGTCGACCACGTCGGCGTCATCCCCGACGCTGTGCAGGACGCCGGCGAGAGCGGGGTCATTCGCCGACAGCCGGCGCCGTTCCTCTTCAGCGACGCGCCCACGCCGGTTCCGGCGGCGCGCGGCTCGACGTTCGCGTTCGAGCTCTTCGTTCCCGGCCGTGACGATCTGGCGGTGCTCGTATCTCACGCGTCCCGTTTCGAGCAGGCTCTGCGTCGCAGTCGCGGTGAAGTTGGTGCGCTCCCCGGACGCGCGGCGCTCACGCAGGTCCGCTTCGACGAACGCCTGGCCGACGGTCTGCTCGTCGTTGTACTCCGCCTTCAGGCCGACGCTGCGGTACTTCTTGTCTTCAGGCCGCCGGACGAGCACGCGGTCGGGGAAGTACGGGTCGTAGCGCACCTCGAGCGGAGGACAGCGGGTGCCGCGATCCTCGTCGCGCAACCCGTTCAACTCGTTGCCCTGGTAGACGTGCTTGCCGACGCGCATCCCGGCGAAGGTCGCGCGGGCGGTTGCGTGGTGCAGGAAGTCCGCGACGAAGTTCTCGTCGATGGGAACGGTGATCTCGTCCCACGGGCTGTTGTGGTTGATGAAGCACTCCATCGGGGAGACAGACCGACGGCGGTCGAGCGGGTCCCGGACGCTGCGGTGCTTGCGATCGTGGTACGCCCGGACGACCCATTCCCGGAGCATCAGCTCGAACTGCTCGATCGTCGGACCGAGCGCGGCGCCGGTCTGGTCACCGCGGTCCTTCGGGGACGCACCCTTGTCTCCGGGAGTGCCTGAGGTGACGAGCGCCCAGTTCCGCTGTACGGCCTCGACGAAGCCTTTCGCGGTACCGGTGCACGTCGGTGCCTGGTTCACGTCGACGCCGTGCTGCGCCAGCGAGATCCACGTCTCAGTGCTGTCCATCTGAGGCCCGCGGTCAAGCTTGACACCGTCGATGATCGGGCGCATGCCCTCTGGCAACGCGAAGGCCGCCGGCACGCAGGTCCACTCGCTCTTGTCTCGCAGCCGCCACCTCCTGCGGAACGCACCCGAGAGCAGGTCGAAGAGCAACAGCTTGACGTTGCCGGACACGACACCGGCCGGGACGACCCGCAGCGCAAGGATCATGCGGGTGCACACGTCGATAGCGACGAGCACCTCCGCCGAAATGGGTTCTCCCGCCGGAGTACGGCAGAAGGCGTTCACCGGAGTCGAGTCGATCTCGACGACCTGTCCCGGGCGCAGGACGTCCTGGTGTCCGAACGGGCGTTTCGGTCTGACGTCCTTGCTCTGCCGGGTCGAACCGGGATCGTCCAAGTACTTCCCGGAGGCGCCATAGTCGATCAGGTCTAGTCGTAGCTTCTTGCTGACCGACTCCGGGTCGACGCCGTGACGTTCAAGAGCGGCGAGGAAATCCGCATCACGGATCTCCCAAGTCAGGGACCCGACGCCGGGCGCCGTGTGGATCAACGTCACTTCCTCGAGCGCGGCCCAGACCCGCTTGTCCTTGATCTGGGTGAAGACCTTCAAGACCGCGTGCTTGCGCGCGTCGAACAGCACGCCCAGCCCCCGCTCACCACCCCAGAGGGCGTGGCGGATCTTCAGGTAGAGCTGAGAGAAGCTCCACCCCTTTCCCCAGTCCGTCGTCAGCTCCTCGGCCTTCGCCCGCATGCGCTCGACGCGCGAAGGCACCTTCTCCGGGTCGTACTCCTCCTTGTACCCGGGAAGCTCACGGAAGCCCGGCCGCGCCTCGGTGAAGCTGCCGTACCTGTCACCGTGCTCGACCTGGCACATGTGCTCCAGCGCCAACGACACGTACAAGCGGTCCTGCGGGTTGAGCATCCGCATGAGGCAGCGGGTGCGAGCGTCGTACGGCAGCGGCTCGTCGTCCTCGTCCTCCTTCGGCTCGGACTCCGACACCCACGCCGCCAGGTCGTTGAACGGCATCTCGATGAGCTCGTCGCGAACCTCGACGTAGGCGATGACCCGGTAGTCGATGATCCCGACGTGGGAGAGCCGGAAGGGCTTGCCGTTGCGGACGTACTCCTCTGTTCGACGTAGGCGCCTGCGCTGGCCGGCGCCGTGCGGAGCAGCCCGACGGCGACTCATCTCGTCCTCCACGCGCGGCGGGGCGAACGAGGACGGGAGCTGAGCCAGCTCGACGGCCGCAGCTCGGTGTTCATGTCGATGAAGAAGTCCCGCTGCCACAGGGCACGCAGCGCCCTGGTCCGACCGGTGCGTCCACCGCCGTACGCGTTCACGAGACCGGTGAACGTCTCCGGTGCCCCGGTGATCCGCTCGACCGAAGCGTGCTCCGACGCCATCTCGATGAACGCGAGATTGGCGCGGCGAACCTCGGGCAGCCCACCTTCGGTCCCGACCTCGTACTCCAACCCGTGCACGAGTGCGGTCAGTGACGTCAGCGTGAACAGCCGACGCTTCTCCGGGGTCAGGTAGGCCCGCGCCGAGATGTCCACCAGCGTGAGCTGACCATCCCGGACGAAGCCGGCATCGACGTCGTGGAACTCGACCGTCCCGTCCGGCCAGTGCCAATAGATCCGCATGAACTGGGTGTTGAACTCTTCGTAGCCCTCCCACGCGAGCTCGAGGTAGTGGTCGTACTCCAGGTCGGACCAGTACCAGCCCTGGAAGTCCCCACGTGGGTGGGCGATCGCGACCTTGCCGGTGAAGTTCTTCTGTGCCCGCCAGGTCGTCGGTCGGGTGATCTCCTCCAGGTCGTACAGGTCCGCGCCGCACAGGTCTGCCGGGCCGACCAGGCGTGTGCGCCCGCGAGGCCGCAGGGCAACTCGGACGACACCAGGGCGAGCGATCAGATCCAGCGTTTCCGCCGAGATCGGCGCACGCTGCGTGAACGGAGTCGGCTTCGCGGGCAGGTCACCATCGAGAAAGCACTGGCGTCGTCCACGCTTGAAGCCCACGACGTTGGGCCGTTGGTAGGGCCGCCGCCACACCAGGTACTCAGGCTCGGGAGATCGTCGCGGCGCGCTCTGCGTGAGAGCGAGAGCCGCGGGCACCGGCGCCCCTACCCTTGACGGGCGTAGTTCAGCGGGTGCGTCGTTGCGCGACGCTGTCGGTGGTGGGTGAGAGCATCCATGTCGCGTCCAAGGGTTCGGTTGGTACCTGACTGCTGGGCGTGGCGGGCTCGCCCACCGGGCCAGTCGCCCCCGGCATGGGGTGGCTGGCCCTTTCTCTTGTCTCGTGACGAGCCGCTCGCGGCATCGAGCTCCTCGCCCTGAAGCGGTTAGGTCGGGCGTCCCGGACGACCGCAGCGCGTGGGTCGTGGTGCTCACTCTGGAGCGGGCCGCATGAATCCGTCAAGCCCGCGAAGCCCTCCACCGGGAGCACCGTTCGCGTGCCCCCGGGTGTGTTGTTACAACACACCCGCTCGGTGATACCCCAGTGTATAGACGCTTTCCGAGGCGCTCGTCCCGGCGCAACAACGGCGCCGGAGCATCATCCTTCGGGCATCATCGCGGCACCGCCTCGCCGCGCCCCGGTTACGGATCCGTACAAGTTTCGCGGGCCAGCGACGAGACTTCACCCGTGCTTCGGCCTACCCTCGTCACCATGACACCGCCGGCCTCTGACGAGAGCGGCGCCTTCGACGCCCCCAGCCTCGCGGCGCCAATCACCTACTTCACCCAGGCAACATGGCCCGACGGCGACCCCACCCCTGGGACGCCGAGAGCCGTTCTGTACGCCGCAGAGTTCGCGTCGTTCTTGCGCCGCCGGGCACTTGAGCACGGCGGGACGCTCAACTACGGGTTCGAACAGATCCAGAAGCGCACCGGCCTCTCCGGGGGGTCGCTACGGCACATCTCCGATGGTCGGCGCTGGCCTGGGTTGCAGATCGTCGCGCACATCGAAGAGGCGTTCCGGCAAGACTCCACTGGCTACAGCGCGGTGCTGCGACGGCAAGACCGCGACGCGCCGACCAGGCGCTGACCGCGACGATCACGGCGATCACGGCGATCCACCACGGCTCCCGCGCGACCTACGGCGCCCCGAGGGTCCATGCCGAGCTGCGCCTCGGGCTCGGGATCACCTGCGGCCGCAAGCGGGTCGCGAGGCTGATGCGTGCCGCGGGGTTGGTCGGGGTCTGTCACCGGCGCAACCGCCGGGGACAACGCCCGCTGCCCGCCCCGCACGAGGACCTCGTCCAGCGGCGGTTCACCGCCGACAGCCCGGACCGGTTGTGGTGCACCGACATCACTGAGCACCCCACGAGCACCGGAAAGGTCTACTGCGCCGCGGTGCTCGACGTGTTCACGAGGAAGATCGTGGGCTGGTCGATCGCCGACCACATGCGCTCCGAGCTGGTCGTGGACGCGCTGCAGATGGCAATCTGGCGGCGCCACCCCGCTCCCGGGAGCCGGCGTCCACCCCGCCCTCGCCGCGGTGCCCAGCGTGGGGGCGCTCGTCATCGGCCTCGCGCTCGTGGCGAGATGACCGGCCCGCGCCCGACCGGGCACCCCCCTCGCACGGCTGAACGGCTCGGGGGCGGCGGCGTGGTCCCCGGCGCTGCTCCTCATCTCGGGTTACGGCGTCCGGGACGCCTGGTCGATCACGCGGTCACGGTCGGTCAGCGCGGGGAGGTCGACCGTGAATGCGGTGCCTCTCTCCGCGGAGCTGGCGACCGTGATCCGCCCTCCGTGCGCCTCCACCAGGGACTGGGCGATCGCCGTCCCGAGCCCGGACCCCCCCGACCCGGCTGCCCTCGCCCGCCCGGGGTCGGCGCGCCAGAACCGCTCGAAGACGTGCGGGAGGTGCTCCGCGGGGATCCCGGGGCCGGTGTCGGCCACGACGAGCCGGTGGCGGTCCTCGCCGGGCAGGACGCGGACGGTGACCACCGCGCCGTCCGGCGTGTGCTGCACGCCGTTGCCGATGAGGTTGCGCAGCACCTGGGCGAGCCGGGCGCCGTCGCCCAGGACCGGCGCGCTGCGGTCGGCGTCGAGGCGCACCTCGCGGTCCGGGAAGGCGATCCGTGCGTCCGTCACGATGTCGCGGGCCAGCTCGGCGAGGTCCACCCGCTCGGCCTCGAGCGGTCGACCGCTGTCGGTCCTCGCGAGCGTGGCGAGCTCGTCGACCAGCAGGCGCATCCGGATGAGCTGCGTCTCGACCCGCTCCAGCGCGGAGTCCTTCCGGTCGGGGTCGGTCAGACCTCCGCGCAGGTACAGCTCGACCCACCCGGTCGCGGCGGTCAACGGCGAGCGGAGCTCGTGCGAGGCGTCGGCGACGAAGGCGCGCGTCCGCTGCTCGGCGTCCTGCTGGGCGTCGAAGGCGCTGTTCACCATGCGCGCGACGTTCGCCACCGCGGGGTCACCGTCATCGTCGACCGGCAGCCGGACTGTGCGGTCCCCGCGCGCGATCTGCGTCGCGCGCTCGGCCATCGTGGTCAGCGGCCGCAGGCCGCGGGCGACGATCGCGACCGCCACCCCGATCAGCAGAGCGATGGTGATGGCCGCGGCGACGGCGAGCGCACCGACGATCGTGGCCAGCGTGGCGCGACGCTGGCCGCCGTCGGACACCAGGACGATCCGGTCCACCGTCGTCGACCCCGAGGCGTCCTCGTACGCGAGCCCCAGGCCGGAGGTGTCGACCGACAGGGCGACGTCGTCGTCGGCGATCGTCTCGGCATCGGGCGAACGCACCGCCACCGCCGCCGTCAGGTCCGGACCGACCGGCGGCTTGTGCGCGAGCACGTGGTCGTCCGCGTCCAGGAGGACGACGCCGACCTGCGCACCAGCGGCGCCGTCGAGCGTCTCCGCCGTCATCACCGCGCCACCGGCGCCCCCGAGGCTGCTCGTGACCCGCGCGGCCGCCACCTCCAGCGACGTGCGGTCGCGCTCGTCCAGCGCGTGCGAGGCCAGCAGGTAGCAGATGACCGCGGACAGCACGATGGCGAGCGAGGTCACGACCGCGAGCGTCACCGTCAGCCTCGCCCGGATGGATCTCGGTCTCACGAGGGCTCCCGCACCGTGTACCCGAACCCGCGCACGGTGCGGATCAGGGGGTCGTGGCCGTCGTCGACCTTGCGCCGCAGGTTGGACACGAACCGCTCCACGACGTTGCCGTCCCCGCCGAAGTCGTACTGCCACACGGCGGCGAGGATCTGCCCCTTCGACAGCACGCGCCCGCGGTTCTCAAGCAGGAGCTCGAGCAGCCGGAACTCCGTGGGCGACAGGTCCACCGGCTCGCCCGCCCGCCGGACCTCGTGCCGTTCGGGGTCGAGCTCCAAGTCTGCGCACCGCAGGACGTCCCCGCTGTCGCGACCCGGCCCCCGACGCAGCAGCGCCTCCAGACGCGCGACGACCTCGACGGAGCTGAACGGCTTCGTGACGTAGTCGTCGCCCCCGAGCCTCAGACCCCGGACCCGGTCGTCGACCGCGTCCCGTGCCGACAGGAACAGCACCGGCAGGTCCGGCTCCTTGCGCCGGACCAACTGCAGCAACTCGAACCCGTCGATCCCCGGCATCGTGACATCCAGCACCAGGACGTCGGGGGGCTGCTGCCGCAGGACGGTGAGCGCGGCCGTGGCGCCCGGGGCCAGGTCCACCTCGAACCCGGCGAAGTCCAGGGTGGACGCCAGCATCTCCCGGATGTCCGGGTCGTCGTCCACGATCAGCACGCGGTGGGCCATGGCGTCAGCCTCGCACGTACGTCACGCCGTCCGGGTCAGCGCGTGGGGCACCGTCGGCGAGGTCCGCCCTCGTCGCACGCCCGCGTAGGTGAGCGCAGCGCCCAGGGCACCCCACGCCGCCAGGACCACGACGACGGGCACGGCAGCACCCCCGCCGCTCGCGAGTTCGGCGGCGCCTTCGGCGTAGGCACCGAGCGGCAGCACGCGCGCGATCGCCGCGAGCGGGGCCGGCGCGGTCTCGATCGGGACGAGCCCGCCCGCGGCCGCGAGCTGCAGCACCGACAGGGCGACGAACACGCCTGCTCCGGCGCGGGGCATCACCGCGGCCAGGCCCGTGCCCAGCAGCGCGAAGGTCCCCGCCGCGAGAACGGTCAAGCCGGCGAACCCCCAGGTGGAGTCCAGCCCGATCCCGCTGATCGCCAGCGCCGCGAGCGACATCACCGCCGCCACCGTCGCCGCCACGAGCCGGGGTCGCAGGGCGGACCCCACCAACCGGGCGGTGCGCACGGGCGCGGCGAGGTCCGACCGGCGCACCACGGGTCCGGTGACCATGCCCACGAGCGCACCGAGCCACAGGACGACCGCTGTGCAGAGCGCCGGAAGCCACCCGTCGGCGGAGCTGACGGCATCCGTCGTCAACGCCACCGGCTGCGCCACGACACCCGCGAGGGCGTCGGCCTGCTCAGGATCCGCGGCCGGGACCTGCCCCGCACCCACGGCCAGCCCGTCAGCCAGCGTGTGGGCGCCTGCTCCGGCCTGCGCGGTGGCGTCGGCCACCTGACGGGAACCCGCTACCAGCTGGTCCGCGCTGGTCGCGAGCTGCCCGGACCCCGCAGCGAGCTGCCCGGCGCCGTCGGCCAGGTCCGCGGTGCCGGAGACGAGCTGCTCGGCGCCGGAGTCGACCAGCCCGGCGCCGTCGGCGAGCTGGAGGGCACCGCTCGCGGTGGCGCTCGCCCCGTCGGCGACGCCGCGCGATCCGCCGGCGAGCGTCGCTGCACCGTGTGCGGCGGCGGACAGCTGGGCGCAGAACCGCGCGGACGTGGTGGCTTGCGGGCACGCGGCTGCGAGGCTGCCGAGCGAGGTGCTGAGTCCGTCGACCCCGGACGCGACGTCCGCCGCCCCGGCCGCGACGGAGGCGGATCCGTCGCTGAGCCCGACCGCACCCGAGGCGAGCTCACCGGTCGAGGAGGCCAGCCGGTCGGCGCCGCCGGCCAGCTGCGCAGCGCCGTCCGCGAGCGCCGTGGTGCCGTGGTCGAGCTGGCCGGCACCGTCGTCGAGAGCGACCGCGCCGTCCGCGACCTGGTCGGCGCCGGCCGCGGTGGCGTCGAGGCCGGTGGCGAGCTCCAGCGCGCCGTCCGCCGCGTCGGACATCGACGCCGCCACGTCGCCGAGCCCGGCGTACACCTGGGTGAGGTAGGTCTCGGTGACGTGGTCGCCCAGCGCGCCGGCGGCTGCCTGCGCGATCTGCTCCGTGGCCAGGGCGGCGGCCGCCGCCGAGGCGGGGTCGGTCTCGAGGAACAGCCGCGCCTGCTGCGGGTCGTCTCCCGACGTGGACAGCACGTCGGCGGAGAAGTCCGGTGGGATCGTCAGGACCGCGTCGTAGGTCCCCTCCTCGAGCCCGTCGGCGGCGGCGTCCGGAGTCGTCAGCTCCCACCCGAGCGAGGCGTCGTCGGAGTGGATCAGCTCGGCGGACAGCGCACGGCCGGCGGCCATCGGCGTGTCGCCCCGGACGATCTCGTCGTCGTTGACGATCGCGACCGGGATCTGGTCCACGGCGTCGGCACGGCCCGAATAGCTCCAGATCAGGACACCGGTGCCGAGCAGCGGCAGCAGCACGAGGGCGGAGAGCCGCACGACACGCTCTCGGCTACGGGTGGGGCGGCTCATCGGACGGTCTCCAGGTCGGCAGTGGTCGAGACGAGCGCGAAGCGGAGCAGCACGACGGTGGCTCCGTGCCGCACCAGCGTCGGCGCGAGGCGGTCAGGCGGGTCCACCAGGAGGAGGAGCCGCGCGCCGCCGGCGAACGCGACGGCCGCCGACAACGTGGTGCGCTCCGCAGCGGACATCGAGTCCGTGGGGTCGCCGAGCGGGCCTGCGACAGCCAGGACCGGGGTCATCCGCCTGCGCCTCTCGGACCGTGAGCGGGTGGTCATGGCGAGCATCCGGCGGGCGTACGCCTCGGCGGTCGTCCCGTCCGGCACGTCGGCCGCGGTCGGCACGGCCGCCCAGCACCGGACCTGCTCGCTCTGCTCGGGGACGATCAAGCCGTTCACCACCACGTCGCCCGCGACCGGGACCGATCGCCCCGTCAGCGCCGACGCGAGCGCGAGCGCCGCGCGCGGCCCGCCGACCGTCACGATGGCGAGGTCGCCGGAGTCCACGTCCAGGTCGATGGGTTCGGCGCCGGGGTGCGCGACGAGCTGCCGGGCGCGCAGCACCGGTGGCCCGCTCCGGCCGGCGACGGCCGCCGCCTGCACGTGCCGCTCGACCGCCTCGCCCTCGACGTCGACCGTCGGCAGCGCGCGGTCGAGCCGGCGCGGCAGCCACCACGCCCGGGTGTCGAGCAGTCGGAGCACCGCGGGGACCAGGGTCATCCGGACGAAGAAGGCGTCGATGAGCACACCTACAGCCAGTCCGAACGCGACCGGCTTCAGCATGGCCGCGCCGTTCGGCACGAAGGCGCCGAACACGCTGACCATGATGAGCGCCGCGGCCGCGACCACGGGCGCCGAGTGCGCGAAGCCCGAGGAGATCGCCTTCTGCGGGTCCCGGCCGTTGTGCGCGTACTCCTCGCGTATCCGGCTGACCAGGAACATCTCGTAGTCCATCGCGAGGCCGAACAGCACGCCCATCACGATGATCGGCAGGAAGCTCACGACCGGTCCGGGGCTCTGCCCGAACATCAGGGCGGGCGCCCAGCCCCACTGGAAGACCGCGACGATCGCCCCGAAGGACGCGCCGACCGACAGCACGTACCCGACGGTGGCCTTGACCGGGACCGCGATCGACCGGAACACCAGGAGCAGCAGGACGAACGACAGGCCGACCACGGTCAGCCCGAACGGGACCAGGGCCGCCGCGAGCTGCTCGGAGATGTCGATGTTGACTGCCGTGGTGCCGGTGACGCGCAGGTCGCTCGCGCCCGTCCGGTCCTCGATCGCCGCTGCCTCGTCGCGCAGGTCGTGCACGAGGTCGGCGGTGACGGGGTCGGACTGCCCGCCCTCCGGGATCACCCGCAGCAGGGCGGTGTCGCCGCTCTCGTTGGGCGTCGCCGTCGTCACGGCGACGACACCCGGAACCGCCTCGATCTCGGCCTGCAGGTCCTCGACCGCGCCCAGCGGGTCGTCGCTGGCGATGATGTCCGCCGTGATGAGCAACGGCGCGTTCCAGCCCGGCCCGAAGGACTCGGCGACGGCGTCGAAGTGCTCCCGGGACTGCGTGCCGGGCTCGTCCGTGCTGGCGCCGGGCAGGGCGAGGATCATCCGGAACGCCGGGATCGACATGACCGCGAGCACCGCGACGACCGAGACGACCGTCAGGACCGGGCGCCTGGTGACCACGCGCACCCAGGACGCGGAGAACGACCGGCGCGCGGTGGCCGTGCCGGCGCCGGCCTCCCGGCTCCTGCGCCGGCGTCGGGGGCGGGGACGGAGCCGATCGCCCGCGAGCAGCGCCACCGCGGGGACCAGCGTCAGCGCAACCAGCACCGAGATCCCGACGGACGTCGCGCCGGCCAGACCCATGACCGTCAGCAGCGGGATCCTGACGACCGCGAGGCCCGCGAGCGACACGACCACGGTGAGCCCGGCGAACACGACGGCGCTCCCGGACGTGCCGAGCGCCCGTGCCATCGACTCGGCAGGGGTCGCACCGTGCGCGAGCTGGCTGCGGTGGCGGGACACGATGAACAGGGCGTAGTCGATGCCGACCGCCAGACCGAGCATGGAGGCGAAGCTGGGGGTCATCCCTGCGACGGGGGTCAGGTGCGACACGAGCCCCAGCAGGCCGGTCGTCAGGGCCACTCCGACGAGCGCCGTCACGATCGGCATGCCCGCGGCGAGGAACGACCCGAAGGTCAGCACGAGCACCACGAGGGCGATGCCGAGACCGAACGCCTCGGCCGCGTGCCCGCCCTCGGCGAGGCCCGACCCGAAGCCGCTGCCGCCGACCGTGGAGGTCACGGAGCCGTGGTCCACCTCCGCGACTCGTGCGACCTCGTCCTTGACCTCGTCGTCGGGCTGCTCGTCCTCGAACTGGATCGTCGCGAGAGCCGCGTCGGCGTCGTCGTTGATGTCGAGCTGGTCGGGAGCGGTCACCGATGCGACCCCAGGAACGGCCGCGATGGCGTCCAGGCTCTCCGCCACGGCGTCCCTCGTCCCGGGATCGGCGATGTCGTCGCCCTCGGGGACCCGGTACAGGACCTGCCCGCTCGCACCCGAGGCCGCCCCGCCGAACCGGTTCGCGAGGACATCCTGCCCTTCCTGGGACTCCGTGCCGGGGATCGTGTAGTCGTCCTCGTAGGCGGCGCCCACCGCCCGCACTCCGACGAGGACGCCGGCGAGCAGCACGATCCACACGACGATGACGAGCAGACGGTGACGTGAGATGAACAGGCCGAGACGGTGCAGTGCGAGCGACATGATGTTCCTGAGGGGTGGACGACGCGACCCGGGAAGTCAACGAGCTGCTGCTGACGCGACGGCCCCCGGCGACCTGACGGCTGGCTGACGACCCGTCCGCGACCAGCGACGCCACCGACGCCACCGCACGAGGCTCCGGAGGTCGTCAGCGATCCGTCAGCGCGCGCACACCCCGGCGTGCAGCGGACGACCAGGTCGGACGGCTTGGCTCCCTGCGACTTCGGGAGTGACATGTCCGCACCGGTTCGTTCCGGTCGTCGACGTCGGTGGTGGATCACCGGTGTGGCGACCGCGCTGATCGTCGCGTTCGTCCTGGGCGACGCCGCACTGCGCGCCGTCGCCGAGGACCGCGCGTCGGAGGCTGCGTGGGACGGGGCGCAGGACGCCGGCGTCCGGGACCTCGAGATCGAGCTCGGGGGGTGGCCGTTCGCGGTGGGGCTCGCACGGGGGCAGGTCCCCGAGGCGCGCGTCTCCGCGACCGTCCCGTTCGACATGCTGTCCGATCGGCTGGACACCTCGTTCGACGTCGGGAGCCGCCGGGCTGGCGTCGAGCTGTCGGGATCCGACGGTCAGCTGGTTGCCGCATCCCGGCTGAACCGTGCGGGGGTCGAGATACCGGCCGAGGTCCGGCTGGCCGTGCGCGCGGACGGCGGCGACCTGGTGCTCACCCCGACCACCGTCGCGATAGCCGGGCGCGAGCTGAGTGCCGCGGCGGACGGGCCGCTCGCGAACTTCGCCGGCGACCTGCTCTCCGAGCACCGGATCGACATCGGTTCCATGCTGTCGTCCGCCGAGGATCTTGCCGCGCAGCTCACGTCGAAGCCGGTGACCCTCGACGCTGCGACGGTCACGGAAGACGGGCTGCGGATCTCGGTTCTGGTGCTGGACGTCCCGCTCGCAGCACCGGAGGACTGATCCGCCCGGAGTCGCCCCGAGGCGTGGTTGAAGATCGAGGAGGTGACCGGCACCGTCGCGTACGACGCCTCCGGGGGTGGCGTCGTCCTGGTCGATCGACGCGCGGGTCGGCGCGGGCGGTTCGCTGGCCTGGGACGCGCCGCCGTTCGTCGTCGCCACCGGGGCGCACGTGGAGCGGCGGACGGACGTGACGCTCGGCGCGGGTGCGGTCGCGGCGTGGCGCGAGGCGCTCGTGCTCGGGCGGACGGGTGAGGTCGGCGGCTTCGTTCGGTCGACGACCCGGGTCACGCAGGCGGGGGTGCCGGTGCTCGTGGACGACGTCGTGCTCGGCGACCCGCGGTCCGACCTGGCGACGCGGGGCGGGGCGCGGGTGCTCGACACGGTCACCGTCCTGGGGCTGCTACCTGGAGGGCCGCTGGACGCGGAGGTGGCGGGCGGTGCCACCGTGCTGGAACTTGCCGGTCCCGGCGCGGTCGCGCGCGACCTGCGGGCGCACACGCACGACCCGACGCTCGACGAGCGGTGGGCGGCGTGGCGGAGCGAGGCCGACGCAGCGCGGCGCGCGGGCGTCTGACGTCATCGCGCCGCGCACCTGGCTCGGCTGGCCGGACGACCGCGTCATGTGCTCACACGCCCGCGACGCACGTCGTGAGTGAGACGCGCGTCAGCGGGCGTCACTCAACCAATAACTGGAGGCTGCGCTCGGTTCCGCTGGATTTGTGCAGCAGGTCGCGGCGACTGTCCAAGACGGCGCGCAGAACCCGGATGGCGATCTCAAGTGCCTCCGAACAGAGCTCGTACTCGCTTGCCTTCACCGGGTTTCCGTGCACCGCCCTGCTCCGCAAACCGTAGATCTTGGCGAGCCTGCGCTGTAGATCGGACCGGCGCGCCGGTTCCGACTCGAGCAATCGGGCGATGCTGGCGGTGACCCTCAGCGTCGGCTCACCTTCACTGCTGCCGAAGACGTTCTCCCACGCGATGACGGCGTCGATCAGGACGTCGACCAAGTCAGTTCTCTCGGCGCTCGCTCGCAGAACTCGCGTCATCGCGACCGCCAACCGATCCGCGCCAGGAGCGCCGACCCAGCCGTACCACTGCTGCCACTCGCTCACCTCGTCCGTTGTCAGGCTTGTGGGCCTCAGGGAGAAGTTCGATCGAGGATCCGACCACGAAACTCCCGTGACTTCTTCGAGCGGATCGTCGATCGCCCTCCACGTCGGGAGAAGAGGGGCTCGGCTCGTGTCGGACGACGCCAGCAGCAAACTGATGCGAAGTCGTCGAATGATTCTTTCAACCGAGTCCACATCCACGAGTCCGGGTGGAAAGTCCATCATTGTGTCGCTGTCGCCAGAGTCGGACGTGGGAACCATCTTTGCGGCGTACGGCACGCTGAACTGCGCAACGACATCCCCTGCATAGTCGATAGTGGTGACCTTGCCATCGGCGTCGGTGGACGCGAGTTCACCGGCGAGTCCGTGAGGCACGTACTGCTGATCGCCCCGCGAGGGCGGCCGAACCAGGACGTCTCCGAAGTCGAGGTCACGTCGGTCTGGCAGCCGTACCCCGGTGAGCGCAACTCGCGCGTCCGTCAAACGGGGTCCGCTACCCAGCAGCGCCTTGCGGATCACATGCCAGCGACGCAAGGCGTGCGCCGCGAACTCGCTCACGGTCGGAGCCTCGTCCACGGCCGTTCTGGATCGCCGTGCGCTTGCGATGACCAGAGACGGGAGACCCCAGAGCTGCACGCTGCTACCCCGCCCGGTGCTGCGGAAGATCATCCCGGTCGATGATCCGGTGTGCTCGGAGGGCTCACCAAAGAGCTCAGCCAGCTGTGTGTCCGCCTGGACCGCATCTTGCATCTCGCGGTTCGCCGGATGGTTGTGCAGCAGGACCGAAACGACGTGATGCACACGGCCCGGGAAGGTCAGCGCCCACTCCTCCGGGGGCAGCAGCAGGAACGGGTAGCTCTGGACGGCCAGCTCGACCACCGCTCGCTCGATCCGGTTCGAGGTCCGGGGGATCTCGACGACACCGCCGGCCTCCTTGTGCAGAAGCATCGCGACGGTGTCACCGCCGTCGCGGACGGACGCGAGGTTGAAGATGAACACCTGCTCGCGCGCATCCCGTTCGCCCAGTTCGGGCGGTAGCGCATCGAGTGCCGCGCTCAACGCAACAGCTGTCGCACCTGCTTCTGTGCTCAAACCCGCACCATCGACCGCATGAGAAGCGCACAGGAAGTGAAGTAGTCCAGGGCCTAAAAGCTCCATGACCCGGTCCGCACCAGCCCGATCGACGTGATCCGCCATCGGCACATAGTGCCAGAAAGACGAAGGAGCCTGACCCGCTCTTCGGACACCTGGTCTAGACCCGATGCTCGCCTCGGTCAGGCCCCGCGGGTGCTCCGCATCGCACATTCGCCGACTGGATCGCTGCGCTCGCGGACCGCTCACCGGGACCTCCGCACCTGGCACACACCAGGTGCGGAACGAGGGCCGCAACTACACCTGGGTCTGCTGCACGAAGAAAGAACGTCCTGGACCGACGCCGCTGGGCCACCCGCCACGAGCTACGCCTGGCGATCATCACCTGGATCGAACGGACCTACCACCGCCGCCGACGCCAAGCCCGGCTCGGCCGCCTGACACCCATCGAGTACGAGACGATCATGACCACTCAGGTCGCACTTGCCGCCTGAGTTCCGCTGTCACCTACTCGTGCAGCAGACCCGGTGCCTCTTCGCCCCCCCACCGCAGGCGAGTGCGACCGACGCAGGGACCCTGAGTCGTTGACGACTGTACGCGACTCGGTCTAGCGTGGCTTCGTAGGCACATGTCAGCGATTTGGTGACCGCAGGTTGCCGGAGACGGAGAAGCCCATGGAGACCACCGACCCGGAGTCGATGCGACGCGCTCTGCTCGATGGCGTCACACATCGAGCGACGAGCGACGAGTTCGACCTCGACGGCGAGCTGCGGGCGGTCCTGGCTCCGCTGGGGCTCGTCCCGGAGGACTCGGGTGGTGCCATCACATGGGACAAGCTCGACCCGCTGATGCCGAGCAACATCCGGCTGGGCGCCGCCTCCGCGATCGCGCTGGTCCAGCAGTCCGTCGTTGCCGCGGCGATCTGGCGGGACCGGACCGGGCGCGGCCAGGACATCTCCGTTGACCTCGGTCAGGCGATCCGCCGACTCGCTCCCTCCACCGAGTTCCGTTGGGAGACCATCAACGGTCTTCCTGCGGACGTGGCCGACAAGTCGATCGGCTACCTGATCCGCCCGTGGCTGACGTCCGACGGGCGGCACGTGGTGCCGGCCAACGTGTACTCGGGCATCAAGTCGCGCATGCTCGCCGCGCTGGACTGCGCCGACAACCCGATCGCGCTCGGGCGCGCGATCGCCTCTCATACAGCCGACGAGCTGGAGGCCATGGCTGAGGCAGGTGGCTTCGTCATGGCAAAGGTGCGTTCGGTCGAGGAGTTCGTCGCCGAGCCCGTCTTCGACTACCTGGCCTCGCGCCCGCTGATCGAGATCGAGAGGATCGCGGACAGCGACCCCGAGCCGTTCACGTCGTTCGCCACCGCTCCCCTGTCCGGCGTGCGGGCGTTGGGCATGGGCCACGTGATCGCCGGTGCGGGCATCGGCCGCTCGCTCGCCTCGCTGGGGGCCGACGTCTTGCAGGTCTGGCGGGCGATGGACTGGGAGCAGGACACCCTGATCAGCACCGCGAACGTGGGCGCCCGCTCGACACGAATCAACGTGCGCACGCCGGCCGGGCGCGAGCAGGTGTACGGGCTGCTGCGCGAGGCGGACGTGTTCTTCGCCAACCGCCGCCCGGGTCTGCTCGAAGCTCTGGGCCTCGATCTCGAGGCCGCTGCCGCGGTTCGCCCGGGACTGGTGCACGTGACCGTCTCGACGCACGGGCAGGGGGCCGGGGCGGGCGGGTCGGATTCGACCAGCCCGCCGGTGCCGTCACCGGGAGCTTGGCGGCGGAGGGAACACTTGCGAACCCCAAGCTGCCGCCGACCTCCATCGTGAACGACTACCTGGTCGCGTGGCTCGCGGCGACCGGCGCGATGGTGGCTCTGCGGCGCAGGGCGAGCGAGGGTGGCAGCTACAGGGTGCACGTCTCGCTCGACCGGGCGGCGATCTGGTTGAACTCGCTCGGGTTCTTCGACCCGGAGTACGTGCGGTCGACGGTGGGCACGGGCGGCCAGCACGAGCTCGTCGACCCACAGCTGTTCACGTCTCTGACACCGTTGGGTCTCTACCAGGGCGTGACGGAGCAGGTCACTTTGAGCCGGACGCCGCACCACTACACGAACGTGCTCTCGGCCCGGGGTGCCGACCAGGGCACGTGGCTGCCCAGGCCCGAGGCGCTCGACGTCCAGGCCCTCATCTCGGCCATCCTCGGCACGAGCTGACCGTCGTCGGCTCGATGCAAACGGCGGGACCCTGGATAGCCGGGGCCCCGCCGTTGTCGCTGGACGGCGTCCTCGAGCGCTGCCGAGCAGGGCGAACCTCCGACGTCATGCCGCGGGCAGCCCTAGGAACCGCTCGAGCTGGCGCGCGATGACGCCCGCCTCCGTTGCCGGGCTGACGGAACGGTCGCCCTCGCGCAGCCATGTCCGGATCAGCTCCACCAGCCCCCCGAGCACGAAGCGCGTAAGTGCCTCCCGGTCAGAGTCGTCCAGGTACTCCCCGCGCACCTCGATGGCGCGTGCCGCGATGTCCCGGCAGTGCGGCAGGAACAGCTCACGCCACATCTCGACCACGTCCTCGAAGACCGCGCTGGAACGCAGGTTGAGGTACATCGGCCGGTGCACGTCGACGTAGGCGGTCAGGATGTCGAGCATCTCCTGGACATCGCGCGCCGACCGACAGGGCTCCTCCACGCCGGCCTGGAAGTCCATCGTGATCGCGGCGAGCAGCGCCTCGTCCCGGTCCCGGAAGTGCTCGTAGAACCCCTGGCGACTGACGCCCGCCTCCTCCAGCAGCCGGGCCAGCGTCATGGAGTCGACCGGCTCGCGCGCGGCGAGGTCCATCGCGGCACGCCTGATCGCCTGGCGCGCGCGCTGCGCACGCGGGTCCGTGCTGGTCGACCGCCTGGCCATGACCTCACCCTTCGTTGACACCTGACCGTGAAAGCGTACAGTGGTGTTCGCGGACAGCCGTCCGCGACAGCATCGGAGTACGTCTCCGACCAGGATGGAGGACGACCGTGGCTCGCCCGGTGCGCATCGGTAACTTCTCAGGCTTCCTCGGCGACCGGTTCACGGCGCTGAGCGAGATGCTGCACGGCGGTGAGGTCGACGTCGTCATGGGCGACTACCTCGCCGAGGCGACCATGGCGGGGGTCACCTCCGCTCTGCGCGGCGACCTTGAAGGCCAGCGGGCGTTCTACGCCTCACCGTTCCTTGCGCAGATCGAGCCTGAGCTCGGCTTCATCGCCGACAAGGGCATCAAGGTCGTCGTCAACGCGGGCGCGTTCAACCCCTGCGGGCTGGCCGAGGCTCTGCGCGGTCTGATCGCCGACCACGGCCTCAGCCTGACGGTGGCGTACATCGACGGGGACGATGTGCTTGCCACGCTGCCGGACATGCAGCACCGCGGCGAGCTTCGTCACCTTGACACCGGCGGGTTGCTGGACGTGTCCGACCGGCGCGTCGTCGCCGCCAACGCCTACATCGGCGGCTGGGGCATCACCACCGCCCTGCGCGCCGGCGCCGACATCGTCATCACGGGCCGCGTGGCAGACGCCTCCCTCGTCACCGGGCCGGCGGCCTGGTGGCACGACTGGAACCTCGACGACTGGGACCGGGTAGCCGGCGCCGTCGTAGCCGGGCACGTCATCGAGTGCGGTCCGCAGCCCTCGGGAGGAAACTTCTCCGGATTCCTGCAGGTCCCCGACCGTGTCGTGCTCGGCTTCCCGGTCGCCGAGGTGGCGCACGACGGGAGCAGCGTCATCACCAAGCACCCGGGTGCAGGCGGGGCGGTTACGGTGAACACGGTGACCGCCCAGCTGCTCTACGAGATCCAGGGGGTGCGGTACCTCAACCCCGACGTGATCGTGCACATGGACACCGTGTCGGTCACCCAGGAGGGTCCCGACCGGGTCCGTGTCTCAGGAATCGTTGGCAGCCCGGCACCGCTGACCACCAAGATCGGCATCTTCGCCGAGCACGGGTACAAGAGCACCTTCTACGGCTTCGTCACCGGTCTGGACCACGAGCAGAAGGTGGCACTGCTCGAGGAGCAGCTGCGTGGGATCGCCGACTCCTTGCAGGTCTCCGAGCTCCGCCTGCGCCCGCTGGGCCGGCCCGTCGTCGACCCCGCCTCCCAGTGGCAGGCCACGATGGCGGTGTTCATCAGCGCTGCGGCCGCCGACAAGGACACGCTGCAGGCGTTGCATGCCGGGTTCATGGGACTCGGCCTGAGCAGCTACCCGGGCTGGTACGCCGACGGGTCGCTGAACATCACCGCCCGCACCGAGTACCTGCCCGGTCTGATGCTCCAGTCCACCGTCTCGCAGGTGGTGCACCTCCCCGATGGTGCCGCCGTCGAAGCCCCCGTCGTCCCTGGCGCCGAGTACCACGGTCAGAAGCAGCACCCCGGAGCGACGGGCATCGCATCCGCCCGAACCGAGGACGAGGTGACTCTCCCGCTGGGCGCGCTGGTCTATGCACGGTCCAGCGACAAGGGAGCCAACTGCGACCTCGGAGTCTGGGCAGCCGACCCGACCGCCGCCAACTGGCTCATCCGCTTCCTGACCACCAACCGGCTGCGGGAACTGCTCCACGAGCCCGCTGACGTCACGATCGAGCGGTACGAGCTGGCGAACCTGAACGGCCTCGCGTTCGTCCTGCGAGGCCACCTCGGCACCAGCGGCGCGAGCAATCTCGACGTCGACACCCTCGGCAAGGCGCTGTCGGAGTTCCTGCGCGCTCGCCTGGTGCGGGTCCCGGCCGACGTCGCCGCACTCGCGACGGCCATCTGACGGCACTGCGACCGGCGCTGTCCATCTCGTCGGGGGCTGCGCGCCCGTGACGTAGCCGCACGTATACGACGCGGTGAGTCAGATTCTGGGCAACGACTGGAAGGCGAGGCGCGCCACCCGGCGCGCGCTGCGCGGACGAGCGCACTGAGCGCGCTGTCCGGTCACCGCCGCGTCCAGCGCCGGGAACACCCGGGGCTAGGTGTACTCGGCCTGGACGTTCGTGACAGTGCGGGATGGTTGACGTGAGGAGAACCTCCGGCTGGGGTGTGGCTTGTCGAAGGCCCACATCCCGCCGGAGGTTCTCGTGTCTCACGGTAATGCGCGTCTGACTGTCCATGGCCGGGCTCTGCTGGTGCGGCGGGTGATTGAAGAGCGCCGCCCGGTCGCGCACGTCGCCAAGGAGCTGGGCGTCTCGCGCCAGTGCGCGCACCACTGGGTCAACCGGTTCCGCACGGAGGGGCCGGCTGGGCTGATCGATCGTTCCTCACGGCCGCACCGCTGCCCGACCCGCACCAGTGCGAACGTCGAGCAGGCCGTGGTCCGGCTGCGCCTGGCCGAGCGGCGCGGGCCGGACTGGCTCGCCGAGCAAACCGGCGCCCCTGCCCGGACCGTCTCGCGCGTCCTGGCCCGCCACCAGGTCCCGCGGCTCGCCGACTGCGATCCGCTGACCGGTCAACCGATCCGTGCCTTACGGGTCACCGCGGTGCGCTATGAGCGCGAACGTCCTGGCGAGCTGGTTCACATGGACGTCAAGAAGATCGGCCGCATCCCGCCCGGCGGCGGGTGGCGCGCGACCGGCTGGACGAGCGCGAACCACCAGTCGCGCGTCGAGAAGACCCCGATCGGCTACGACTACGTCCACGCCCTGGTCGACGACCACTCACGACTGGCCTACTGCGAGGTCCTGCTCGACGAAAAGGGCCCGACCTGCGCTGGCTTCTTGCTGCGCGGCGCGGCCTACTTCGCTGATCACGGCATCGCCCGCATCGAGCGAATCATGACCGACAACGCCTCGGCCTACCGCTGGTCACTGCGCGAAGCGGCCACCGTCCTGGGCGCCCGACAGGTGTTCATCCGCCCGCACTGCCCTTGGCAGAACGGGAAGGTCGAACGACTCAACCGGACGCTGGCAACCGAGTGGGCCTACCGGCAGGTCTTCGCCGACAACTTCGAGCGCACCGCAGCCCTTGCCCCCTGGCTCGAGTACTACAACACTCGACGAAGCCACACCGCCCTCGGCGGACTCCCACCGATCAGCCGACTGTCACCAACGTGATGGCTCAGTACACCTAGCGCGGTGCCCAACCCCAAGGCGCCGGAGATTGCCGCCGAGCGTCGCTCCCACCACGGCAACGTCCTCTCCGAAGAATGGTTGACGGTCGAAGAGGCGAGGAACTCGCCCTCGTAGGCGCGCCCGACCCTCAGCAGCGCGACGTGACGGACTCTGTTCCATTCGGAGTTGTCGTCCCCGACGACGCAGCGCAGGACGGCAAGGTCGGCGTGCGGGATGCTCGCCCGGGACAGCGCGTCGACGACGGCATCAGCCGTGTCGAGGCGGCCCTTGCGCTGCCAGAAGCGCGAACCGTCGTCGGGCTGGTCCTGCTGCGACAGCGCCCGCCCGACTGCGGCTGCAGCCGCGTCGAGCGGGTCGCGGCGAGCGCGCGACCTCTGGGCCAGGAGAACCAGGAGCAGTGACCCGACCTGGCCGACCAGGACCGCCATGCCCGACCCGAGGATGAGGAACACCACGTGGTCGGGCTCACGCACGTCCAGGACACGAGACAGGAGTGCCGCAGCAGCTCCGCCAACGCAGATCGCTGACAGGACCGACACCCCGACTCGTTGGCGAAACGCGCGCCAGTTCGTTGCGAGCCAGACCTCCGGCTAGGCGTGCACGATCGATATCGTTCGACGCGCCCCGCACTGCGGCGATCACCGAGATGGGCCAGCTCTTGCGTTCCCGTCTGCGAATCCTCGTCCTCGGGTGCCGAGTGCGGAACCAGGTCAGGGCGATCGAGGTGAGCCACCACCCATAGAGCGCGCACCCGGCGCTGAGCGATGCGATCGTCCCGCAGACGAATGCCAGCTCGCCGGCCACAGACACGTGAGAAGGCGTCACGAGCGGGTCCGAGGCGGGGAGGTACTCACGAGCGCAGATCGAACCAGTTCGCGCTGACACGATCTGGTCGCTGGGTGCCTACCCCAAGACGAAGGCGTGCCCTCAGCGTGGCTGCTTCGCGCGGTGCCGCTGCGCGATCTTCCGGCCTCCGGAGACTTCCATGCGCCAGAGCGCCATGCGTTCGCTGACCCGGTACCGCGCGGCCAGGGTGCTCGGGCTTCCTCCGGTGAATGCGTGGCTGCGTGCGGCCTCAGGCGGGATGAGCAAGGCCGCAGCGAGCTCGGCCGCGTCCTTCTCGTCGCTCTTGGACGAGGATCCGCAGCTGCCCTTCTCGTCCATCCACGCGGCGGAGAGCTCGTGCTCGGCCGCGAAGTGCGCCACCTCGTGCGCGAGGTTCGACCGGGTTCGCTCCGGTGAGTGCGCGGAGTTGTAGATGACGACGAATTGCATCCCGGTACGTGCCAGGGCGGCGGACCAGACACCGGGCCGGGTGACGGTGAAGTGACGCTTTGCAGCGGGGTCCACGGACAGGTCGTTGAGCGAGAGGAACGGGATGCCGTTCTCCTCGGACCACGCCCACGGGTCGAACGGGTCATCCGGGCCGCAGCCTGTCTCGGCTCGGACCGCTGCTGCCAGTCGTCCGAGCTCTGCCTTGGTCGTCACCCGCCGGCTCCTAGCGTTCCGCGCGTTGCTGCACGGCCCGCAGGCCGGCGGAGAAGATCTCTTGGAGGAACGCCCGGTCGGTGTCGTCCAGGTCGCGTCGTGCGCGCAGCAGGGCGTTCACCGAGGTGCTGAGCGGTGGCTGGCTCTGTGCCGAGCTGTCGTCTGCGTTGATGAAGAACTCGTCTGCGGGGCGCCCGAGCCACAACGTGATCGCGGCGAACGCCTCGAGGTCGGGGCGCTGACCGTTGCGCAGCCTGCTCAGCAGCGATGGGCTGACCCCGATCTGGCTGGCTGCGGTGCGCCAGGAGATCTCCTCGGCTTTGACGCGAACTTCCATCGCAGCGGCGAGTGCGGGGACGTCGACGACTGACTCACTCATGGGTGCTCACAAGTCGACCGTACCGCATGCCGACTCACCGTTCCAGTTGCGCAACGCGTTGGGATGATGCAACAGTGTTGTGCAACCAGAACGGAGGTGGTCGCCATGACCCGCATCACCATCACCATCGACGACCAGCGGTACCCCATCACCGACGATGACCAGGAGGCGGCCGCGCTGATTCGGCTCGCTGGTCGCGACCCCAAGCTCTTCGACCTCTTCGGAGTGAAGAAGGGCATCGAGGAGCGCATCCGCGACAACCAGATCGTGAACCTCAAGGACGGCCAGCAGTTCGCTACCCGGCACAAGGTGCGGTTCAAGATCGACGGCGAGCCCTTCCAGTCGTTCGACGACGACCAGACCGCTGCTGCGCTCCTGCGGCTCGCGGGACTGAACCCGGACGAGTTCGACCTCGCGCGCGCTGTCGGCGAGGCCGGCACCTACTCCGGTGACACGGTCGTCGTCATCGCCGACGGCGACGAGTTCGTCACCGCCAAGCGGGTGGGGCCGGTCGCATGAGCGAGCCGGCGCAGGTGAGCCCGGGCGTCAGTCGGTTCATCGAGGACATGGCCACCCAGGGAGTGCACGTGAGCATCGACGGCGCGCTCCTGCTCTACCGGGTCAAGGCGGTCAGCGGCGCTCTCAACGGGCACGAGGTCACGACGGGCGTCAGCGTAGGCGAGGTCCACGGCTGGCCGCTCTCGCCGCCGCACTGGATCCACCTGCCGGATTCGGTGACGTTCCCCGAGACCAACTCCGACGCGACCGACTGCCCGCCGGGGTGGCTTCGTCACTCGCGCGAGTTCGGGTTCCTCGACACCTCCATCCCGCCTGCGCTGGCCTGGCTCCGCCACGTACGCGGCTTGATCTCGTACGCGATCGCGGCGGCGGCCTGACATGCGGTACTCGGTGGCGATGACCGGCAAGGTGTCGCAGCAGATGCGCGACCACCTGCTCCGCGAGGACGGCCAGGAAGACGTGCTGCTAGCCACCTACCGGCCGTCCACGGGGGCGGAGCGGACGACGGCGCTGATCCGCTCCGTGATCCTGCCGCGCGACGGGGAACGGCAGGTTCACGGCACCGCGTCGTTCACGAGCACCTACGTCCTGCGCACTGCCGCTGAGGCCCGGGCCCGCGGCGAAGGTCTCGTGCTCCTGCACTCCCACCCGCAGGGGCGGGGGTGGCAGGGGCTGAGCCGCCCGGACCGCCAGACCGAGTCCGACTACCTGCGGGTCGCGACCGCGTTCACCCAGCAGCCGTTGCTCGGCATGACCCTCGCCGGAGACGACACGACGTGGTCGGCGCGGTTCTGGCTCGACAGCGACCGGCCGCAGTGGGCCGAGTCCGTGCGGACCGTCTCTGACCGGCTGGACGTCAGCTGGAACGACGAGCTGCGCCCCGTGCCCCGCCCGACCGCCTCCCAGGTCCGGACCACCTCGTCGTGGGGCGGGGTCAAGCAGGCGTCCATCGCACGGCTACGTGTCCTGGTCGTCGGGGTCGGGAGCGTCGGACTGGACGTCGCGCAGAGGCTCGCGGCCACCGGTCTCGTCGACGTGGGGGTCATGGACTTCGACGCGGTCGAAGAGGTGAACCTGGACCGGATGGTCGGCGCCACGCGGCTGGATGCAGCGCTCGGCCGCGCCAAGGTCGACGTGGCCCGCCGACTGATGATGTCCGCGGCGACCGCCGAGCAGTTCGCGCCCACTTCCCACGAGGTCAGCCTGACCGATCCGGAGGGCTTGCGGCACGCGCTGGACTACGACTTGGTGTTCTCCTGCGTCGACCGGCCCTGGCCGCGCGCGGTGCTGAACTCCCTCGCCTACGCCGACCTGATCCCTGTCATCGACGGCGGCATCGCCCTCGAGACGTTTCCCGACGGGCGTCTGCGTGGCGGGATCTGGCGCTCCCACACCTTGGTGCCGGACAGGCCGTGCATGGTGTGCCTCGGGCAGCTCATCCCCGGCGAGATCAGCCTCGACATGCAGGGCCTGCTGGACGACCCGACCTACATCGCCGGCTCCGGGCGGCAGCCTGCACCTCGGCAGAACGTCGCGGCACTCTCGGCGAGCGTGAGCGCCGCGCTGCTCGCCCAGTTCGTCAGCCTGACTGCTCATCCCGGTGGCTACGGTGTGCCCGCCCCGCTGCGCTACATGCTCGCCCCGCACCGCCTTGAGCACTCGCCGGCACACTCCGGTGAGTTCTGCCCGTACGAGGCCGAGCAGGTGAACGGGGATGCTCGCACCGATCTCAGTCGTCAACAGGACGACTGGCGGCGGGTGGTCGCGGGCCGCAGAGATCGGCGGGTCCCGCTGAGGTTGCGTGTGCTCGACGCAGTCGAGTTGAGGTTGCGGCGCGCGATCGAACGGCTCTGACCGGCTTTTTCGCCCGCAGACGTGCGATGCGTGGGGTGGCCGAACTAACGCAACAGCAGGACTAACGACGCATGCCATCGGCCCGCGCAGCCCGATCGAGGGGCTGCGCGGGCCGGAGTCGTTCGGGGGGTAAGCCCGGACGTCCCCGGGGAGCACCCGGTGCGACGGAACGCCCCATGGGGCCCGAGAGCCCCGCGACCTGTGGCGACAGCGCCCGCAGGCGTGGCCGGGGGGAGGGGGGCAGATCGTACGCGTGCGGCAGGACGGCAACCGGATCTTCTACTCGCCGATCGACGAGGGAGCCTGACCCGCTTCTCCGGACACCTGGTCTGAGGCGATGATCGTCTCGGAGAGGAGTCTGGGATGCCTGCAGCAAAGCCGCCGGAGTTCCGGCGTCGAGCAGTGGATCTGGCCCGCTCGGGTCAGCAGCCGGTCGCGAAGGTGGCGCCCGATCTGGGGATCAGCGAGTCGTGCCTGCGCCGGTGGATGGCTCAGGACGACGTCGACGCCGGTCGTCGTGAAGGTATGAGCTCCGACGAGCGGCGTGAGCTGGTCGAGCTGCGCCGCCGGACTCGGGTGCTGGAGATGGAGGTCGAGATCCTCAAGCGGGCCTCGGCGTACTTCGCCCGGGAGAACGTCCTCCCAAAATGAGCGCCCGGTTGGTCCAGGTACTGGCTGTCGACGGAGTACCCGTCGCGCTGACCTGCCGGGTGCTCGGGATCTCCCGCTCCGGGCTCTACGAGGCCGCCAGCAGGGCGCCCAGCGCCCGAGCCGTGGCCGACCAGGCGCTGAGCGCGACGATCGTGGAGATCCACCACGGTTCGCGGGCGACCTACGGCGCCCCACGGGTCCACGCCGACTGCGGTTCGGGCTCGGGGTCACCTGCGGCCGCAAACGGGTCGCACGGTTGATGCGCGCAGCCGGCCTGGTCGGGGTCTGTCACCGGCGCAAGCGCCGCGGTGCACGGCCGCTGCCGGCGCCGCACGAGGACCTCATGCAGCGGCGGTTCACCGCCGATGGCCCGGACCGGTTGTGGTGCACCGACATCACCGAGCACCCCACGAGCACCGGAAAGGTCTACTGCGCCGCCGTGCTGGACGTGTTCACGCGCAAGATCGTCGGCTGGTCGATCGCCGACCACATGCGCTCTGAGCTGGTCGTCGACGCGCTGCAGATGGCGATCTGGCGGCGCCACCCCGCACCCGGTGCGATTGTCCACGCGGACCGTGGAGCTCACACCTCGTGGATCTTCGGGCACCGGCTGCGTGCGGCCGGCCTCCTCGGCTCGATGGGCAGGGTCGCGTCCTCGGTGGACAACACCATGATGGAGAGCTTCTGGTCGAGCATGCAGCGCGAGCCGCTCGACCGCCGCACCTGGTCATCACGCGAGGAAATCGCCTCGGCGATCTTCGAGTGGATCGAGGGCTTCTACAACCCCGTCCGGCGCCACCCCGGCCTCGGCTACCAGTCCCCGAACGAGGTCGAGAACCTGCACACCACCGCTGCCGCGGCGGCATGATCACCACACCGCAACTGTCCGGGAAACCGGGTCAGGCTCCATGCTCGGATGACCTGTCATCGCCGATACCCATGCTTCCGCTCGTGGCACATCGGGTTCGCGAACCGGTACGCGGGAACGCTCGCGTCCGGCGTGGGCTTCACAAGACACGGAGTTCGCGAGCCCGTCAGGACCGGGGCATCACCACATGCACCTGACCGACTCGAACCAGCGGGATCGGATGTCCGACGTGACGATCACCAGCTCGCCACGCACAGAAGCCGCACGGCTCGTGACGGGGCCCGGGTGCTTCCAGTTCGAGTAGGCGTCTGCCGGTGCGACAAACACAGAGCCTTCAGGAACGATGTCGAGGATCGTCTCGTGAGAGCGCACTGTGGCCGGTGGAGATGTAAGGGAGCAGGGGTTCGCCGGCCCCCCGTCGAGGCACCCCCGTCAGCGTTCAGCACCAGCTCGCGGGTTCAGGGCAGGACTAGTTCTCGACGTCGGGTCGCGCCTGACCACGCAGGCAACGCTCGCACAGCCCACAGTCGCACCCGACGAGCCATGCCGGCATCAGCTCGTCGTCCATGAGCTCGGCGACCAAAGCAGCAAGGTCCTCGTCGACCTGGGTCAGCAGCGGGTTGAGGACCTCGCCGTCCATCATCTTGTTGCTGAACTCCGGCCGGCCGAAAGCGTCGTACGACGTCGCCCCGAGCCACCCCCACCCGACCTCGGTGAGGATCGGGACTCCGGGCCCGACGCCGTGCTCCGCGGCGAGGAAAGCGAAGAACTTGGCTCCTGAGCTGACGACGACCACGGTGACAACGGCGACGCTGCCGATGCCTTCGAGAATTCGCCGGCTGCGGGACTTCCCATGCGGCGCACCCCGGCGTGAACCGGCGGGACGGTGCTGGCTGGTGCCGTTCGCTCGTCGTGATGCCCGTGCTGCTCGTCCGCTCATCGCGGCCCCTCCGTGGGTTCCGACCCGTCGCCCCATCAGGGCGAGGGAGCGCGTTCCGTGCGCTGTGGCCGTCAACGTAGAGGCCGGGTCCGACACGTCTGCCGTGGCTGAGCAGTTCAGCCCGGCGTTGGCGGGCGTTCTCGTACTCGCACGACCGGCACCTGAGTTTGAGTCAGGCTCATTCGTCAATAGTGCTGACCTGCAAGGACGGAGCCCCTGGTCAAACGCGCGCACAGGTGGAGGGTGGTGCTGTGTACGGGCGCCGAACCGGCGCCTGTACAGGCCGTCACTTCGCGAAATGTTGTCTACTTGGGCTCAACGTCCTTCGCCGGAGTCCCCGCAGCCGGCGCGGTGGGAGGTTTCGTCTCGTGGGCCAGCCGTCCAGCGCAGTGCCCCGGCCGACAAAATCGGCCGGGGCACTGCGTAAGGGATCGGCCCTAACTTGAGCCCGAGCACAAGAGCTGTCCGTCATCGCCCCTGTTCATTCCTCTGATGCGCACAGGACTCGGCCGCGACTCGGCTTACGAACCTGCCGATTCCGTCACTTCGACAAATCCGGAGCGCCAACTCCGCAATCACGAACGGACCGCAGTCTCGCCGATGCTACGAGGAACCGTGCGCGAGGCCCTCCGGGGGGAGGCAGGCCGTTCTAGCGGGGACCTTTGAGTGCGATCGCAGCGTAGATCCAGTACACCGTCAGTGCCGCCGCAATGACTCCCATCACCGTCGAGAAAGTGGTTCCGCGGGTTATGAACACGATCGCGAGAACGCCGAAAATGACGGCGGCGACCAGCCGGACGGCGCGTTGGCGTGCGGTGATCACGGGCACCACCTAGATCCGTTGGAGGAGTTCACGAAGCAACCCTGTGCGTCACGCTGTTGAGACGCTCGGCCAGCCCAGCCAGGATACGGTGAACCGTCGGATGAGTTCGAGATGCAGCCGGTGGCGACGCCGTAGGCCGACACGGCATAGCCCCCAACAACCGCCCAGGCGGGGCCGGAACTCGCCGCTGTGAAGACGACGCCGGCGATTCCAAAAGCACATGCGACACCGCTCGCCAGTCCTGTGGGATCGGTGAAGTTCACCGGGTTGTTGGCAGCATAGGCGTACCGGTTGCCGTTCGCCGGGTCGAGCGGCGCGTCGAGGGTGTCCATCTGGGTCCAGCGGCCTTCGTACGCGTCGTAGTAGCGGGCGCCGTTAAGAGTCCAGGTGGTGGTCCGATCGTTCAGCCCCCCGGTGTACAGGAACGGCGTGAACGCGACGCCGACGCCGGCGCCGTCCTCGAGGACTTCGGGGACGCCGTAGGGGTCGAACTCCACGACGGTCTCGGTGGAGTTGTCGTCGGCGATCAGCGCGAGCGGTGAGCCGAGGTTGTCGTAGACGTACAGCCCGGTCTCGGCGGCCTCGGTCCACAGGGACAGCGGTGTGCCGAGGGCGTCGTGCTCGATGTACGCGGTCTCGCCCCCGTGGCGGACCTGCTCGATGAGCGGCTGCCCGAGCTGGTCGGTGCGGCCGAGCGTGTACTCGTACTCCCCGTCCGGGGTGGTCTGCGCGACGAGCTCGGTGTTCCCGATTCCGGCGTACAGGTACTCGTAGGTTTGCCCGGTCCGAGCGACCGAGTCGAGCTGGTCGCCGGCGGTGTAGCCCATCGTGCCGACCTCGGGATCGGCGGTGAGGTTGCCCGCACCGTCGTACGCGAACCCGGCAGTGGTGGTCTGGTTGCCCGCGTTGTACGTGCGGGAGCGGGTGCCGTCCGGGCCGACGGCGGTGAGCCGGTTGCCGCGGGCGTCGTAGGTGTAGTCGTAGCTCTGGGCCGGCTGGCCGCCGTTGCCGGCCGTGACGTCGGCGCCGATCAGGCGGTTGGCGTCGTCGTAGGCGTACGTGGTGACCTGACCGGTGAGGTTGTTCCGCTTCCACTGCAGCATCGAGCGGTCACCCGCGGCCGTGCCTCCGGTGCAGCCCGGCTGGGCGGCGTTGGTGCTGTAGCAGTACGTGGTGTCCACGACCTCGGTGATGGAGCCACCGGTCCCGGCTCGGTCCGCCCAGATCGCGGAGATCCGGCCCGAGGGGTCGTAGTCGGTGTGCGAGTGCGCCGCGAACTGGGTGTTGTCGGCGTTGGTGGCCAGCCAGGTGTCGGTGCGGCGGCCCTTGTCGTCCACGGCGAACCGCGTCCACGACTCCTGTCCGCCGATCGCTGTCACCTGGGCGGTTTGTGCCCCGGCGGCGTCGTACTCGTACGTCGTGGTGCCGCGCCCGTCGGTGGTGGTGGCGAGCCGCGAGGACTTGTCGTACGTGTAGGACACGGGGTCGTCGTCGCGATCGTGCGCCCGTTCTAGGAGGCGGTTCATCCGGTCGTAGGCGTAGGTCGTGGTCCCCGAGGCGTCCGTGCGCTCAGCCAAGCGACCGGCGCCGTCGTAGTCGAACGCGACGTCGGGGCTGGCACTGGTGCCGGAGTAGTCCACCCGGGTGAGCCGGTCGAGGTCGTCGTAGCCGTATGTCGTCGTGACGCCGGCACCGTTGGTTCCGGACGCCAGGCGCCCGTACTGGTCGTACGTCATGTTGCGGACGCCCAGGCTGGTTCCGTTCGGCGGGGTGATTGAGGTCAGCTGCTTGCCGGCATCGTACCCGTAGGTCGTGGGGTTGCCGGTGTTCCCGGGGGCTGTGGCCGTGGCGACGGTTCCGTCGGTGTTGTAGGTCAGCACCGCCTGCGCGGCCAGCGCGTCCGAGGTCGTGAGCTGGTTCCCGGCGCCGTTGTAGGTGTACAGCGTGGTCTTGCCGTTGTCGTCGGTCGAGGACGTCGGCAGGTACTTGGTCGCCGCAGCGGTGTTGCCGTACGCCCAGGTCGTAGCCGCGCCGCTCTGCGTGGCGCGGCTCGTCAGTGACTCACCTGCGTTCGCGGTGTACGCGTAACTGGTGGTCTGCGCACCTGTGCCCGAGCCCTGCACCTGCGTGGCCGGGTCGATGTTCGGGGTAAACGTGCTCGACCGCTGACGCCCCTCTGCGTCGGTCGCGCTCGCGACACGGCCGAGCTTGTCCGACGTCAGGGTGTACGTGGTGTGCGGGCCCGAGCTCGGGGAACCGGCCTGCTCCTGCTCGGCGTCGGAGACCAGCGTCTGGGTCTCGGAGGTGTACGCCAGGCGGGTCCAGGCGTCACCGGCGTCGGGTTCGACCTGCCGGACCGCGATCACACGGCCGTTGGAGTCGTAGGAGAAGTGCGTCCTCACGTCACCGGGCGCGTAGACCGCGGTGAGCAGGTGGTCGGTGTACTCGAACTCGGTGTCCCGGCCCGCTGCGTCGGTGATCGCGACCAGGTCCAGGTTCCCGTCGTAGTGGAACTCCATCGTGCGACGGTCCGAAGCCGGGCCCTGGGCGATCTCCAGGAGCTGGCTGGTGGAGTAGGTGGCGTCGACGTCTTGGTCGCCCCCACCTCGGGTCGCGCTCACGGTCGTCGGCAGGCCCTGGATCGCCCCGTAGGAGAACTGGTGAGCGTTGCCGTTGCGGTCGGCGACCGAGAGCGGGTAGCCGCCGGCGTTGAACGTCCACTTCTGCTGGCTGGCGTGGTCGGTCAGCGTCCACCCGCCTCCGGTGACGGCGACGAGGTCGGCGGTGATCCCCGCCGGCGGGGTGAACGTCGCACCGGTCTTCTTGAACGTCGCTGCCTGGCCCGACCCGGCCCACAGCACGACCGAACCGTCCGGCTCGGTCGTCAGGACCATCCCCGAGGACGGCATCCACCCGCGCCCGTACGGTGCGGCGTCCTGGTCGGCGAGGCCCCCCGAGCCGATCGTGACCGAGTTGTACGCCAGGTCCACCGGGAAGTCCCCGTTGACGCCGGGCGCGGTGAGCCCGGCGGCGGTGACCATGAGGTTGCCGGTACCGACGTCGACCGACGCCGCGACGCGGTCGCCGAGCTGGAACGGCAGCGTCGTCGCGTTCTTGCGTGCCCCAGCGCCGAGCTCGGGCTGCACGCGCCCGGTCTGCACCGCCGACGGCGCGGAGCAGGTCGAGGCGTCACACGCAGCGACCTGCCACTGCACCCGCTGCCCTGCCGGCAGCGCCGGCAGGGGCAGCCGGGCGGTCGCTCCTGAGGCCACCGTCACCTTCGTGCCGTTCACCAGGTCCCAGGTGCTCGCACCCGCGCGCTTGGCGAAGAACTGCCCGGCCACGTTCCCACCGTCCGGGTCGGCCACCGTGGCCGCCAGGACCGGGGTGTGCGTGACCGGGAACTCGAACGCCAGACCGGATGGAACGCTCGGGCTCGCAGCAGCCGCCGGCAACGCCGACACGACCAGAGCTCCGATGCTCAACCCCACAACTGCTTGCCATCGACCCCGCATCGCGGGCCCCCTTTGGCTCGCGGCGCTCGCGCCCCCTAGCGACGAGTCGCCCGAGTGATGCCTACACGGCGCGTGGCCCCCGGATCTGGCGTTTCACCCGGATTCACCCGAACGGGCGCAAAGCGGACAAACATGCCCATCTCGGTCTAGCGTGCTGTCGCAACGGGCAACGGTGTCCGCGAACTCGCAGGGGGCGAGCCATGGCGCGGAACGTGCTGGGACCCATGCTCGGAGCGCTCGTCGTCATGTCGGCGTGCGCGCCTGCTGACGACCCACCGCCGGCGTCCTGGGACGAGTACGACACGCTCAGCGCGCTGCGCGAGGACGCTGCCCTCGTCGTCGCCGGCGTCGCCCAACGCCTAGACACCGAAGCGGACCAGTCACTCGTCCAGTTCTCCGTGACCGAGACTCTCGCCGGAACAACACCCACGCAGGACCCGCTCTGGGTGCGCCTCGAAGCCGAGACGCCCCTGGACCTCGTTCCCGGGTTCCGGTACGTGCTCTACCTCCACCCCGATGACGACAACCGCTACGTCGTCGTCGGACCCGGCGCCTTCGAGCAGCCACCCGGCAGCTCGTCGTTCAGCAGCCTCCCTGAAGCGCCCGACGGACTCCCCGCAACCGTCGACGCCGCCGACCTCGCCGAGCACTGACGAACACCCAACGACCACCCACACGGCCCATGAGACCAGGAGCCCGACCGTGAGCCGCAGCGATTCCCTCCGTAACGAGATCGCGCGCCTGCAAACGAAGGCCGCAGATCTGTCCCGCGACCTCGCCAAGGCCAGGTCAGATGCACAGAAGGCGAGCGCCACCGCATCGAAGAAGCGTGCCGACGCACTGCGAACCAAGTCGACCGCCACCGCGCGCTCGGCGACGACCGCTGCCGAGCGTGAGGAGAAGCGCGCCGCCGAGGCACTAAAGAAGGCCGCCGACTTCGATCGACGTCTCGCGGACAACCGCAAAGTAAGCGCAACCAAGGAGGGGCAACTGGCCTCAGCGCTGAAGTCCGAGCAGCGTTCCCGCGACCAGGACGCCACTCGTCGGCGGACCATGGAGAAGAACCACGCCCGGGAGATCGCGCGGCTCTCACAGCCCACAGCCGTTGTCCGGTACGTCGCTGTCCAAGCGCCCAAGCCCGAGCCGCTCCGGGTTCTCTACCTCACCGCGAACCCCGAAGCAGTCGAGACGACCACGACCCATCCCGACGGGACCGTTGCGACCACAGGCACGTGGTTGCGGGTCGACTACGAGGTGCGGCAAGTCAAGGACCAGCTGAAGAAGTCCAAGTACCGAGACCTCGTGACGATCGAGCACCTCCCGGCCGCCACAACCATGGATCTCCTTGAAGGGCTGAACGAGCACCGCCCGCACGTCGTGCACTTCTCCGGCCACGCCAGCACCTTCGGCGTGTTGATGGAGAACGACGAGGGATCTACATCAGGGCAAGACCTGGAGTTCGGTCTGCTCGCCAGGCTGCTGAGCGCGACGGACACACCGCCGACGCTCCTCGTGCTGAACGCCTGTGAGAGCCTCGCCGGGGCTGACGACCTTCTACAGACCGTGCCGACGGTGGTCGCGATGTCGGAAGAGATCAACGATGCCAGCGCGGTCGTGTTCGCCGCCCGCTTCTACTCCGCGATCGCCTCGGCGCAGTCCGTTGCGGCGGCGCTCGCTCAGGGAAGGGTTGCGATGGAGTCGGCTTCACTCGACGGCTCGGACCTGCCTGAAGCGCGCGCCCGGGACGGGGTCGACCTCGCCTCCCTGGTCCTGGTGACACCCCCGCAGTGACGTCATCCGCTCGGACCCGGCCCAGGACACCCTCATCGAGGCAGCCGGTGTAGAGGTGCGGGGAACTTCGTCTCCAGCGCGTGACCGACGACCGAGCGGTCTCCTCGGCGGAGGCAGCACCTAGTGTGCGTGTCGCGGCCTCGCCCAACCTTCCACTAGCCCCACTTGCTCGCCTTCGCCTTCATGTTGACGTCCACGGTGAACATGGCTCTCACTTCTCCCTGGCGGCTGCAACCTGCTCCACCAGGCCGCGACGGCACGAGCACGGTGAAGTCCTCGACGAGCGCGCCGTCCGGAATGACGAACAGGTAGCGGCTCATCGCAGGTAGCCTCCGGGTGTTCGAGTTCAAGTTCACCCGGTTCTTGCCGATGACCCCGGGGAACGCGCGAACAGGGGGGACGCGAGGATGCGGTCATGGTTGGGTCGGCGACTGCGCGAACAGGTCACCCGCGCCCCGGCCGAGCAGTCTCTCGACCGCGGTGTTGCGCTGTTCCAGCTCGCCGCGGACCGCACGTGGCGGCATCGCCGTATCGACTCCATCCGCCTGGAAGACGGCGACCAAGGGCGCTGGTCCACGACATTGGACTGCACCGTCCCGGACGACCCCCGGCTGCGCTGGCAGGACAGCCCTCTCGTGGCGGTCCCGATGGCACTACTCGCCAAGGGAGCGATGCGCGGGTTCGACATCCGCGACGCCTCCGGACAGCCGCTGAGCGTCCTGCGCCTCGACGAGGGTGTGGACCTGTCCCTGGACCTCCTGCGGTTCCTGATCGTCCAACTCGACCAGATCCCGTTCACTCCCGAGCTCGAGGTCGCCCTGCGCGAGATCCTCGGACCGAACCACCCCGACAGCGAGGAACTGCTGACGTTCCTGGACGAAGGGACTCTCGACGGCGTGCAGGCGATCGCCCCGGAGCACGTGAACAGGCTCTCGGGTGTGACCCAGCGCTTCCTGCTCGACCTGAACCTGAACTTCTACCTGTACGTGCTCGTCGACCAGGAGACGTGCGGGCAGCGTCAGATCGTGAAGTTCTCCCGAAGCTGGATCCAGCGAGGCATGGCCACCGGCCGGCGGCACCTATTCCAGGCCGGGTTCGGGACCAAGGCCGCCGTCGTGAAGTTCAAGACGACCCCAAGGGACGCCGAGTCCTATCACCTGCAGGTGCACATGCCCCCGGGGCTGCGCGCGGAGTCCCTCACGCTCCTGCTGCCGCAGGACTCCATGACGGAGGACTTCGGCGGGGGTTCCGTCGCGCACGTACGCTGCTCGACTCCCGCGTCGCTGTACGCCGGCACGCCCTTCGGCGCCGAGCTCGTCGTGTCGATGAACGACCGCGGACTTGCACGGCAGGCCAGCGTCCTGTCGGTCGCTGCGTTCTTGTTCTTCCTGGCCTCGTTCGTGTTCCCCGGTGCGATGCAGACCATGCGGGAGTCGAAGGACTCCGCCGCCTTGCTGCTGGCCATCCCGGCGGCGCTTGCGGTCTTCACACTCGGCGCACGCGAACACCCGCTCAAGACCCAGATGCTCGTCGCCCCCCGCGCGGCGATCGCTCTAAGCGCTGGCGCACTGGTCCTCGCTGCGACGTCGTTGACGTGGGAGCTGCGCGACCTATGGTTCCCGATCTACTGGACGCTGTCCCTGGCGGCGACCGGTGCGTGCGCCTGGCTGACGCTTCAGGGTGAACGATCGCGTCGCCGTCGCTGGCGTCAGACCACGACGGTATCGTTCCAACAACCGCAAGGAGGACCCGATGAGTAAGCACGACGAGCCAGACCTGGTCAAGCTTCGGGCGACCCTCAAGAAGGACTCGGTTCCGTACTTCGAGATCCCCTCGATCGACGGGCACACCGATCTGCTCCCTCCGAAGGGTGCCGAGGCGTACGAGCAGTCCGCGAAGACTGCTCTGGCGCTTGCCCAGCGCCTCACGAAGAACGGTCGCTGACTCACAGCACCGCACGTCACAGGTTCGGCAACGAGCCTGCAGACCTCTCCCAGTACGACCGAGGGCCCCTGATCAGGGGCCCTCGGTCGTACTGGGTGGTTGGTTACAGCAGGTGCTGCAGCCTGGCTTCGGTCTCGGCTTCGCGTCGCCGTCGGGCGATCTCGGCAAGGTCGGCATTCAAGGCCGCGAGCTCGGCTGGGGTCAGCAGGGCGAGCGGCTTCGTGATAAACGTGAACTCGTCATCGCGCGGGTCTTCGGGAGGTTCCGGCGCCACCGAGCGAGCCATCCGCTCCCACGACTGCGAGTTCATGCTGATGCTCCCTCCTCTTCGGTCGCGAGTCGGACGTCCGTCGCCGGCCAGGGAAGCGCGTCCGCCGGGGCGCCCCCGTCGTCGGTGCTGACGTCGATCCAGCGTTCTTCCTCCAGGAGCCACACGATCGGGAAGTCGACCCCATCGGTCACTCCGGTGGTCGCTCGCAGCGGTACCCACGCGTCTTGCGCGGTGCGGGCGAGGACTCTGCTGCCCCTGTGGATGTCGGTCATGTTCCTAGTTTCGGCCCGTTCCGGCTGTGAACCAAGGTTCGCAGCCGGACTTCTCTGCCCGAATCTGTGCCACCTTGGCGTGGCAAGTTGCCAGGCAAGTACACTGGCAACACCGGCCCGACTTCGGAGGCGATCGTGACACTGGCAGACGACACGACAGCAGAACGAACCGCGGTTCCATACCTGTCGTTCGCGACGTTCAAGAACTTCATCGACGGCCTGAGCACCGGCCGCCCGCTCCCGCCACGCATCGACCGCAGCCTCATGGTCGGGATGGCCGGCGGCACCCAGACCCTGCTGATCGGGACGCTCACGGTGTTCAACCTGATCACGGAGGACAAGGACGTCACGCCCCTGTTCGTCTCGCTCGTGAGCACCCCCGAGGACGAGCGACCCGCCATCTACGCCGACATGCTGCGCGAGACGTACGGGCCCCAGCTCGCCCTGGCAGCCGACCACGCGACCGCCGACCAGCTGCAGGAGAGCTTCCGAGCGCTGACGGACTACCAGGGCAGCACGTTGCGCAAGGCGATCTCGTTCTTCCTCAACATGGCGAAGTACGCCGGCGTCCAGCTTAGCCCGTACTTCAAGACCCCGGCGCAGGGCAGGCCCACCGGCGCGCGAGTCCGCGCCCGCAGAGCCAAGACAGTCATCGAGCCGGCTGGCGCCCCGGCCGCTCCCCAGAGCGCGGGTGAGTCTCAGACGATCACCCTCGCGTCAGGCGGCAGCGTCACGGTGTCCTGCTCGACCGCGTTCCTGTCGCTGAGCCGCGAGGACCGGCAGTTCGTGTTCGAACTCGTCGACCGGCTCACCGAATACCGCGAGAGCCACCGGACCGCTGACGGTGACCCGGCCTAGGGGGCAGCACGGATGGACCTGTCGAACTGGACCGAACCCGCTCCCGGCGTCACGCTGACGCCGCAGAACGAGGACGACTGGACCGAGGCAGTCAGCCGGTACCGCGGTTCGAAGAACGACGTGCCGTTCGACCGGTGCATCCAGATCGCGCGGTCCCACGGGGCGCGGCACATCGTCATCGAGACCCGGTTCGCCGACCTCGACTACCGCAGCGAGCACCACGCCCTGTACGGGCGGGAGTTCGCCGACGTCCCCGCCTACGCCCACCGGCTGCACTTCTTCGCCGGGCACATCGGCGAGGACCAGACGGACCTGCCCGAGGACCACAGGTACATCGGGTACGTCACGGTTCGGCCGGTGTCCACCGGCCTGGTGTCGCGCGCGATGCTCCCGCCTCCGGCGGACGCCCCCGGTGCGCAATGCGCCGTCGAGGAGACCATCCACCTGTTCGGGCAGCCACTGACCGTCCGCGGGGTGCCGTTCAGCCAGCAGGACTCCCGGCTGGGGGCCTGTGCGCACACCGCCGCGTGGGTCTGCCACTACACCGCGGTGCTTCGCGGTGACGTCGAGCGACGCCCGCGCGCGGACTTCGCGCTGCTCGCGAACTCCAGCCTCAGCGCCGGGCGTGCAGTCCCCACTAAGGGTCTGACCTCCCCGCAGATCGGGGCCCTCATGACCCAGGTAGGTCTGCCCGCGGAGTTCCACCTCCTCGGGTCGCTTCCGTCAAGCAGGCTGCCCTGGCAGCACCCCCAGCCACACCCACCCACAGACGACCTCGAAGCAGCGCCCGGAACGTGGGACACCCGGCTGTTCCCGGTGATCTGCTGGTACGTCAACGGCGGCTACCCGGTGATCGTCGGCACCCACGACCACGCCTTCACGATCGTTGGTTGGTCGCGCGATCCCGACGAGCCGTGGAGGATCCTGTTCCGCCGACACGACGATCAGCGCGGCCCCTACCTGACTGTCCACGACCCGCTCGACGACCAGATCGAGGAGCCGGAACCGCACCACTACGGTCCGTGGAAGAGCCTGCAGATCCCGCTGCCCGCGGACCTGTGGCTTGAACCGGAAGGTGCGGAACGCACCGCCGGTGACGTCCTGCGATCGAACAGCGCGGAGACCGCCCGGAAGCTCGCCGCGCGCGGCACCCACGTCGAGAGCCTCGACGAGCTCATTGCTGACAAGCGTCTGGCGCTGCGGACCTATCCGATCCTGAGCGAGAACTTCAAGGCGAACCTTCCCGGGCTCGGGATCGACCCTCACCACGTCACCGAGTACCGCCGCCAGCGCATGCCCCGGCACGTGTGGGTAGTGGAGGCTGTCGACCGTACCCGGCGCAACGTCGGTGAGCCCTGCGTGATCGGCGAAGCCGTCCTGGACGCATCGAGCCCCGAGAACGATGTCCGGGTGCTCGCGGTGCGGATCCACGGGCTGCTGGGCCGGACCGACTCGACGCGTCCTGTGTTGACGAAACCGACTCTGACGAACATGGGTGGGTCGCACTGACCTCTTCCGGCCTGGGCGTTCCTGCAGCGCACGCGGGTCACGGCTCCGCTGATCCGTGCGGGCCGGTACCGTCGGCGGGAAGACCGTGGTCGGGCTGCTCATCGCGCGGTCCTCGCTCGAGGACGGCAGTGGACCGGTCGCGTATCTCGTGCCCGACCGGTATCTGGCCGAGCAGGTGCGCGACGAGGCTGCCAAGCTCGGAATCTCGGTCACCGCCGACCCGCAGGACTACGGGTACCTGTCACAGGAAGCCGTCCTGGTCGACACGTTCCAGCGTCTGGTGAACGGACGATCCGTGTTTGGGGTCGACGGCTCAGCTGGCAAGCCCGCTCGGTACGGGGTGGGCACCGTGGTGATCGACGACGCCCACGCCTGCCTTGCGAAGGCCGAGGACGACTTCAAGCTCAGCATCCCCGCCGACGACCCCCATCTACTCTGCACTGCTCGATCTGTTCCACGACGTCCTCGAGCAGCAGAGCTCGAACGGCCTGCTCGACCTGCGGGGCAAGCGCCGGTCCGCACTGGTGCCCGTGCCGTACTGGTCGTGGCAGGATCACCGCGCCGAGGTGATCAAACTGATCCACCCTCTGACGAATCAGGACCCGCACGCGTTCGGCTGGCCGTTGATCGCGGACGTGCTGCCCCTATGTCGTGCCGTGTTCACGTCGGACGCTCTGGAGATCGCCCCGGAGTACCTACCCGTGGAGGTCCTCACCGGGTTCGCCAGCGCCAAGCGCCGTGTCTACCTCACGGCGACCTTGGCCGACGACGGAGTGCTGGTGAAGGACTTCGCCGCGGACCCCAATACGATCGCCGACCCGGTCGCCCCCGCGAACGCGGGCGACATCGGGGACCGGCTCATCGTCATCCCGCAGGAGATCGTGCCCGAGGCGACCGAAGGTGACGTCCGCGAGCTCGTCGCGAAGTTCGCGCAGGACCGCAACGTCGTGGTGATCGTGCCCTCCAAGGTCCGCGCTGACGTGTGGGTTGAGCACGGCGCGAAGGTTTTCGATCGGACCAACATCAAGGAGGGCGTCGAAGAGCTTCGGAGCGGGAAGCACGTTGGTCTTGTCATCTTTGTCAACCGCTACGACAGGGTGGACCTGCCCGGCGATGCGTGCCACATCTTGGTGATCGACGGCCTGCCCGAGGCACTCGGCGGCATCGACCGCCTCGACGAGGCCCAGCTCGCGGGCTCGGACGCTCTGCTGCGACGTCAGTTGCAGCGAGTCGAGCAGGGCATGGGTCGCGCGGTCCGGTCGAACGATGACTACTGCGTGGTGCTGCTCATGGGCTCGCGGATGACCGAGCGGCTGTTGCGCCCTGGCGCGGAAGAGTCGATGTCGCCGGCGACTCGCGCGCAGATGGCTTTGTCTCGCAAGATCGCCGCGAAGATCCACGGCGGCGGGCTCGACCAGCTCGTCGAGGTGATCGAGCAGGTTCTGGGCCGCGACAAGGGATGGATCCAGACCAGCCGGACCCGTCTGTCCTCGCTGAGGTACGAGCACTCGGTAGTCGACCCGGTCACTGTCGCCCGTCGCCGGGCCTTCGAGCTGGCAGCGCGGGATCGCTGGACCGAGCGATCTCAGCGGTACAGGAGGCGTTGAACGCAGCTGGCAGCGATCGCGTGGTGCGCGGGCAGCTGTTGCAGGAGATGGCTTCGTACCAGCACCGACTTGAGCCGGCTAAGGCCCAGGAAACTCAGCGCGCTGCAAATGAGAGCAATCGATCGCTGCTGCGTCCGGCGACCGGTGTCGACTACGCCCGTCTGGCCACACCCGTGCAGGAGCAGGGCGCGGCCGCCTCGGGGTGGCTGCAGCAGCAGTACCCCACGGGTGCGCTTCTGCGTCTGGGCTTCAATGCCCTCCTCACGGACCTCACGTGGGGTCCGCGCACCAAGGCGTTCGAGACGGCAATGGATGACCTGTCCAGGCACCTGGGTTTCGCTGGACAGCGCCCCGAGGATGAGATCGGCCACGGCCCGGACAACCTGTGGGCGCTGAACGACGGCACCTTCCTTGTCATCGAGGCCAAGAGCGGCGCCGACGAGCACCCGGTGTTCAAGGACGATGCGAAGCAGCTGTCCAATTCGATGGACTGGTTCCGTGGCCAGTACCCGAACGCCGCGGGAACTCCGGTGCTGGTGCACCCGTGGGCAACGTTCGACGCCAAGGAGGCCGTACCGCAAGGCTGTCGCGTCGTCACCACGGAGCGGCTGTTCCAGCTCGGCAACGCTCTTGACCAGGTCGCGACGTCCTTGTCAGAGGGTGATGCGTACCGCGACCCCGCCCGGGTGAGCCGACTGCTCGCCTACCACGGGCTCACGGCGCAGCACTTCGTTGAGCGATACACGACCAAGGCTCGCAGCGGCCAGTAACGCCAGGCCACATGCGGGCCGGATTGTTGGGGCACCCGGGCTTGGTTCGTGCCTGCTGCGCACCAGCGCACGGCAGCGGGATGATCGATCCGTTCAGCGCTCGTGCTCGGTTTCCACGACTCGTCTGAGCATCGAGGCGAGAACTTCATGCGCGTCGGGGCTCGCCCCTAGCGCTGTGTCGCCGGCATCCTCGTCGAGCGCCAGAAGGTCATCGACAGGAAGCCAGACCGGGACGTCTCGGTAAGTTCGGTCGACCCCAGCAACCCGGGTCAGGTCATCGCGCTGGCGTCGCTCATCCCAACCGGCGCACGCAAGGAGGACCGCATCACGCAATGACGGGTCTGTCAGCAGCGCCTGGCTGATCCGGGCGCGAGCTTCCTCGGCGGACGTGACCGATGAGCACGTTCCGACAAGCGCGCGACCGTGAACCCGGTTGCTCCGCCAGAACTCCGGGGTCGTCAAGTCGGCGCCTTGCCACAGCCGCATCACCGACTCGTGGACAGCGTCGACGACCTCCTCCTGACCCTGTTCCACGGCCAGCAGGGACGCGGCTCGCAGCAGCGCGACCGCAGCGCAAAGCGGACGGACGGCCTCGTACTCTTCGACGAGGTCCATCTTCTCGGCCGGGGACGCGTTGCGCGCCACGGCCGCCGCCAGAGCCGCGGTCGTGTCCATCCCGGTCGCGAGATTGCTCACGACGGGCGGAATCAGGCTGGCGGGATGGACGGTCGCCGCCACCAAACGCTCATGCAGGTCAGGGTCGTAGGGGCGGGTCTTGACCCGGATCCAGGGTCGAGCCGATTCGAGAACTCGGCGATGGTCGGCCAGATGGTCCACAGGCGCGATTGCGAGCTCGACGACCGGAGCGACGGGCGGCGTCTCGACTTCTCCCTTGGCGACACGAGTGAGCGCCGAGATGGCGTCAGCCAGAGAAGTCGCGGCGGCGGCGAACGCGGTGTCCTTGGTGTAGTCGTCCGGTTCCAGGTGCCACCGCGAGCTCTCGCTTTGCAGGACGGAGATCGAGCGTTCCAGCTCGTCGCACCACGGTGCGATCGCTGCATCGGTGACACGCACGGCGGCGAGTTCCGACAGCGCGTCGTGTGCCGGGTCCGCGGTCATCGCTTGTGCGTCCTCCAGGGCACGCAGGAGTGCATCCCAGATCGAGTCGGTCTCGATCTTCGGCGGTTCGACGGTGTTCGGCAGCAAGTTGCCGTGCTCATCCCAGGCCGGGCCAAAATGCGCCCGAGTTTGCTCTCGAAGTGTTTGCCACTGTCGTGCGTGACGCAGCGGTAGTTGACGAGCCCGCAGCGCGCGCAGCCTGAGCGACTCCACGCGTCGCACAAGTTCGACGACGGCTGGCACGTGAAGACGTTCAAAGGAGTCCGACCTGTCCAGCACCTCCTGCGCTTGGTCATCACCGATCTTCCAGTTCCGCCGCAACCGCTGGAACTCCTCGACCTGCGTGCGCTTCCATTCGCGCAGGAGCTCAGCGGGGAAGCGGCTAGGGAAGTCGTCGATCTCCGTCGCGTGATCGAGGCACAACAGCAGCAGGTTGTCGTAGCCCCTGTTCTCCTCCGCGGGCATGTCGATCCATCGTGGCCCGCCTCGGCTCTTGGCATGGATGTGGGAGATCCGACTACTGAGTATCCAGTCACCGGTGTCGTTGTCCTGGGAGTACAACGGCTTGGTGCAGCCCGGATACGCACAACGAAAGGCGGTCGCGTATAACTGCTTCACAGTTGCGAGCCTGGGTTCGGGGTACTTCAGTGCGACAGCTGCGTCGGAGGTGAAGTTCTCTTCGGACTCCTCGTCACCAGGGCCAACTGACCCGTCTGTCGCGCTCATGTCGGCAGGCTAGACCGCTGCGCGCTCGCGCGACCGCACCGACGCAGCCCCTGGTCCGGTCAGTGGCTGCTACGGAGTCAACCTCAGGACGCAACCGCCCAGAGATCGTCGCGCGGTACGTCGAGGGTCCGGTCAGCTTGGCTAGGGGACTCCACACGGTCGCCGGTCGGCTGGTTGCGGTCGTGTACGTGGGTCCGACCGGTGACGGGCTGCCGCCCGTCATGAAGCGTGATGGCTCGTACCGGCTCCCAAGTGGGGAGCTCAAGGTGGTGCTCCGTCCCGGGGACATCTTCGTGCGTGACGGCACGTCGTCTGTGCGGATGCAGCACAAGCACTGGCCGCTGCTCCTTGCGAACTTCCGTTCCCGCGTCCGCGCCGAAGCGGCGAACGACACCCAGGACGTCGTTGGTCGCCTCGCTGAAACGCTTCGGGGCGCTGCGGGCGCCACCGCTGTCGTCGACATTGCGATGGGAGCCGAGGAGTTCGAGCGAGCGGTTGCCGCGGCGCTCTCAACTGGTGAGGTGCCGGCAGTCCGTCGAGCACTACACCAGACGGGCCCATCGCGTCGCCGCTGGACCGATGCGGGCCGTAACGAAGACGTCGAGACGGCGCTCGATCGGATCGTTGCTGCAGCTGCCGTGGCCGTGCAGCTCGACAACCGCGAGTGCTTCGAGCTTGCCGTCGGAATCATGTTCGACCTCTACAAGTCGGCGCTCTACAGCCCGACGTCGGTGACGGCTCGGATTGGCCACGAGCGGCAGGCCGCCTGGCTGTGGCGATCAGTTGCTGCTCGGGTCCTGGCGTTGCTTGCGCTGATCGTGCGCCTGCGCGCCTGGGCGTTTGCGCCCTGCCTGGTGCTTCGCAAGGTCGGCTCCGCTGGTGGCGTCCACTCTTACCACTCGTGGATGCGCCACGCAGTCATCGAAGCGTCGCGTCAGAACCGACTGCTGCAGCAGTACGGGGCACCGGCGAACGGGGCGCTGCTGTCGTTCGCGCGGGAAGCCGTTCGACGGGTCCCGGCGCTGCGGTTCGACCTCGCAGAGGAGGAGGTCGATCGGCCGTCCTTGCTGCCACCGGACGGCGAGCCCGACGATCTGCTCGACAGTCTCTGCCAGGCCGACTTCCTTTGGTGCCTTGTGGTTGTCACCAAGTGCCGCGGTTCGGGCTTGCGGTCCGACCACGAGTTCTATCCGTCGTGCTCTGCGTTCTTCGCTGTCCGCAGCCAGCCCTTGATAGAGGAGATCGTCACCAGCGGCGCCACCCGCAACGCGCTGTTCGGAGTCGGCTCCGACTTCTACTTGGCACCTGCGATCGCGGAGGTCGAGGGCATGGCGGCACAGCAACAGACCCACTACATCTGGTCCATCCGAAGCCCTCACGTGAGCGAGTGGATCGCGAGGAACACACTGTAGGAAGGTCTGACGGCGGAGCCCGAACTGACTCTCCGCCTCGGCGTCTGGGTCGGCGCAGCATCGTTGCCAGCCCGCAGCGGGGCGGGCCGCACCGGTCACCGACTGCCCGTTGACCGGGCCAGTCGTCACAGCAAGCCCGTGAAATCCCGCGGTCGGGACCTTGCTTGGAGCTACCGTCTTCTCATGAGCGAGACGACGCCGGAGGAACGCTGGGCGCGGGTGCTCGATCACGTCGCAAACCTGTCCGAGGACACACTGATCTCGAAGCCGTTCGAGGCGCTGCTGGCGGGAATCGTCACGACGATGGCCTCAGCGCCCGTCGTGATCGACTACGCCGACAGGCACGCGGACCCGCTCGAGCGCGGCGTACGCATCCACTATCCGTGCAGCGGTGCGGTCGGCCGCCTCGGCTGCGGATACTCCTCGATCGGAGGCCGGCAAGACATCTCGTTCGACATGACCTGTCCTCCAGACGTGGAGTTCACGGGCGAGAACCTCAAGAAGTCCCTGGATGCGATCGAAATCAGACTTCGAGAGAAGACACGAGAAGTCAACGAGCAGATCGACGAAGAGCGAGCGCAACTGGCGGCAACCGTCACACCGGTGCTGCAACAGCGCTGGACGATGGCCCGCACGATCCGCGGCGTGCTCGCGGAGCTCGACATCCCGCTCGAGCAGCAGCCCACGGCCGCCCGACTGATCCCGGCAAGCCCGACGCCCTTGTCGTTGACCGCGACGACCGCCGCTCGGACGGCGGGAGCAAGTGACTGGGTGCTGGCCGAGGACTTGGCCGAGGGAGTCGTCGAGACCATCGCTTCGTTCGGCCGAGCGCTCGAACGGTCCCCTTCCGCCGCTAGCCGTCTCGTCGGCGGCGACGAGGAGACGCTCAGGGACGTGCTCTTGTGCATCCTCAACTCGACGTACCAGGGTCTCGCCACGGGCGAGACTTTCATCGGGGACGGAAAGAGTGACCTGTTGCTCCGCTGGCACGATCGCGACGCGTTCGTCGGTGAGTGCAAGATCTGGTCGGGCGCGGCCGCCCTGCGTGCCGGTGTCGAGCAGCTGCTCGGGCGATACACGTTGTGGCGTCAGTCCCGGGTGGCGCTCATTGTCTTTATCGACGACCCGACCGACGCCACGGCGATCATCAACAAGGCACACGCCGCCGTGCGAGGGCACGCCAGGACCGTCTCGGTCCGCGATGCAAGCGAACCTGCCCGTCGCGGTGACTACGTCGTCAACGCGAGTGGCGACGAGCAACGCCCCGCGCTCTTGACGCTTCTGCCGGTCGTCCTGCGCCGGCCCATCGCCTAAGGCCGCGTCTGGCGGTAGAGATGGGTGCCGGGGAAGGCCGGGCCCCGAGCCATCTACTCCAGACGCGGTATACATGCGCCCCAGCGGGACGATGCCGCGAGCAGCAGCACCACGAAGACTCGCTTACTGCACCTTGCACGCCATCAAGGAGGTTCGTGTGTCTGATCAGTCTTCTGCTGTCTCCGCAGACCGCGCACTCACGCTAGAGATCGTCACGCCCGACGGCCCCGTGTGGCACGGCCAGGCCGGATCGGTCAGCCTTCCGTCGATCTCGGGGTCGATGAGCATCCGGCCCCGCCACGAGCCGACAGCGGCCGTGCTGGGAAGCGGGAGCATTCTGGTCCGACCGGCGGATGCACCAGTTTTTCATCTTCACATCTCAGGCGGGTACAGATCGTAGATAGCGACCAGGTAACCGTGCTCGCCGACTCCGCCGTGCCAGCATCGGCTTGACACTTCGATCGCGACACGCCGCCCTCTGCGCCCGCCTCGGGCAGGCATGGGAGCCCGCCCGAGGTCGGCGCGGAATTCCTTTTTCGAGATCGTGATCGTCTCGGTTGGAGCTCGGCGGCGATGCGGTCTGCCCCACGGCGCTCGACGTCGGTCTCGCAGAAATCGTCAGCGAATAGCGGCCTCGTATGCCTCGCGGATCTCGGCGGAGATCCGACCACGCTCGGAGACTTCGTGCCCGTTCTCCTTGGCCCATGCGCGCACCGCACCGGCGTCCGAGGAACGGCGCGGCCGGCCGGTCCCGGCGCTGCTACGCCTCGAACTCGAGCGACCGCCGACCTTGCGAGCGTGCCCCACCCAGATAGTGAGCCCTTCGCGCAACTCGGACGCGTGCGCCGCCGTCAGGTCGATCTCGTAGGAGACACCGTCGAGCGCGAACGTCACCGTCTCGTCCGCAGTGCCGCCGTCAATGTCGTCAACCAGGGAAACCTGAACTTTCTGCGCCATACCGGTGCCGCGAGGCCCCTCGGATTCGATCAGGTGCATCGCCCCGGGCGCGGTCGTCACCAGCCACCTACCCGGGTGCACATCGGGTCAACCGGGCTGCTCATCAGGATCCTCGTCCTCGCCGATCTGCACGGTGGGGTGCAGACGCTCCTGCATCGGCGGGCGCAGGTACGCCAAGACCTCCCAGCCGAACCCAGCGGCGTCGAACCTGCCGGTGCGCCAGAACGCCCAGGACATCGCGGCCGCGTACAGGTACCGCTCGTGCTGCAGCGTCCACAGGTCCCACCCGACGATGACGGCGATGCGAGCGCCGCCGTCGGTCAGGACGACCGGGATGCCGGCTTCCACATCGGACCGGATCTTCTTGTACTTCGGGATCACGCTGGCCACCGGCATGACGCGCTCGGTCTGCTCCCAGGCGAACCTGCGGCGCCCGTCACCGAGTGGACTCATCGCCGTCACCGCCCCTCGGTGCCTCAACTTCGTCGTCCGAGGGCAGGGTCGGCGTCGTCCCGGGGTGGCGGTGCAGGATCCGGGTCACGTCGGTGGCGTACCCGGCGACGTCGAACACCCCGGACCGCCACGCGGACCAGAACGCCGCGGCCATCCCCGCGAGCTTCCCGTGCAGGTCCACGTAGGCGTGCCACGCCATCATCACTGCGACCCGCTTCCCGTCCCGGATCACGACGACGTGGGCCTCCTGGTCGATCTCGTCGAGCAGGTCGTCCAACCGGGCGGCGACCTCGTCAACCGGGACGGTGACTTCATGGGAAAGACCCAGCAGGTCCGGCTCGTCGAACGCACCCTCGCCAGAACCCGACTTCCCGCCGTCGCGGTCGTCAGGTTCCAACCGAGGGTGCCGCTCGCGGTACTCCCGGTACGAAGCGTCGACCGTGGCCTCGAGGCCACGCACGAGGACCTCCAGCCCGACCCTCCGCCCGAGGTCGACCTCGCCCACAAGGAACCGGGCGTCGCCGTCCAAGCTGACGCCGGCGTCCGCGTCGGAGTCTCCTTCGAGCGTCCGGGGCGGCTGCATCAGTCCGACCTCGAACGACTTATCGATCTGCGACTGGCTAAGCCGGACGGCGGGCTGCCCGTGCTCCTTGAACTCGATCACCGCGCCTTCGGCAAGCTTCACCCGAGTCGGCAACGACCACAACCACGGGCGCCCGATGCCGGTCACAGCGGGTCGTCCTGCGGAAAGGCCGGCAGCCCGGCGAGCTCCTCGGCCTCGACGTAGTCGATCGACGTGACCAGCCGCTGGACCCACCAACCGTAATTCTCGCCCTCGGTCTGGTAGTCGTACAGGTACTTGTGACGGTCGCCGACCCGGATGATCCCAGAGTCGTTCCCGAACAAGGACTCCACCTGGACGAGAGGCGCCCACCGGTCGTCCGCGTAGCCCGGCGACGAGCTCGGGCCAACCTGACGGAGCAGCAGCCAGGAGTCCGCATCGACGTAGTAGACCGTCTCGCTGCTGGAACGGATCGCCCAGACACCGGAAGCGTCCGCCAGGACGAGCTCGTTCACCGACGGCGCGGTCACCGGACGCTCCGCTGGGCGTGCAGCGGGGTGTGCGTGTCCCACGGATCGGGGGTGGGGTCACCGAGGACCACCGCACGGGTCTCGACGTCAGTGACGCGGCCTATCGACTTCTCGACGAGAACGCGCAAGGCCGTCTCGTACCCGTAGCGCCACCCGCGCCTGAACTCTCTGCGCGCTTGGATCGCGAACGAACCGGCGACGACGACGATCGCGAACATCGCCACCGATTCGGCGACTCGTCCGTTCAGGACGAGCTCGACGATGCCGGCGGCGAGGCAGATAGCGCAGATGGTGAGGGCCGGTCCCCACCATCGGAGGCTCGCGAGCATCGTCGCCCGCGACGCGGACTGTCGAGGGTTGCCGGGCTGGACCATGGGTACCCCCTTCCCTGAGCCGCGGCGGGGTGCCGGGCCGCAGATCTCACTGGTTCCTAGTGCGTACTCTGGCGCGTAGTCACAGAGTACGCACAACCGATCATGAGTCGGCAAGACGCACCGGCAGATCCGCACGCACGCCGCTGGGGAAGGCAGCCGGGCCGACGGCCCGTCAGCGAGAGAACGCTCCGACCGGCCCGTCGGCGGATGCGGCTCGCGACCCTCTGTTGCGCGGCCCCAACTCAGGGCACACCCCGGCTCCGCGGCCTTGACCCGACGTGCGCGCCACGCACCAGGTCAAGGCCGAGACGCGCTCGACAGGGCTGCGCTCGATCAACCCAGACAGCCGGAGAAGCAGCCGCCGGATGAACAGTGCGCGGCAGGTCAGCCCTCGGCGACGTCGAGGAAGCGCTGCAGGCAAGCCTTGGTCAGTTCACCCCGGATGTAGACGACACTTCCGCGCCCCACGGACAGCCCCCAGCGAGCTTGGAAGTGCTGTCCCATGCCGGTGCCGTCGGTCGACCGGATCAGGGTGTCGCGCTCAAGCGAGGCGAGCGTCCCGCCGATGAGGGAGTCGAACCCCGACACCTGCTTCAGCTGCGTCCGCGTCAGCGCGAACATGTGCCCGGGCGCCTCGGGGTCTTCACGGTCGACGGCCGCCAGTATCCGCAAGTGCGGCGCTTCAATGCCTTGGATCAGCCTGATCCAGGCTTGCTCTTCATCAACCTTCGCGTCATCGTCCAGAAGGACTCCATTCGCCAACGCCCGCCCGAGCACACGCATCTTTCGACGCCAGGCTGTCTGCGCTGCCGCTTCAAGCGCGGTCATCAGCACAAGGGCCTTGCCTGGGTCGGCGGTGAGACGATCGACGAGCTCCTCGACGGTGAACCCCGCCACGCCCGCACCCATATGCAGCGTGTACTCGAGCGCCTCGCGGCGCCGCTGCCGCGCACGATCAATCACGGCGTCGACGACCGGACCGCCGGCGGCCAGCACGATCCCGCCGACCGGGTTGACCGTCGCCACGCTCGCTGCTGCGATCGCAGCCGCAATACGCAACGTCGTCGCGACGCCCTCGGCGTCCTCGTCCTCCACATGAGCAGTATGCGCGCGGTACCGCACCCCAGACGGGCTCGTCGCGCGGTATCAAGCAGCGCTTCGACGAGGACGTGTACTGCTCGGACCAGCACGCCGCCTACTGGCAGGGAAGCGAAGCGCCACCTGAACTCCTGAGGGAGGTGGCCCACGGCGTGCAGCGCGCGCTGAGCAAGCCGCCTGACCAGTTCCTGTCCCTGATGGGCAGGGACGCCATCTCGGTCGCCGTTCCGCTCTGACGCGTTCGACATCGGCCGGGCCGAACCGACGGTCTTCCTCAATGTCTAGACGCCGTGGTACACACGAGTGTGCACCATGAAGCGTGGCACTCTAGGGCGTCGCAACAGAGTGCGTGGACCCTCAGCGCGTATACCCCTACGTTCCAGCGCGTGCCAGATCCGGACCGTCAACTCGAACAGCGCCGCGCCTTCGGCGCCGCGCTGAAGTCGCTCCGCAAAGCAACCGGCATGTCTCAGGAACAGCTCGGTCACGTCGCCGGCCTGCAACGCGCCTACGTCGGCCACCTCGAGAACGGCCGCCGGAACACCTCGCTCCACACGATGTGGCTGCTCGCCGACGCCCTCCAGGTCACACCGATGGAGTTCTTCCGCGACGCAACTCCGAAGCAGACCGAGGAGTAGAGCACCACAGCCCCGAAACATGCCCTACGGTGATGCCCGAAATGTGACTCTGGCAACACCAAGGGGTAGCGATGACGGAGCCGACGGAGGTCACAGTGGCCTCGACGACGAGCGCGGTAGCCCTGCCCACCACGCTCGAGCAGTTCGAAGCAGCCCTCCTCGATCACGCGGACATGATGGGACTGCCGTCCAGCGGCGTCCTTGTGCCGGTTCCCCAGCGGGTGCAGGTGCTCACGAACATGGACGGCGCGATGGCCGGACTCACTCCGGAGAAGCGCGCTCACGCGATGTACCTGTCGAAGTTCATGATGGCGGTCAGCGCTGGCCTGTTCGACGCAGCACTGAACTACCTGTGGGACGAGACGATCACCGAGCTGCGCAAGCGGATCGTCGCGTACGACCTCAACTACTTCTTCGACCTCGCCGTCGCGACCCCCGAGAAGCGCAAGGACCTCAAGGGTCCCGACGACCTGGTCAAGATCACCGACGAGGAGCTCATCCAGGCTGCCGCGCGGATCGGGTTCATCTCCCCGGTCGGACGCCAGCAGCTCGACCTGGTGCGCTTCATGCGCAACCACGCCAGCGCGGCCCACCCGAACCAGCACGAACTCCAGCCGTACACGCTCCTCGGGTACATGGAGACCTGCATCAAGGAGGTCATCACCCTCCCACAGAGCTCCACGATGGTCGCCACGTCCAGGCTGCTGTCCAACATCAAGACGACCACGCTCACTGCCGCGGACACCGCGACGTTCGCGACCCTGTTCAACGGGCTGCGCCCCGACCAGGCCGAGACCCTGGCGAACGGACTGTTCGGCATCTACGTCACGCTGGACTCGACTCCGACGACCCGTGACAACATCCGGCTCGTTCTCGATCGCCTGTGGCCCCACCTGACCGACGACACGAAGTTCAGCTTCGGAACGCGTCACGCACGGTTCAAGGCAAACCTCGACACCAAGCAGGCCGAGCTCGCACGCGAGTTCCTCGAGTCCGTCGGCGGCGAGTCCTACCTGCCCGAGGACATCCGCACCGCCGACATCGACGTGCTCCTCGACCGACTGCATCAGGCTCACAATGGCTTCGACAACTTCTACACCGAGCCGCCGATCATGCGGGAACTCGCGGACTACGTCGGTACGCTTCCGATCCCCGACGGCGTCCGCTCGAAGTACGTCCATGGTCTCGTGGAGATCTTCCTCGGACGCTCCAGCGGCATCTCGTGGGCTGCTGTCGACATCAGCCAGACTCTGCTCTCCCAGCTGACGCCCGCTGAAGCTGCCCTGGCGCTGCGAGTGATGACGAGCAACTCGTTCGCAGCACTCCTCGGCTACTCCAAGCCGATCGAGCAGTTCGACAAGCTCGTCGCGATCATCGCGCCGAAGATCATCGGGCGCGCCGCAACCACCCTGCTCCAGCACGTTCAGGGGTTCACCGGCCCGCGTCGCGCCATGGCGCTGGACACGAAGATGAGCGAGTTGCGCGCGACTCTCGCGGCCGAGGACAAGTGACTTGATCACGAACGACCTCCTGCATGCGCTGCGGTACCTGCAGATGGTGAACGACGCCGGCGCAGGGGTTCCCGCAGCGCACCTCGACGCGTGGCTGAACGTGACTCCACCGGCAGAACTCAGCCGACTTGACGCGCTCACGCGCCAGTTCGAGCAGCTGATCGGCCGCGACCATGGCTACGCCGAGTACATCGAGCTCGTCGGGTGGGCCGACGGCGACCCGATGAGGATCACCGCGACGGGTCGCGCCGTGGTCAAGGCACACGAGGGAAACGAAGGCGTCCAGGATGAGGCCCTCGTGATCCTGTCCCCTCAGAATCCGATGAACCTCGTGACGTTGACCAGCACCATCGCGAAGGCTCAGGCCGGGATGCTGGTCGACCCCTACTTCAAGGACGACCTTTTCCAGTGGCTGATGGAGTCCACATCCATCCGCCGGGTGCTGGTGTGCCGCGAACCGGCAGACCGTTCGGTACTGCCGATGATCGCTGGCGCGGCATCGTTGATCAGCCGCGACCTCGAGATCCGGTGCCTGCCCTTGAGGGCGGTCCACGACCGGTTCCTCGTCACACAGGACGGGGCGATCTTCACGATCGGTTCGTCGCTGAACGGCCTGCAACGACACTTCACGACCATCACCCGGCTACCGGATCCCGGTACGGACACCGTGCGCGAGTACCTAGAGAAGCAGTGGGACGCGGCCGATCCGGTCGTCCCGAAGACCACGCTGAGCTCGCCCCAGCAGGCCGATTGACAGGCGCTGCGAGCGCCCCGACACGCGTGCGACGGTTCGCGCCACTCGCCCACTCCGGCGTTCGCGGGCCTCAACCCCTGCGACGCGGCGCTCGGGCTCGGACTCACAGGCACTGAGCCCGAACAGGCTCAGCGCACGACCCGACTTCATCGCGCGGCGTGCACGTAACGCTGCGACGGCGCGGCGAGCGCCTTGGTGCGAGGTATAAGCGTGATCAGCCAACCTCTGCCCGCGGTAATACACGAGGTCAGCGGAGCAGCAGCACCTCTGAAGAGCTGCTGGAAACGGTGCTCGACCGGGGGTCGACGCACACGGCACCAAGTCAGGAAGTTCGACGCCGAGTTTCTTGACTTGCGGCTCAGGTTTCCTGCGATCGGTCCGAAATTCTTACGTACGACCGACGTCGTCAGACCCTCAGGCCCCCTCGGCACGCCCCTCGCGCCAGTACCCCATGAACGCCACGGCCTTCCGGTCCACCCCGCAGGTCCCGACGAGGTGCCGACGCAGGGTCTTGATCGCCCCGGCCTCCCCCGCGAGCCACGCGTACAGGGCGGCGCTCTGCCGCAGCGGCTCGCCGGTGGTGTGGTCCACGGGGACCTCCCAGAGCATGCCGGTGTCGATGTCGACGTCCTCGAGCTCCATGCCGTCGGGCAGGGGCGCCTCGCCGGGCATGAGCCGGGCGCAGGCGGCCTGGACCGCGGGGACCAGGCGGGCACCGTGGGCGGCTCCGTCGCGCGGGAGCCAGCGGACGGTGACGCCGGCGGGGGCGTCGATGGTGAGCTCGTCGCCGGTGACGGGGACCTCGAGCAGGGCCTCGCCGCGGGCGTCGCGGGGCAGGCGCTCCAGGATGCCGGCGATGGCGGGGACCGCGGTCTCGTCGCCGGCGATCAGCAGCCGGTCGGCGTGCGCGGGCGGGACGAAGTCGATACCGCCGGACGGGCCGGGGTGCTCGCGGTTCGGGCCGAGGATCACGAGGGAGTCGCCGACGGCGGCGCAGCCGGCCCAGCGGGAGGCGGGCCCGGCGTCGCCGTGCAGGACGACGTCGACGTCGATCTCGCGCTCGGACTGGCGGACCGCGCGGGCGGTGTAGGTGCGGATCGGGTGCCGCAGCTCCTCGGGCAGGTCGCGCCACTGCAGGTACCAGGACTCGCCCTGCGGGACGACGTCGTACCCGCACGGCAGCGGCAGCAGCAGCTTGATGCGCTGGTCGAAGCCGTTGTCGGCGAACTGGTCGAGGTCGTCGCCGGTGAACGTGAACCGGCGGAACGAGGGGGTGAGGTCCACGATCCGCGCGACGCGGACGTCGAAGAACCGGAACGGCGTGGTGACGGCCGGTGCGGTGGTGGACGCTGTCATGCGAGCCACCGTATATCGAAGGTGAGCCTTACCTCACCCCCCTTGTGACACATCCCACATGGTGGATGCCGTGGGCGGCGCTCAGGCAGCCGAGGTCCCGAACGCGAGACCCAGCAGGTACGTCGCGGCGGCGGCCCCGAACCCGATGGCCAGCTGCCGTAGCGCCCGCTTGGTCGGCGAGGACCCGGACAGGACGCCGACCGTCGCGCCGGTCACGAGCAGCGCCAGCCCGACCAGGGTGCTGGCGACCGCGACGGCCACCCACCCCTCCAGCCCGAGCAGGTACGGCAGCACCGGGATGAGCGCGCCGGTCGCGAAGAAGCAGAAGCTCGCCGCGGCCGCCCCGATCGCGCTGCCGACGGTCTCGTGCTCGTCGACCTCCGGCGCCTCGGGACCGTCCACCGGCGCCGCACCGACGGCGGCCTCGTCCGCGGACCCGGCCGTGCCGAGCGCCGACGCGGGCACCGCCACGTCCAGGACGCGGAGGTCGGCGAGCACCCGGTCGGCCCGGTCGCGCGCGTCGTCCACCGACATGCCGCGCGCCCGGTAGACCAGCGCGAGCTCGTTGGCGTCCAGGTCCAGGTGCGGCAGCGCCTCGCGAGCCTGACGGCTCGGGCGCGACGCCTCCAGCAGCTCGCGCTGGGACCGCACCGAGACGTACTCGCCGGCGCCCATCGACAGCGCACCCGCGAGCAGACCGGCCAGGCCGGTGAGCAGGACCGTCGAGGTCGCGACGCCGCTCGCCCCGATGCCGAGCACGAGCGCGAGGTTGCTCACGAGCCCGTCGTTCGCCCCGAACACGGCGGCGCGGAACGTCCCGGACATCCGGTTCCGGCCCCGCATCGCCAGGGACCGCACGACCTCCTCGTGGATCCGCTCGTCGGCCGCCATCGTCGGCGTGGCGTCCACGTCCTCGTCGTAGGCCGACCGGGCCTCGGCGCGCTGCGCGAGCGCCAGCACGAACACCCCGCCGAACCGGCGGGCGAGCCAGCCCAGCACCCGCGAGCGGTAGTCGCCGCGCAGGGGCCGGCCCACCTGGTCGCCCAGGAGGTCGAGCCAGTGCTGCTCGTGCCGGCGCTCGGCGTCCGCGAGCTCCAGCAGGATCGCGTGCTCCTCGCCCGTGCGGCGAGACGCGAGGTCGCGGTACGCGGCGGCCTCGGCGCGCTCGTCGGCCAGGTAGCGGCGCCAGCGGCGGACCTGCCGCCGGGTGGGCGTGGCGCTGGTGGAGGGGCTGTCGGTGGGTGGCACGGTCGTCCATGGTGGAGTCCCGCGGGCGCCGAGTCACGCGTTCCACGCCTGTTCGGGCGCCCGAATCGGGGCGTCCGCCCACCCGCGCGGTCTCAGTCCTCCCAGGGCGGGGTGTCATCGAGCTTCGCGTAGTACTTCGCGAGGTGGCTCTTGACCCGGTCGACGTCCTTGGCCGGCAGGTCCACGCCGCCGCGCGAGCCCTGCATGACGGCCGCCGCGGCGAACACCCCGCGGGGCACCGCCACGAGCTTCCCGCCGACCACGTCCGCGATCAGCAGCTTGTACGCGGTGAAGTTCTGCTTCGCGTCGGCGTCGTACCAGACGTGGGCGTCGCGGTACTTCTCGTTCGGCTCGTCCTGGGCGTCGGCCCAGGCGCGGACTCGCTTCTCGGCGGCGGCACCGTCCCACTCGCGGTCGCGGTCGGCGAGCGGGAGGTCCTGGAACGCGGTGACAGCCATGCTGCTCCTCTCAACCGTGGGGTTGCGCAACGTCCGAGTCGACGGGTTCAGGACGCGGGCGCGGCCGCGCGCAGCTTCTCCAGCAGCGGCCCGGCGGCCTCGTCGAGGAACCGCTGCTGCGCGGCGTCGCCGACCTGGACGAGCGCGATGTCGGTGAAGCCGGCCTCCCAGTACGCGGACACGGCCTCGACGATCGCGTCCAGGTCGGGGCCGCACGGGATGGTCTCGGCGACGTCGTCGGGCCGGACGAACTGGCTGGCCGCGTCGAACGCCTCGGTGGTGGGCAGGTCGGCGTTCACGTGCCAGCCGCCCGCGAACCACCGGAACTGCTCGTGCGCGCGCTGCTTCGCGGTGTCGACGTCCGGGTCCCAGGAGATCGGGATCTGCCCGATCTTGCGGGACGGGGCGGGCTCCCCGCCCCCGCCCTCGGCCGCCGCCTGCGCGCGCGCCTCGTCCCACCCGCGCAGCAGGTCGGCCTCCGGCTCCGTGGTGATGAGGTGGTCGGCCAGCGGCGCGAACCGGGAGATCGACTGCGCGCCGGAGACGGCCACGCCGATCTCGACCGGCCTCTCCGGCAGGTCCCACAGCTTCGCGGAGTCGGTGCGGAAGTGGACGCCGTCGAAGGTCAGCCGCTCGCCGTCGAGCAGCGCCGTGATGATCTCGATGGCCTCCTCGAGCATGTCGTGCCGCTCGCCGACCGCCGGCCAGCGCTCGCCGACCACGTGCTCGTTGAGGTTCTCCCCCGCCCCGAGGCCGAGCGTGAACCGGCCGTCCGACAGCACGCCGAGGGTCGCGGCCTTCTGCGCGACGACGGCGGGGTGGTACCGGACGGTCGGGCACGTCACGTACGTCATCAGGTCCACGCGGGAGGTCGCCTGCGCCACGGCGCCCAGCACCGTCCACGCGTACGGGGCGTGGCCCTGCTCGTCGACCCACGGGAAGTAGTGGTCGCTCGACACCTCGAAGTCGAAGCCGATCCGCTCGGCGTCGACCGCGTACCCCACGAGCTGCTTCGGGCCGGACTGCTCGGTCATCAGGGTGTAGCCGAATCGCGTCATGCCTCCGAGACAAGCACCACCGGCCCGCCCCGGCATCCGGAGCGGGCCGGCGGCGGCGTCACGCCTGCGCGAGCGCGGCGCGCAGCGCGTCGACCAGGGGCGTCGTCGGACGCCCGGTCAGGCGGGACAGGTCGCCGGACGTCTCCGCGAGCAGCCCGTCGCGGGTGTTCTCCTCCAGCGCGACGACGAAGCCCGCCGTGCCCTCGTCCAGCCCGGCGGCCAGCAGGTCGGCGCGGCGCTGCTCGGAGGTCACCGCGCGGTACACGACCGGGCGGCCGAGCAGCTCGGACGCCGCGGCGGCGAGCTCGTCGAACGTCCACGCGACGTCGCCCGACAGCTCGTAGGTCGCGTCGTCGTGGCCCTCGGTGCGCAGCACCACCGCGGCGGCGGCGGCGAAGTCGTCGCGCGGCGCGCTGGCGACCCGGCCCTCGCCGTAGGCCCCGACGATCTCCCCGGTCTCGCCAGCCCGCTGCACGTCGCCGACGTAGTTCTCGGTGTACCAGCCGTTGCGCAGCACGGTGAAGGTCAGGCCGGAGGCGCGCAGCAGCTCCTCGGTGGCCTTGTGCTCCGGGGCGAGCACCAGCGGCGTCGTGTCGGCGTGCGGGGCGGACGTGTAGACGAGCCGGCCGACGCCGACGGCCTTCGCGGCCTCGATGACGGCGCGGTGCTGGTCCACCCGCTGGCCGACCTCGCTGCCGGACACCAGCAGGACGACGTCGGCGCCGTCCAGGGCGGCGGTCAGGGTCTCCGGGCGGGCGTAGTCGGTCTCGGCGACGCGGACCCCGCGCTCGGCGAGGTCGGCGAGGCGCTCGGTGCGGCGGCCGGTCGCGACGACCTGGTCCGCGGGGACGCCGTCGGCGAGCAGGTGCTCGACGACGAGGCGGCCGAGGTGGCCGGTGGCACCGGTGACGACGATCGACATGGGACTTCCTCTCGGTTGTGCGCGCCGGGGCGTGACGCGTCCGGCACCCCGCCCAACCCGGCACCGGCGCCGGACCTTCCTCATCGCGGGTACCCACTTTCAGGTAAGGTACGGACATGACGGTAAGCAGCCAGGTCACGGCCCCTGCGGCGCTCGACACCTCGCCCCTCGCGTCGCTGATGACGGACGGCGTGCTCCCCGCGGCCTGCCCCAGCCGCGTCGTCCTCGACCACGTCACCAGCAAGTGGGGCGTCCTCGTCCTCGTGGCGCTGTCGGAGCGGACGCTGCGCTGGGGCGAGCTGCGCCGGCTCGTGGAGGGCATCAGCGAGAAGATGCTGGCCTCGACCCTGCGCACCCTCGAGGCCGACGGCCTGGTCCTGCGCGAGGCGACCCCGTCGATCCCGCCCCGGGTGGACTACTCCCTGACCCCGCTCGGCCGGGAGCTCGCCGAGCACCTGCTGCCCCTGATGGCCTGGATCGGCGCGCACGCGGAGGGCATCGTCACGGGCCGCTGAGCGGCTCCGCGCCGGCACGGGGGCGGGCGGGCACAGGCCACGTCCAGCCGGGGCGCCTACGATGGCCGCCCCGCCGCCCCCGATCGAAGGACGAGAACGTGCGCCGCACGGTCACCACCCTGCTCGCCGCCTCCCTGCTGCTGCTCAGCGCGTGCAGCGACGGAGGCTCCGAGGACGACGCGTCGCCGTCGGCCTCCGCCAGCGCCTCCGCCGCCGCGACGGCGAGCGCCGAGGACGTCGCCGCCCTGGAGGGCGTCACCCTCACCGGGGAGCCCGGCGCGGAGCCGACGTTCGCGTTCGAGCAGCCGTTCACCGTGTCCGCGCCTGTCGCGCGCGTCGCGGCCGCCGGCACCGGCGCGACCGTCGAGGAGGGCCAGCTCGTCACGGTCAACCTCACCGCCGTGGACGGCGCCGACGGCGCGAGCCAGGGCACCACGTACGGAGCGGAGCCCCAGCAGTACCTCGTGCCCTCGGCGAACCTCCCTGAGATCGTGAACGACCAGATCGTCGGCCAGCAGATCGGGGCGCGGGTCCTGTACTCCGAGCCGGGCACGGACCAGACGCTGATCTGGGCGTTCGAGATCATGAGCGCGGAGTCCGTCCCGAGCCGCGCCGAGGGCACGCCCGTCACCCCGCTGCCCGAGGGCCTGCCGACCGTGACGCTCGCCGACGACGGCCAGCCGTCCATCGAGCCCGTCGACACCGACCCGCCGGCCGACCTGGTCGTCCAGCCGCTGATCCAGGGCGCCGGCGCCGCGGTCGAGGCCGGGCAGAACATCACCATCCAGTACAGCGGCTGGCTGTGGGACGGCACCCCGTTCGACTCCTCATGGGAGAACGGCGCCCCGCTGTCCACGCCGCTGAGCAACCTCATCCAGGGCTGGCAGCAGGGCCTGGTCGGGCAGACGATCGGCAGCCAGGTCCTGCTGGTCATCCCGCCGGACCTCGGCTACGGCGACACCGAGAAGACCGGCATCCCCGCCGGTTCGACGCTGATCTTCGTGGTGGACATCCTCGCCGCGTCCTGACGCTCCGGACGAAGCACAGGGCCCTCGGTCGCACCAGTGACCGAGGGCCCTGTTCCGTTCGCGACCGACGTGGTTAGCCTGGCGTCCCAGCACCAGTCAGGAGACGGCGATGGACGCGGCAACGACGCCGACGGTCCGGAACGTGGCGCTCGTGGGTCACGGCGGATCCGGCAAGACGACACTCGCCGAGGCGCTGCTGCTGCGCGCCGGGGCCGTCCCGCGCGCCGGCCGCGTCGAGGACGGCTCGACGGTCTGCGACCACGAGCCCGAGGAGGTCGCGCGCGGCTCCTCCGTGGCGCTCGGCGTCGCCGACCTCGACTGGACCTGCAGCCAGGGGTGCCCCCACCGGCTCACCCTGCTGGACACCCCGGGGGCGCCGGACTTCGCGGGCGCGGTCGACGCCGCGCTGTCCGTGGCGGACCTGGCGGTGGTGGTGGTGAGCGCCGTCGACGGGGTCCAGTCCGGGACGGAGGCGGCGTGGCGGCGGTGCGACGAGGCGGGGATCCCCCGCCTCGTCGTCGTCTCCCAGGAGGACCGCGCCCGCGCGGACTTCCACCGGGTGCTCGACCAGGTGCGTGACCTCGCGCGCCGCACCGGGCGCGACCCGGCGAGCGTCGTCCCGCTGGAGCTGCCGCTGGGCGAGGAGCAGGCGCTGCACGGGGTCGCCGACGTCCTGTCCGACCGCGGGCTCGACTACGCCGCGGACGGCCGGCACCAGACCTGCGCGCTGCCCGAGGACGTCGCGGAGGAGGAGCACCGCCTGCACGACGAGGTGACGGAGGAGATCGTCGCGCACGACGACGACCAGCTCGAGCGCTACCTGTCCGGGGAGGTGCCCGACGCGGCCGACCTGGAGCGCACGCTCGCGCGGGAGGTCGTGACGGGCGAGGCGGTGCCGGTGCTCGTCGCGTCGGCCGCCACCGGCGTCGGGGTCGACCGGCTCGCGGACCTGCTGTGCGAGATCGGGCCCGCGCCGTCGGACCGCCCCGCCCGGCTGCGCGTCGGCGGCGACGACGGCCCGACGACCGACCTGCCGGCGGACCCCCGCGGCGAACCGGTGCTGCACGTGTTCCGGACGGTCGCCGACCCGTTCGTCGGGCAGGTGTCGGTGTTCAAGGTGCTGTCCGGCACCGTGCGCTCCGGCGACCGGCTGGTCAGCACCGCCACGGGCACCGAGGAGCGGCTGCACGGCCTGTTCCGGCTGCGCGGCCGGGAGCACCTGCCGGTCGACGCGGTGCCCGCCGGGTCGATCGCCGCCGTCGCGAAGCTCACCGGCACCCCGACCGGCGGCCTGCTCGCCGCCCGCGCCCAGCCGGTCCGTCCGGCCGCCCTGCCCGCGCGGCCCCCCGTGCTCGCGGTCGCGCTGGTCCCGGTGAGCCAGGCCGACGACGACAAGCTGTCGGCCGCGCTGACCCGGCTCGCGGCCGAGGACCCGACGCTGCGGGTGGACCGCACGCCGCACCAGACGGTGCTGCGCGGCCTGGGTGACGCGCACCTGGCCGTGGCGGTCGAGCGGCTGGCCCGCGTGTTCGGCGTGCACGTGACCACCGAGCCGGTGCGGATCGCGTACCGGGAGACGCTCGCGCGCCCGGCGGAGGCCGAGGGCCGGCTGAAGAAGCAGTCGGGCGGCCACGGGCAGTTCGCAGTCGTGCAGCTCCGGCTCACGCCGCTGCCGGCCGGGTCCGGCTTCGCGTTCAAGGACTCGGTGGTGGGCGGTGCCGTCCCCCGGTCGTACCTGCCCGCCGTGGAGCGCGGCGCCGCCGAGGCCCTCGCCGCGGGCGGGCCGCTCGGGCACCCCGTGGTCGACGTGCAGGTCGAGGTGCACGACGGGAAGTCGCACGCCGTCGACTCGTCCGACATGGCGTTCCGCACGGCGGCCGCCGCCGGGGTGCGCGCCGCGCTCGCGTCCGCCGGCACCGTCCTGCTCGAACCCACGGTCCGCGTCACGGTCGTCGTCCCGCCGGAGGCCCAGGGCGACGTGCTCGGGGACCTGTCCGGCCGGCGCGGGCACATCACCGCGAGCAGCACGACCGACGACGGGCGCGTGCGGATCGAGGCGACGGTGCCGGAGGCGGAGGTCGTGCGGTACGCCCTGGACCTGCGGGCCCTGGCCGGCGGCCGCGGCGAGGTGACGCTCGCGCCCGGGCAGTACGAGGTCCGGCCGGGGCACCTCGCGGCGGTGTGAGAGCCGACGATCGGTAGCGTAGCGAGGCGACGATTGGTAGTGCATCCAGCCGACGATCGGTAGCGTAGGTGACCGACCAACGGTAGCGTAACGCCTGTGACCAGCGCCCTGACCGAGCCGTACCACCGTCGCGTCGTGGACGACGAGATCGATGCGCTGCTGCCGGGCGTGCCAGCGATCGCCATCGAGGGCGCGAAGGCGGTGGGCAAGACCGCCACGGCCGCGGCACGGGCCGGCACGACCCACCTGCTCGACGACCCCGCCACGCGCGCGGTGATCGAGGCCGACCCGGACCGCGTGCTCACGGGCCGGCCCCCGGTCCTCCTCGACGAGTGGCAGCTGCTCCCTCGGACGTGGGACCTCGTACGGCGAGACGTCGACCGCGACCCGACCGCCGGACGCTTCCTGCTGACGGGCTCCGCCTCGCCCCGTACACCGGCCACGCACTCGGGCGCGGGCCGCATCGTCCAGGTGCGGATGCGCCCGATGACGCTGGCCGAACGCGGGATGACCCCGTCCGTCAGCCTCGGCGCGATGCTCTCCGGCGCCCCCGTCCAGGTCGTCGGCGCGACCACGGTGTCGCTCGAGGACTACGTGGCAGAGATCCTGGCGAGCGGCTTCCCCGCGCTGCGCGGCTTGCCCGGGCGGGCGCTGCGCGCGCAGCTCGACGGCTACCTCGCCAGGGTCGTCGACCGGGACTTCCCGGAGGTCGGCCAGGAGGTCCGGCGTCCCGACACCCTGCGCAGGTGGATGGCGGCGTACGCGGCGGCGACGTCGACCACGGCCTCCTACGAGACCATCCGGGACGCCGCCACGTCCGGGCACGGCGACAAGCCGGCGAAGACCACGACCGGTCCCTACCGAGACACGCTGGAGCGCCTGTGGCTGCTCGACCCCGTGCCCGCCTGGTCGCCCTCGTCCAACCACCTCAAGCGGCTCGGTGCAGCGCCGAAGCACCACCTCGCCGATCCCGCGCTCGCGTGCCGGCTGCTCGGCTCGACAGCCGAGAGCCTTCTCACCGGACAGGACGCCGCACCGGCCGTGCCACGCGACGGCACCCTGCTGGGTGCCCTCTTCGAGTCGCTCGTCGCCCTGGACCTGCGGGTCTACGCGCAGCACTCCGAGGCCTCGGTCGGGCACCTGCGCACCAAGGGTGGTGAACGCGAGGTCGACTTCGTCGTCAGCCGCGCCGACGGCAAGGTGGTCGCGGTCGAGGTCAAGCTCGCGACCGACGTCGAGGACCGGGACGTCCGGCACCTGCTGTGGCTGCGCGACCAGATCGGCTCGCGTCTGCTCGACGCCGTCGTGGTGACGACCGGCTCCGACGCCTACCGGCGGCGGGACGGTGTGGCTGTCGTGCCTGCCGCACTGCTCGGACCCTGATCCGCCCCTCGGGGCCTCGACCCGGAAGGGCGGGCGTCCTCAGACGTCAGGCGTCCGCCGGGACCCGGGCCTCCGGGACCGGCATCCCGGTCCCCAGCCGGCCGGCGTAGAGGTCGATCTTCATCTCGATCGCCGCCAGGTGCTCCGCCGCCTCCGCGAGCTGGGCGCGCACCGCGTCCCGGTGCGCCTGCAGCAGGGCGAGCCGCTGCGGCTCGGTGCCCTCCCCCCGGCGCACCAGGTCCGCGTACTCCCGGATCTCCCGGATCGGCATGCCGGTGGCCCGCAGCCGCGTGAGCAGGTGCAGCCACCCGAGGTCGCGCTCGGTGTACCGCCGGTGCCCGGAGGCGGCCCGCTCGACCGCGTCGAGCAGCAGCCCGTCGCGCTCGTAGTACCGCAGCGTGTGCGGGGACAGCCCGGTCGCGGCGGCGGCCTCGGCGATCGTGAGCGTGCGCGTCTGGTCGGTCACGCCCACCAGCATGCGCCCCGTCACCGGCCGATGGTGCTCATGTCGGGGTACCGGTCCCCGACGACCGCCTGCGCGGGCACCGCGTCCGCGAGCGCCGCCAGGTCCTCGGGGGTCAGCCGGACGTCGACGGCGCCGGCGTTCTGCTCGAGGTAGCGGACCCGCCGGGTGCCGGGGATCGGCACGACGTCCTCGCCCTGCGCGAGCACCCAGGCCAGGGCGAGCTGCGCCGCGGTGACGCCCCGGTCGGCCGCGAGCGCCTGCACCCGCTCGACCAGGGCGCGGTTGGCGTCGAAGGCCTCGCCCGCGAACCGCGGGTTGGCGCGGCGGAAGTCGCCGTCGGCCAGGTCGGACACCGCGGTGATCGCCCCGGTCAGCATGCCGCGGCCGAGCGGCGAGTAGGGCACCAGGCCGATGCCGAGCTCGCGCAGCACGGGCAGTACGGCGGTCTCGACGTCGCGCGTCCACAGCGAGTACTCGGTCTGCACGGCGGTCAGCGGGTGCACGGCGTGCGCGCGGCGGATCGTCTCCGGCCCCGCCTCGGACAGGCCGAGGTGCCGGACCTTGCCCGCCTGGACGGCCTCCGCGAGCGCGCCCATCGTCTCCTCGACCGGCACCGTGGGGTCGATGCGGTGCATGTAGTACAGGTCGACGTGGTCGACGCCCAGGCGCTGGAGGCTGGCGTCGAGCGCCGCGCGGACGTACTCGGGCCGGCCGTCGACCGACCGCGTGGCGACCGCCGGGTCGGGGTCCCGGACGATCCCGAACTTCGTCGCGAGGACGACCTCGTCGCGGCGCCCGGCGATCGCGCGGCCGACCAGCCGCTCGTTGGTGTGCGGGCCGTACATGTCGGCCGTGTCGAGCAGCGTCACGCCCAGGTCGAGCGCGCGGTGGATCGTCGCCACCGACTCGCGCTCCTGGTCGCTGCCGGGCGCGGACGTCGCGCCGTAGAACTCGGACATGCCCATGCAGCCGAGGCCGAGGGCGGAGACGGTGAGGGCGGTGCCGTTCGCGGCGCTGCCGAGGGTGCGGGTGGGAAGAGTCATGGCCCGACCGTCGCCCTTGGAGCGCGCTCGAAGTCAAGCCGGGCCTGCGGAGGCGGCCGTCCGGTCGTAGCGTCGGCGTGTACACCCATCCCCCGAGGAGGACCGCGTGAAGCTTCGTCATCTGCCGCTCCGGCTGGGCGCCGGCGCCTACATCCTGAGCTCCGGCCTGGACAAGTTCTCCGCCGACGAGGAGGCCGCCGCCGGGATCCACGGCACCGCCGTGGGCGCGTACCCGTTCCTCGCCGACGTCGACCCGAAGACGTTCACCAAGGCGCTCGCCGCCACGGAGGTCGGCCTCGGCGCCGCGCTGCTGGTGCCGGTGCTGCCCCGCGTCGTCGTCGCCACCGGGTTCACGGCGTTCTCCGCCGCGCTCGTCGGCATGTACCTGCGCACCCCCGCGCTGCACCGCGGCCCGAACGACCCGCGCCCGAACCCGCAGGGCATCGGCGTCGCCAAGGACGTCGTGATGGCCGGCGCCGCCGCGTCGTACCTCATCGACACCCTGACCTCGTCGGCCAAGAAGGCCGGCGCCAAGGCCGCGAAGAAGGCCACGAGGGCCGTCCGGCGCTGACGCCGCCCCGGGGCCGGGCGCGGGCTGGCTAGGCTCGGTCCGTCCGCGTCCGACCCCGCCCGAGGAGCGCCCGCATGCGCCAGCAGACCCGCTGGGAGCAGATCGGCCGGCAGAATCCCGACCGCTCGCAGTGGTACGTCGAGCGGTTCCGCAGCATGGCCGCCGAGGGCGCGGACCTGGCCGGCGAGGCCCGGATGGTCGACGCGATGGTCCCGCGCGGCGCCCGCGTGCTCGACGCCGGGTGCGGCCCGGGCCGGGTCGGCGGGGAGCTCGCCCGGCGCGGGCACGCCGTCGTGGGCGTCGACGTCGACCCGGTGCTGGTCGAGGCCGCGCGCGCCGACCACCCCGAGGGCGACTGGCACGTCGGGGACCTGGCCGAGCTGGACCTGCCGGCGGCGGGGGTGCCCGAGCCGTTCGACGTCGCCGTCATGGCGGGCAACGTGCTGACGTTCGTGGCGCCCGGCACCGAGGCGGAGGTGCTGCGCCGCATCCGCGCGCACCTGGTCCCCGGCGGCCGGCTGGTCGTCGGGTTCGGTGCGGGGCGCGGCTACGCGTTCGACGCCCTGGACGGGGACGCCCGCACCGCGGGGTTCACGGTCCAGCACCGGTTCGCCACCTGGGACCTGCGGCCGTTCGCGCCGGAGTCGGACTTCCTGGTCGCCGTGCTCGGCTGACAGCCGCGCTGGTCGCGGCGCCGGAGCCGTGCCAGGCTCGACCGCATGGCCCGGTTCTTCGACGTCCACCCGCACGACCCCCAGGCCCGGGCGGTGAGCCAGCTCGTCGCGATGCTCCGGGACGACGCGCTCATCGCGTACCCCACCGACTCGGGCTACGCGCTCGGCTGCCGCCTGGAGAGCCACGCCGGGGCGGACCGCATCCGCGCGATCCGGCGCCTCGACGACCGGCACCACTTCACCCTGATGTGCAGCGACTTCGCGCAGCTCGGGCAGCTCGTGCGGCTGGACAACGCGCCGTTCCGGGCGATCAAGGCGGCGACCCCCGGGCCCTACACGTTCATCCTCCCGGCCACCAAGGAGGTGCCGCGCCGGCTCGCGCACCCCAAGAAGAAGACCGTCGGCGTGCGCATCCCCGACAGCCGCGTGGTGCAGGCCCTGCTCCGGGAGCTCGGCGAGCCGCTGCTGTCGTCCACGCTCATCCTGCCGGGCGAGACCGAGCCCCAGACCGACGGCTGGACGGTGAAGGAGGAGCTCGACCACGTCGTCGACGCCGTCGTGGACGCCGGGGAGTGCGGGCAGGAGCCGACCACCGTCGTCGACTGGTCCGAGGGGTACCCCGAGGTGGTCCGCGTCGGCGCGGGCGACCCGGACCGGTTCTCCTGACGGGCGCGGGCCCGTGACCGCCGCGCTGCCCGACGACGTCCGCTACCCCGCGGAGGTCGCGCCCGGCGCCCGGGACCTCGCGGAGCTGGACGGGGCCGTCGTGGAGTGCCGGGCCTGCCCTCGGCTGGTCGCCTGGCGGGAGCACGTCGCCGACGTGAAGCGCGCGGCCTACCGGGACCAGACGTACTGGGCGCGCCCGGCCCCCGGCTTCGGCGACCCGGACGCCGCGGTGCTGGTCGTCGGCCTGGCGCCCGCGGCGCACGGGGCGAACCGCACCGGCCGGATGTTCACCGGCGACCGGTCCGGGGACTTCCTGTTCGCGGCGATGCACCGCGTCGGGATGGCGTCCCAGCCGACGTCGACGCACCTCGGCGACGGGCTCACGCTCACGGGCGTGCGGATCACCGCACCGGTGCACTGCGCCCCGCCGGACAACAAGCCCCTGCCCGAGGAGCGGCACCGGTGCGGCCCCTGGCTCGCGCGGGAGCTGGAGCTCGTCCGGCCGCGGGTCGCGGTCGTGCTCGGGGCGTTCGGGTGGGACGCGCTGCTGCGCACGCTCGCCGAGCAGGGCTGGGCGGTGCCGCGTCCCCGCCCGCGGTTCGCGCACGGCGCGGAGCAGGTCCTGGAGCGCCCGGCCCCGGACGGGGCCGAGCCCCAGCGCCTGACCCTGCTCGGCTGCTTCCACGTCAGCCAGCAGAACACCTTCACGGGCCGCCTCACGCCCGCCATGCTCGACGCCGTCCTGCTCCGCGCCCGGGACCTCGCGGCGGGCCCGGACGCACCGGGCCCGGCCACCCCGGCCCCGGTCGTCAGCTGAGCGGGTTGCCGCCCGTCACGCCGATGCGGTCGCCCGTGATGTAGCTGCTCTCCTGGCTGGCGAAGAACACGTACGCCGGCGCGAGCTCGGCCGGCTGGCCCGCGCGGCCCAGCGGGGTGTCCGCGCCGAACTGCTGGACCTTCTCCTCCGGCATGGTGGCCGGGATCAGCGGCGTCCAGATCGGGCCCGGTGCGACGGCGTTGACCCGGATGCCCTGCTCGGCGACCTGCTGCGCGAGCGCCTTGGTGAAGTTGAGGATCGCGGCCTTGGTCGCGGCGTAGTCGATGAGCTGCGGGCTCGGCTGGAACGCCTGGATCGACGTGGTGTTGATGATGCTCGCGCCGGCCTGCAGGTGCGGGAGGACCGCCTTGGTCAGCCAGAACATCGCGTAGACGTTGGTCTTCATGGTGCGGTCGAGCTGCTCGGTCGTGAGGTCGAGCAGGCCGTTCTCCTGGGACATCTGGTACGCCGCGTTGTTGACCAGGATGTCGACGCCGCCGAGCTCGGACAGGGCCGTGTCGACGATCGTCTGCGAGAACGCCTCGTCGCGGAGGTCGCCGGGGCACGTGACGCCCTTCCGACCGGCGTCGCGCACGAGCCGCACGGTCTCCTGGGCGTCCTGCTCCTCGTCGGGCAGGTACACGATCAGCACGTCGGCGCCCTCACGCGCGAACGCGAGCGCGACCGCCCGGCCGATGCCGGAGTCGCCACCGGTGATGATCGCCCGCTTGCCCTCGAGCCGGCCGGAGCCGACGTACGACTCCTCGCCGTGGTCGGGCTTCTGCTCCATCTCGCCCGTGAGGCCGGGGTGCGGGATGTTCTCCGCCGGCTGCTCGGGCTCGGGGTGCTGGGTGGTCGGGTCCTGGGGAGTCGTCTGGTCGCTCATGCTCATCCATGGTGCGCGCCCCGCGCGCGAGCGCCACCGGAGCGGGTGAACCTGCCCGCCGGCGCAGCACCGGGGCCGCCCCGAGTTGCCGCGCCGGCCTCGGTCGCACCACAGTGGCCCCCGGCCTGTCGGCGCCCGACCAGCACATCCACGTCGCGCGCACACCGGCCGCACAGGGTCCCCGCAGCGGGGATCCTAGGGTGGCGGTCCGGACGATCGGCGAGGAGAGACGTGGGCGACGACGAGCAGTACGTCGAGATCTGGGGCGACCGGGTCTCCCTGCGGGACCTCGTGCTCGCGCTGGCCGTGGTCGCCGCCGCGACGGTCGCCGCGGTCGCCGTGGGCCGCGCGCTCGACGGGTCGGAGTTCTTCTGGGGGCTGGGCGGCTCGGTCGTCGGGTTCGGTGCGGCGGTCGCGCTCGTCCGGCCGAAGCGGGACGTGCAGATCGTCGACGACGACGCCGCGGAGGCCGGTCGACCCGACCCGCTCGCCGACTGAGCCCGACCGAGCCCGACCGCGCGCACCCGTCCGGGACCGCGCCCCGCACCGAAAGACCTCCGTGGACCTCTCCCTGCTGCTGCCGATGGTCGCCGCCGCGCTGGCGGCCGTCGCGCTCTACACGCTGATCGGGTTCATCCCCGGCACCGACGAGACGTCCGTGCTGCTGCCCGTGACGCTCGCGCTCGTGCTCGCCGGCACGGACCCGCAGGTGGTGCTCGCGTTCTTCATCGCCGCCGTCGTGACGCTCAACCTGACGAACTCCATCCCGACCGCGCTGGTCGGGCTGCCGGGCGGGGTGCTGTCGGCGCCGATGATCGACCACGCGCTGGTCCTCAAGCGGTCCGGGCGCGCGGCGGAGACGATCCGGAAGATGGCCGCCGGGTCGGTCGTCGGGACGCTGATCTCCGTGCCGCTGGCCCTGCTGATCGCCCGGGCCATCACGCCGCTGGCCGACCAGCTCCGCGAGTACGGGTCGCTGCTGTTCGTCGGCGGGGCGGTCGTCCTGGCGCTGCTCGGGAAGAACCGGGTGCTGTCGCTGCTGGCGATCATCCCGCTGGGCCTGCTGTTCCAGGGCGTGCAGGCGCTCTACCGGCAGACCGGCGTGCTCCCCGAGGACGGCACCATCACGGTGTCGTTCTTCCTGTCGATCACCGCCGGCCCCCTGCTGCTGAGCCTGGCCACGCTGCTGAACCCGACGCTGCGCGGCGCGCTGCCCCGGGCCGGGCGCACGCCGGTGCGGATCACGCGGTCCGAGCTGCGGGGGTCGTCGCTCAACCCGCGCCGGCTGCTCACCCGGGCCGAGCTCGGCGCGAGCGCCACCGTGTCCGCCGCGTCGACGCCGCTGTTCTTCCTCAGCCCCGTCGCCCTCACGCTGCTCATGGGCGAGGCGTCCGGCGCCCGGGCCCAGGACCCCACCGAGCGCTCGTCCCGTGCCGTCACCTCGATGGCCGCGCTCGCGCACTCCACCTACCTGGCCGGCGTGATCATCCCGCTGCTCGCGGTCGGGCTGCCGCTGTCGCCGGTCGCCGTCGGACCCGCGAACGCGCTGTTCAACGCGCCGCCCGTCCTCACCCTCGACCAGAACCTGCACCACCTGCTGACCACCGGGCAGTTCGTGGCCGCGGTCCTGGTCGGCGGGGTGCTGGCGCTCGTGCTGTCGTACGTGCTCGCCGTCCGGTACTCGTTCCGGCTCACGGCCCTGGTCACCCGGCACGTGCCGCACGAGGCCGTGCTCGCGCTGTTCGTCGTGTTCGTGCTGCTGCTCGCGTACCTGGACGCGGGGCTGATCAACGTCTTCGCCGTGCTGCTGGTCGGCCTGACCTGCGGCACGCTGAACCGGTTGGGCGTCAACTTCGGGGTGCAGTTCATGTCGCTGTACGCGGCCCCGTGGTTCGTCCTGCACCTGATGTGAAGGAGCCGACCATCCCGAGCCCCAGCAGCTCCGCGCCGCGCAGCACCGGCACCGGGCGCACCCGCGCCAAGGCGATCCTCGTGGGCGAGCACGCCGTCGTGTACGGCGAGCCCGCGATCGCGCTCCCGATCGCCAGCCTGCCGATGCGCGCCACCGCGCGGCGGGAGGACGGCCCGCTGATGCTCGAGTCGGTGCTGTACTCCGGGACCCTCGCGGACGCCCCCGAGCAGCTCGCCGCGCCGCGGGCCGCCGTCGAGGCCACGCTCGACCACCTGGGCCTGCCGCACACCGGCATCGTGCTGGCGACCGAGTCGACGATCCCCGCCGCCCGCGGCCTCGGGTCCAGCGCCGCGACCGCCGGGGCCCTGGCGCTGGCGCTCGCCGACCTGGCCGGGCGCACCCTCACCCCGCAGGAGCACTTCGACCTCGTGCAGGTCGGCGAGCGCGTCGCCCACGGGAACCCGAGCGGCCTCGACGCCCGCACCACCGCGTCCACCGAGCCCGTCTGGTTCCAGGCCGGCGAGATCCGGTCCCTGGACCTGCGCCTGCGCGCGCACCTCGTCGTCGCCGACACCGGCGTGCACGGGCGCACCCGCGTCGCCGTCGCGGACGTGCGGTCGTTCCTCGAGCGGCACCCCGCCCGCGGCGCGGAGCTGATCGCCGAGCTCGGGCAGATCACCCGCGACGCCGTGGACGACCTGGCGCTGGACCGCCCGCGCGAGCTCGGGGCCCGGATGACCCGCGCCCACGGCGCGCTCGCGGAGCTCGGCGTCTCATCCCCGGAGCTCGACCGGCTGGTCGGGGCGGCGCTCGCCGCGGGGGCGCTCGGCGCCAAGCTGACGGGCGGTGGCCAGGGCGGATGCCTCCTGGCGCTCGCGGCCGACACCACCTCCGCTGGTACGATCGCCGCTGCCCTGCGCCGCGCGGGCGCGGCGCGCACCTGGTTGCACCGGACCGACGCGCGGCATCCCGCCGCTCCCGCCCAGGTGTCCCTCGGATGACGAACTCCGCGACCGCCGTCGCGCACGCGAACATCGCCCTCGCCAAGTACTGGGGCAAGCGTGACGAGGCCCTGGCGCTGCCCGCGACCTCCAGCCTGTCGCTCACGCTGGACGCGTTCCACGCGACCACCACCGTGACGCTCGACCCGTGCGCGACCGAGGACTCCGGCGTGCTGGACGGCCGGCCGATGTCCGACGGCGAGGTCGTGCGCGTCCGCCGGTTCCTCGACCTGGTGCGGTCCCTGGCCGGGTCCTCGGTCCACGCGTCGGTGACCTCCACGTCGACCGTGCCGACCGGCGCCGGGCTCGCGTCGTCCGCGAGCGGGTTCGCCGCGCTGGCCGGTGCGGCGGCCGCCGCCTACGGGCTGGACCTCGACCCGCGCGCCCTGTCCCGGCTGGCCCGGCGGGGCTCCGGCTCGGCCGCCCGGTCCGTGTTCGGCGGGCTGGTGGTCTGGCACGCCGGCACCGACGACGCGTCGTCGTTCGCCGAGCCCGTCCCCGGCGGGGAGGCGGGCGGACCGCTGGACCCCGCGATGGCCGTCGTGGTGCTGGACGCGGGGCCCAAGTCCGTGTCGAGCCGCGTCGCCATGCGCCGGACCGTCGAGACGTCGCCGTTCTTCGCCGCCTGGACGGAGGCCACCGAGCGGGACGTCGCCCTCATGCTGGAGGCCGTCGCCGCGGGCGACCTCGCGGCGCTCGGGGAGCTCGCGGAGTCCAACGCCCTGCGGATGCACGCGACGATGCTCGGCGCCCGCCCGCCGGTCCGGTACTGGACCGCGCACACCGTCGCGGTGCTGGACCAGGTGCTCGCCCTGCGCGCCGACGGCCTGCCCTGCTGGGCGACGATCGACGCCGGCCCGAACGTCAAGGTGCTGTGCGCCGCGTCGGACCTGGCCACCGTCGCCGGCGCGCTGTCCGAGGGCGGCACCCGCCGCGTCGTGACCGCGCGCCCCGGGCCGGAGCTGCGCGTCACGGCGGGGGGTGCGGCGTGATCGAGGTCTGCGCGCCCGGGAAGCTGTTCGTCGCCGGGGAGTACGCCGTCGTCGAGGCCGGGTACCCCGCGGTGCTCGTCGCCGTCGACCGGCACGTCACCGTCCGGCTCGCGCCCGCCGAGGGCGCCGGGTCCATCGCGTCCGACCAGTACGGCCGGCTGCCCGTCGTGTGGCGCCGCCGGGGCGACCGGGTCGTGCTGGACCACGACAGCCGCCCGTTCGACTACGTCCTGGCCGCCATCGACGTGGTCGAGCGGTTCGCCGCCGAGCAGGGCCGCACGCTCGGGTTCTACGACATCACGATCACCTCGGAGCTCGACGACCGGTCCGGGCGGAAGTTCGGCCTCGGGTCGTCGGCCGCCGTGACCGTGGCGACGGTCCGGGCGCTCGACCGGTTCTACGACCTGGGCCTGCCGACCGAGCGGCTGCTGCGCCTGGCGCTGCTCGCGACCGTGGTGGTCAACCCGATGGGCTCCGGCGGCGACGTCGCGGCGAGCCTGTACGGCGGGTGGATCCGGTACGCGGCGCTCGACCGCGACTGGCTGCGGCAGGCGCAGGCCGCGGCCGAGGCCGCCGGGTCCCCGCGCCCGCTGTCGGACCTGCTCGACGCCGACTGGCCCGGGCTGTCGGTGCGCCGCCTGCCCACCCCGCGGTCGATGCGCCTCGTCGTCGGGTGGACGGGCGTCCCGGCGTCGACCACCCGCCTCGTGGACACCATGCAGTCGCGCAAGGGCGTCACGGAGAGCCACTACCCCGAGTTCCTCGCCGCCTCCCGCGCGTGCGTGGACGCGCTGGCCGACGCCATCGAGCGGGACGACGCCCCCGCCGCGAAGGAGCAGATCCGGCGCGCCCGCGGGCTGCTCACGTCGCTGGCCCGGACGGCCGGCGTGGACATCGAGACGCCGGCGCTGCGCACGCTCTGCGAGACCGCCGAGGGGGTCGGTGCGGCGGCGAAGTCCTCTGGCGCCGGGGGCGGGGACTGCGGCATCGTGCTCGTGGACGCCGACACCGACCTGGAGCCCATGCTCCGGGACTGGGAGCTGTCCGACGTGCGGCACCTGTCGCTGCGCGTGCAGCCGCCGCGAGAGGTCGACGATGCCTGCTGACGAGCCCGCGCTGTCCGGGCAGGACGAGCCCGGGCCCGCCGCGCAGGACGCGCGGCGCAAGGACGACCACGTGCGGCTCGCCTCCGCGCAGCACGCCGAGCCGCGCGCCCACGACTTCGACCACGTGCGGCCGATGAACCACCCGCTCGCCGCCGGCGACCGGTCCCAGGTGTCGCTGGCGACCACCGGCCGCGTCCTGGCCTGGGACGTGCCGCTGTACATCAACGGCATGACGGGCGGCACCGCGCACACCGCGACCATCAACCGGGCGCTGGCCCTGGCGGCCCGGGAGACCGGGGTGCCGATCGCGTCCGGGTCGACCGGCATCCTGCACCGCGAGCCCGCGGCCATCCCGTCGTTCCGGGTGCTGCGCGAGCTGAACCCCGACGGCTTCGTCATGGCGAACGTCAACGCGAACCTCAGCCCCGCGCAGGCCCGCCGCTCGGTGGAGATCCTCGAGGCGGACGGCCTGCAGGTGCACGTGAACCCGGCGCAGGAGATCGTCATGCCGGAGGGCGACCGGGACTTCACGCGCTGGGCGGACCACATCGCCGCGATCGTCGAGGGCGTCGGCGTCCCGGTGGTCGTCAAGGAGGTCGGCGCGGGCATGAGCCGCGGCACCGTCGCGCAGCTCCGCGACCTCGGCGTCGCGGCCGTGGACGTCTCCGGCCGCGGGGGCACGGACTTCACCGCCATCGAGTCGGCCCGCCGCGACGACGGCGGCATGGGCTACCTCGCCTCGTGGGGGCAGTCGGCGGTCGAGGGGCTGCTCGACGCGTCGTCGGTCGAGGGGGTGGACCTGCTGGCGTCCGGCGGCGTGCGGCACCCGCTCGACGTGGTCCGCGCGCTGGCCCTCGGCGCGACGGCGGTCGGCGTGGCGGGCGGCTTCCTGCGCGTGCTGCTCACCGAGGGCGAGTCGGCGCTCGTCACCCGGATCCAGACCTGGCTCGAGCAGGTGGGCGACATCATGACGCTGCTCGGCGCGCGCACCGTCGCGGACCTGCGCCGCGTCGACCTGCTGATCACCGGGCCGGTGCGGGAGTTCTGTGAGCTCCGGGGCGTGGACGCCGCGGCGTACGCCCGCCGCAGCGGCCTCTGACCCAGCCGTCGCTGACCCCGCGGTCGCGGACCCGCGGTCGCTGACGCGCAGCATCGTGCGTGCCACGGCGGTGACCACCGTGCCCACGGTGTCCCCGACCGAGCACGACACAGCCCTTCGGCAACCGCGACCGCCGTGACCGCCGTGCGCACCGTGTTCCCCACCGACCACGACACAGCCCTTCCGCGACCGCGACCGCCGTGCCCACGGTGTCCACCGTGTTCCCCACCGGCCACGACACAGCCCTTCGGCAACCGCGACCGCCGTGACCGCCGTGCGCACCGTCTGTATCGCGCGCACCCCACGCACCGCGGGCACCCCACGCACCCCACGCACCGCGAGCACCGCAGGCACCGCACGCACCGCAGGCACCGCACGCACCGAGGTCACCGCACGCACCGCAGTCACGGTTGCGGAAGAGGTGTGCCGGCCTCCCTCGGCGACACCGCGTACACGGTGCACACCGGTACACGACCCCCGAGCGCACCTGCCGAGATCTGCCCTGGGGACGACGGCGATCGGCGCCGGTTGCGGCCCTAGCGTCGGACCATGAGCACACTCACACGCGAAGTGACCGCCCGGGAGCTCCGGGCCCACCTGGGTTCCCTCGTCAACGAGGCCGCATACGGCCGCGGCCGGATCGGCCTGCACCGGTACGGGTCGCTCGTGGCGGTGCTGATCGGCGTCGACGACTTCATGCGGCTCCAGCGGCTCGAGGCCGAACCGGGGGCGCTCCACGCGGAGGAGTCGCTCGACGAGTGGGCCGCGCGCGTCATCGCCGAGGGGCGCGCCTCCCGGGAGGCGGACGAGGAGGCCAGGCGGGCGGCGGACCAGGAGGCACCGGGCGCGGCGGACGCGGTGGCCGGGGACGCGGTGGCCGGGTACGCGGCGGACGGGTACGCGGCGGCGGGGTACGCGGCGGACCAGGACGCCACGCCGGCCGAGGACGAGGGTTAGGCGCCCGTCGCCACCAGGAACGTCAGGCCCGCCAGGGCCAGGCACGTCGGGGTCATGACGACCGCCTCGCGCCGGCTGCGGGAGATCGCGTTCATGCCGATGCCCACCACGAAGTAGGCGAACGCCACCCACACGCCCACGTCGACGAAGCGACCGGGCAGCACCGCCGTCACGCCCGACCGGTCGAGCAGCACGAGCGCGATCACCGCGTAGATGCCGACGGCCACGGCGCTGCCGACACGCAGCCGGCGCGGCAGGACCTCGTGCCCCCCGCCCCAGGCGTACCGGCCGAGCGGTGCCCCCGCCACGAGCAGCACCTGGAACACCGTGAGCAGCCCGAGGACCACCAGTGCCGCGACCGCGGCCGTCTCTGCCATGCGGCGATCCTCGGCTATCTGTCAGATATAGTCAACGCCATGGCGCGCCCCCCGTCCCAGACCGAGCTCGCGGTGCTCGGTGCCCTGTCGATCGAGCCCATGTCGGGGTACCGGGTCCGGCAGGAGATCCAGCAGACGCTCGGGCACTTCTGGGCGGAGAGCTTCGGGCAGATCTACCCCACGCTGACCCGGCTCGAGGAGGGCGGGCTCGTCGGGCGCACCGAGGACGGCCGCTTCACCGCGACCGAGGCGGGGCTCGGTCGGCTGCGGGAGCTCCTGCTGACCCCGCCGGAGATCGCACCGCCCCGCAACGCGCTGCTGCTGCGGCTGTTCTTCGGGGGGCAGATCGGCCGGGACGCGTGCCTCGACCTGCTCGCCGGCACGGAGCGGGAGGTCACGGACCGCCTGGCGCGGCTGGACGAGGTCCGCCGCAGCCTGGACCCGCGGGACCCGGACCAGCGGTACGCGCTGCTCACCCTCAGCGCAGGGGAGCACAGCGGCCGCGCCACGCTGGCCTGGATCGCGGAGACCCGCCGGACGATCGCCGGCTGGGACGACTGACGGCTAGCGCGGGAAGACGCAGAACTCGTCGCCCTCCGGGTCGGCCAGCACCACCCAGCCGTCGTGCCGCGCCAGCACCGTGGCACCCCGGGCGACCAGCTCCGCCACGCCCGGCTCCAGGTCCGGCACGGTCACGTCGACGTGCACGCGGTTCTTCACCGTCTTCGGCTCGGGCACGGCGTTGAACCACAGCCGGGGGCCGGTGCCGGACTCCGGCTCGACGAGCACCGTCGGGTCGTCCTCGGGGTCGTGGACGCCCTTCGCCCGCAGCCGCGCGAGCTCGGCCTCGTCGTACGGGGCGACGCGGTACCCGTCGAGGGTCTCCGCCCACCAGCGCGCGAGCGAGGCGGCGTGGTGGCAGTCGACGACGATGTCCAGCAGCGCGGCCATGCACCGAGGCTAGGACGCCCGGGCGCCGGCGACACGATTTCCGCGGTCCGTTCGGCTCAGCACCGCACCCCCGCGTGTCGATAGGTCCGTGGGGTGAGAGAGATGGATCAGGGGATCGGCACGGGTGACCCGGTCGCGCGACGCGCGCGGCGGCGGGCCCGGTGGTGGGGCACGGCGGCGGGCACAGCGCCCGGCGTCCCCGCGGCACGCCCCGCGGCGGACCGCGCCGACGACTGGTTCGACTCCTGGCTCACCGACTCCGCCGCCACGGCCGGCACCCGCCGGGCGCTCGAGCGCGCCGACGGCTGGACCACCCTGACCGACCTGCACCGCCCCGGCAGCGGCAGCGCCACCGTCGACCTGGTGGCCGTCGGGCCCGGCGGGATCGTCGTGGTCGAGACGCTGCACTGGGACGGGGAGATCACCGTGGCCGGCGGCACGCTCCGCCACCGCGGGTACGGCCGCACGCCCGACGTCGCCGCGGTCGCCGCCACCGCCGGCGCCCTCACGGCACTGCTCGCCCCGACCCACCGCCGCGCCGTGCAGGCCGTGCTGTGCCTCGCCGGACGCGACCACGAGCCCGTCGCGGTGTGCGGCGGCGGGACCGTCGTCGGCGAGCGGCAGCTGGCGGCGCACCTCGCGGCCCTCCCCGTGCTGCTGCCGACGGCCGACGTCGCGCTGGTGGTCGAGTACCTCACCGCGGAGCTCGGCGGGCCGACGAGCCCCGAGCAGCTGACCGTCGACGACGTGTTCCGCCCCGCCGCGGTGTGGGCG
>NZ_CATKPC010000011.1:0-137487 GCF_949769265.1 Cellulomonas endometrii | reverse complement strand
CCTGCTCGGCGAGGGCGGCGAGCTGTGCGGGCAGGGTCGCGGCGGCGTCCTTCGCGGCGATGATCACGGACACGTCGACCATGCAGGGCCCCCCGGGGTGCGCAATCAGGACAATTCGCCCCCCAGCACATCACGGCGTCCGGCCCGGCGCACAGCACCGCACCCGGGCCACCGCGCCCGAGGCGCTGGCCGGGTGCTGAGGCGCGTGCGCGGCGCTGGAGAGTGTGCGCGGCGCTGCGAGCGCCCCGCCAGCGCCTCAGTACAGCTCGGGCCCGTAGTCGATCCGGTAGGTCTGCTCGCGCGGTCGTTCGCCGATGGGCTTCGCGGGGACGCCGCCGACGACCGTCCACGGCGGGACGTCCTGCGTCACGACGGCGCCCGCGGCGACGACCGCCCCCTCGCCGATCGTCACGCCGCGCACGACGGTCGACCGGCTGGCCAGCCACGCGCGGTCGCCGATGGTGATGGGACCGAGCCGGCCGGCGAAGCCCGGGTCGCGGTGGTCGTGGTCGGCGGTGACGAGCAGGACGTGGCTGGCGATGACGACGTCGTACCCGATGTCGATCCCGCCGCGCGCGTCGATCTGGCAGAACCGCCCGACGTGGCAGCGCCCGGCGATCCGGAGGTTGCCCGGCTCGAGCACCTCGGAGCTGCCGAACAGGTAGACGTGCTCGCCGAGGTCCGCCCCCAGGCGGCGCAGCGTCCGGATCCGCAGGGTGTTGCTGGGCACGTGCGTCAGCGCCCGGTTGAAGACGAGCTCGCCCCGTCGTCCCACGTCAGCCGTCCTTCCCGCGGGCCACGCCCGCGTGCTCGCGCGCCGGAGCGCCCCGCAGCCGCGCGGCGACGGCCGCCGGGCTGTGCTCGCGCCGGACCAGGTCCCGGCCCGCCTCGCCACGTCGCAAACGCTCGGCCGGGTCGGCGGTCAGCGCGCGGACGGCGTCCAGCAGCTCCCGCTCCCCCGCCGCGCCGTCGCCGACGACCTCGACCCGCGCCTCGTCGAACAGGTGCACCGCGCCGCGGGAGTCGTTGGAGACGACAGCGCAGCCGTTGCCGAGCGCCGCGACCAGCGGGCCGCTGACGGCGTACGCACCGCCGCCGCCCCAGCCGTCCCGCCGCCAGCGCACGACGACGGCCGCCCGGGCGAACGCCGCGCGGACACCGGCCTCCGAGAGGAAGCCGAGCAGCCGCACCCGGTCCGCCGTGCCGTGCGCCTCGGCCTCGGCGGCGATCCGCCGCCCGGTCTGCTCGGAGCACGCCCCGACGGCCAGCACCCAGCCCGGAGGGAGGTCGCCCGCCGCCCGGACGAGCGGCAGCACGTCCTCGGCGCCGGCGACGTACCCCGGGACGAGGACCTCGGTCCGCCCCTCGACCGGCGCGTCGGTGGCGGCGCCCACGTGCGGGACGTCCTGCACGGCGCGGCGCAGGCGGTGCGCGGACTCCAGGGCCCGGGCGCCGGAGGGCGACAGGCACAGCACCCGCTCGGCCCGGTGCAGCAGGTCGCGCTCCGCGCGCCGCCCGAGCGTCCCGGACAGCGCCGCGGCCACCCGGCGCCCCCCGCGCCGGTCGAGCAGCGTGGTGAAGAAGGCCCCGCCGGACAGCTCCGGCACGTCGTGCACCATCAACCACACCCGGCGCCCGCGGCGCGCGAGCCACCAGGCGGCCCAGAACTCCGCGAGCCCGCGGCCGGCCTGCTCGACGACGACCACCTGGCGCGAGTCGCGGGCCCGCGTGATCCGCGCGAGGCGCCGCGTCAGCCGTGCGGCCAGCGCCGCCGACTGCGACGCGGCGGGCGCGGGCGGCAGCTCGACGACCTCGACCTCGCCGAGCTCGGCGAGCACCGCGCGGAACGCCTCGGCGTAGGCGGCGACGCCGCTCGGGCTCGGGGGCAGACGGGTCACGTGCAGCAGGCGGAGCGACGCCGCGGGGGCCGGGGCCGACGCCGGGACCGCACCCTCGACGGCGGTCACCGCCCGCCCCGGGGCCACGCGGCGCAGGCCGTCGCGGGCGGAGACGGCGGTCCGCTGCGCACCCGCCACGACCCCGAGCAGCCGGGTCGCGGGCGCCGGCACGTCCTGGGTCAGCGTGCCGGTCCGCTCGGCCTCGAGCAGCGACCCGTACAGGTGGCCGAAGGTGTGCAGCGCGGCGACGGCGAACCCGGCCCGGCCGTCGCGCCACGCGCCGCTGTAGACCGTCGAGCGCAGGAGCTCCCGGATCAGCCGCACGGGGTCGTCCAGCCGGGTGAACCGGCCGGGGTTGTTGGCGGCGTACCGCAGGATCTTCTCGGTGGTCTGGCCGACGGACCGGAAGTTCAGGTGGGCGATGGCTGGCACGGACGCCGGGGCGTCGATCCCCCGGCCGTCGAGGACGGGCGGGACGTGCGCGAGCGCCGGCTCGGCGTAGCGGGCGCTGCCCCGGCGCAGCAGGGCGTACTTGGCGCTGCCCTGCAGGGAGTGCTCGAGCATGCGGCCGAACGCCACGTTGTCGTACCGGACGCGCACGCCGGCGACGTCGGCCGGGCCGTCGAGGACCGGCTGGAGCGCCGCGCGGTAGCCGGGCGGCAGGTGCTCGTCCGCGTCGACGAACAGCACCCAGTCGGTGGTCGCCGCGTCGAGGCCACGCTGCCGGACCTCCTCGACGACCGGGGCGTCCGGGACGGCCACCACGCGGGCGCCGTGCTGCTGCGCGACGGCGACGGTGTCGTCCGTGGAGCCCATGTCGCAGACCACGACCTCGTCGAAGCCGGCCAGGCGCGGCAGGCAGTCGCGCAGCAGGTCAGCCTCGTTGCGGGAGTACACGACGGCACTCACCGTGCTCGGGGGGGTCATGCGGTCGAGCGTAGATCGGGGTCCCCCGCAGGCGGCACCGCTCACCGGGTGAATCGGGACGAAAGGCGACATAGGCGACATGTCGGGCGGCTAGCCTCGGCCTGCGGGCGCAGCGTCCGCACCCCGAGCGCGGCCCTCCGCCAGCCCCGCCGGCCCCACCGAAGGAGCACCCATGAGCCACGTCGTCGTCGTCGGGACCGGCATCGTGGGGCTGGCGGTGGCGGCACGGCTCGCGGCGCGTGGCGACGAGGTGACCGTGCTCGACAAGGAGCACCGCCTGGCGCAGCACCAGACGGGCCGGAACTCCGGGGTGATCCACTCCGGCCTCTACTACCCCCCGGGCAGCCTCAAGGCGACGATGGCCGCGGCCGGCGCGCGGTCGATGACGCGGTACGCCCGCGAGCGCGGTGTCCCCGTCGAGATCTGCGGGAAGCTGGTCGTCGCCACGTCGGCGTCCGAGGTGCCGGGGCTGGAGAAGCTCGCCGACCGGGCCGTGGCGAACGGCGTCCCCGCCCGGCGGGTCGACGCCGCCGAGGCGCGCGAGTACGAGCCGCACGTCCGGGCGGTCGCCGCCCTGCGGGTGGAGTCGACCGGGATCGTCGACTACCCCGCGGTGTGCCGGGCGCTCGCCGAGGACATCACCCGCGCGGGTGGCCGGATCGTGCTCGGCGAGGAGGTCGTCGCCGCCCGCACCGTCCCCGACGCGCCGGGCACCCGGGGCCGGGTGGAGGTGCGGACCACCCGCGCGGACCGGGAGGCGGACGCCCTCGTGGTCTGCGCCGGCCTGCACGCCGACCGGGTCGCCCGCGCCTGCGGCCTGGAGCCGGAGGCACGGATCGTGCCGTTCCGCGGCGAGTACTTCGAGCTGACGCACGAGGCCGGGGAGCTGGTCCGCGGCCTGATCTACCCCGTGCCGGACCCGCGGTTCCCGTTCCTGGGCGTGCACCTCACGCGCGGCGTCGAGGGGCACGTGCACGCCGGGCCGAACGCGGTGCTGGCCCTCGCCCGCGAGGGGTACACGTGGACCGACGTGTCGCCGCGCGACCTCGCCGACTCGCTCTCCTGGCCGGGGCTGTGGCGGCTGGCCGCGCGCAACGTGGTCCCGGGCGCGGCGGAGGTCGGGCGGTCGCTGTCCAAGCAGGCGTTCGCGCGGAGCCTCGCGCGGCTGGTCCCCGGCATCACCGCGGCCGACCTGGTGCCCGCGCCCGCCGGGGTGCGCGCCCAGGCGCTGCGCCGCGACGGCGGGCTGGTCGACGACTTCCTGGTGCAGACCTCCGGCCGGCAGGTGCACGTGCTCAACGCGCCGTCGCCGGCCGCCACGGCGTCGCTGGAGATCGCCCGGCACATCGTCGAGCAGCTCGACGCGACGCTGCCGGCGGCGCGGGCGGCCTGACGCCGCCCGTCGGGCGCGGGTCAGCGGCCCGGGCGGTACCGCCCCGCGGCCCCGCGCCGGCGCTCCCTCAGGCCGCGGACCCCGGCCCGGCCAGCGGCGCGGGGACCCCACGCTCGCGCGGCGCGACAGCCCGCGCCGGGTCGGGCACGCTCACGGGGACGACCTGCACCGGCTCGGGCTCGTCGACGCGGCCGAACGCGTAGCCCGCGCCGAAGCCGACGTCCCAGCACCACGCCCCGAGCTCGCCGAGCGACCGGACGCGCGCGAGGTCGCCGGCGGTGGACGTGAGCCGCCGCAGGGCGCGCACGGCGCCCGGGGTGGCGCGGCGTCCGGCGTCGGCGATGCGCGCGCCGCTCAGGGCGGCGCTGGTGAGCGCCGCGCCGCCGAGCGCGCCGCCCACGAGGGTGGCGTCCGTGAGGGCCGCGCCGGTGAGCGCCGCCCCGGTGAACGCCGCGCCCGCGAGACCCGCCGCCCCGGCGCGCTGCTCGCCGCCGGCCGGGAGGGAGCCGGCGGCGAGGTCCAGCGCCGCGGGCGTCCCGGCGTGCAGGGCCGCGACCTCCTGGAGCCGCTGCTCCTGCTCGCGGTAGCGCCGCGACAGCCAGCGCTCGCCCGTGCCGTAGTGGAACCCCTGCCGCGCGGCGGACCGCAGGTCGCCCCGCAGCCGCACGTGCAGCACGGCGTCGGGGGCCCAGGTCAGCGGCACGCCGGCCAGCTGCACCCGCCAGCACAGGTCCGTGTCCTCGAGGTAGAGGCACCGCGGGTCGAACCCGCCGACGGCGCGGAACACGTCCGCGCGGATGCCCATGTTCCCGGCGCCGGCGGCGAGCAGCCCCGGCAGGTGCCGCGACTCCTGCAGCCCGTGCTGCTGCGGCAGCGTCCGGGAGCGCAGCGCGGCCGGCGAGTTGAGGCGCGCCCCCTCGAACCGGCCGGCGACGAACGCGTGCTCCCGCAGCGCGGCCCGCATGGCGAGCAGCCAGCCGTCGCCCACCACGTCGTCGGCGTCGCAGAACGCGACCAGCGGGGCGTGCGCGACGGACACCCCGACGTTGCGCGCGGCGCCCGCACCGGGGATGGCGGAGGCGTCGACGACGCGCAGCCGCAGCCGCCCGGCGTACGAGCGGGCCAGGGCCGCGGTGCCGTCGGTGGAGCCGTTGTCCGCGACCACGACCTCCCACGCGAAGGGCACGCACTGGGCGGCGAGCGCGTCGAGCTGCTCGGCGAGCGTGGCCTCGGCGTCGAACGCCGCGATCACGACGGTCAGCTCGACGTCGGACGCCGGCCGTGCGACACCGTCCCGCAGCCCGGTCATGACCACAGCTCCCGGAACACCGAGCGGACGCGGGGATGCGCGCGCAGCAGCCCGCCGACGGTGTCGAACCGCCACCCCTCGGCGAGCAGGGGGTCGACGAGCCCGGCGGTCACCGCCGCCCGGTCGAACCGCGGCAGCTCCTCCCCCGCCCCGAGCGTCTCGGGGTCCGCGCGGGTGTCGTGCAGCAGCAGCACGCCGCCGGGGTGCACGGACCGCCGGGCGCGGGCGGTGACCTCGGCCTCGGTGCCGTGCACCCAGTCCTGCGCCCAGCCGGACCAGATGACGACCTCCAGGCCCAGGCGCCGCCAGCCGCGCAGGGCGGCGGGGGTGTGCGCGCCGTAAGGCGGCCGGAACAGGCTCACGGGGACGCCGGCGACGGCCTCGACCCGGCGGCGGGCGTCCGCGACCACCGCCACGGCCTCGCGGGTCGGCAGGACGCTGAGCCGCGCGTGGTCCGCTCCGTGCAGGGCGAGCTCGTGCCCCTCGGCGACGATCCGGCGGACCAGCGCCGGGTGCGCGTCGGCGGCGTCGGCGAGGACGAAGAAGGTCGCCCGCACGCCGCGCTCCGCCAGGACGTCCAGCAGCCCGGGGGTGTGCGCGGGGTCGGGGCCGTCGTCGTAGGTCAGGGCGAGGACGGGCTCGACGGTCGCGACGCACACCGTCGGCGCGACCGGACGGAGCAGCGGCGCCGCGACGCGCAGCACGGGGTGCCGGCGCAGGGGCCGCGCGGCGGGGTCCGAGAACTCCCCGAGGTCCCGCCGGAGCACCAGCACGTCGCGGCCGGGGCGCGTGGTCGGTCGGGTGTCGCGGGTCGGAGCCTGCTGCTCGGCGACCATGGTTCCCCCTCGAAGCTGCGCTGCGGCGGAGGGTCGCTGCCGCCCGCCGGGAGACAGTGTGCCGCCGCACTCGGGCCCGATCTGTCCGTTTTGCGGCTTTTCACCCGTTCGCTCGACAGGGTTCACGCCCGACCCGTCCACGTTCGAGCGGTATGTCCGGTTTTCACCCGTTCATACCTGTCTGGGCGGAATTGCCCGGACTAACCTCGGGACAGGTCGTGGGTGCATCGCGACCGACCCCACGCCCCCCGCTTCCGAGGAGGAGCCATGACCGCTGGCGACCTGACGCCCGCCGACATCCCGGTGGTGATCCTGTGCGGCGGCATGGGGACGCGCCTGCGCGAGGCGAGCGAGAAGCTGCCCAAGCCGCTGGTCGACATCGGCGGCCGGCCGATCCTCTGGCACATCATGAAGACCTACAGCGAGCACGGGTTCCGCCGGTTCGTGCTGGCCCTGGGCTACAAGAGCGACCTGATCAAGCAGTACTTCCTCGACTACCGGCACCTGACCTCGGACTTCACGCTCCGGCTCGGGTCCGCCGACGAGCCCGTGTTCCACAACACGTTCGGCCGCGAGGACTGGGAGATCACCTTCGTCGAGACCGGCCTCACCACCGCGACCGCCGCGCGCATCCGCCGGGTCGCCGACCACCTGGACGCCCCGCGGTTCGCGCTCACCTACGGCGACGGCATCGGCGACGTCGACATCACCGGCGCCCTGCGCCACCACGTGGACCACGGCCTGCTCGGCACCCTCACGGGCGTGCACCCCTCCAGCCGGTACGGCGAGATGCGGGTCGAGGGCGAGACGGTCGTCGAGTTCAACGAGAAGCCCACCCTCGCCGACGGCTGGGTCAACGGCGGGTTCTTCGTCTTCGAGCGGGAGTTCGTCGACAAGTACCTCGACGACGACCCCGCCGTGATGCTCGAGAGCGCGCCGCTGCAGCAGCTCGCCCGCGACCGCCAGCTCTCCGTGTTCGAGCACGAGGGCTTCTGGATGGGCATGGACACGTTCCGCGACTGGACGGAGCTCAACGGCCTGTGGGACTCCGGCCGCGCCCCGTGGAAGATCTGGGAGGACTGAGCTCGTGCGCATCCTGGTCACCGGCACCGAGGGATACCTCGGGAGCCTGCTCGCACCGACGCTGCTGAGCCGCGGCGACGAGGTCACCGGCCTCGACACCGGCTACTACAAGAACGGCTGGCTCTACAACGGCGTGCGGGAGACCCCGCACACGCTGGTCAAGGACATCCGGCACGTCACCCCTGACGACCTGGTCGGGTTCGACGCCGTCGTGCACATGGCCGAGCTGTCCAACGACCCGATCGGCGACCGCATCGGGGAGGTCACGTACGACATCAACCACCACGGCTCCGTCGCGCTGGCCTCCGCGGCCAAGCGCGCCGGCGTCTCGCGGTTCGTCTACATGTCCTCCTGCAGCGTCTACGGCGTGGCCGACGGGACGGTCGACGAGACCAGCCCGACCGACCCGCAGACCGCCTACGCCCGGTGCAAGGCCCTGGTCGAGCGGGACGTCACGGCGCTGGCGGACGACGACTTCTCGCCGACGTTCCTGCGCAACGCGACCGCCTTCGGCGCCTCGCCGCGGCAGCGGTTCGACATCGTGCTGAACAACCTGGCCGGCCTGGCGTGGACGACGCACCGCATCGCGATGACGTCCGACGGCACGCCCTGGCGCCCGCTCGTGCACGGCCTGGACATCGCCAAGGCGATCCGCGCGGTGCTCGACGCCCCCCGGGAGTCCGTCCACGCGCAGGTGCTGAACGTCGGCGCCGACTCGAACAACTACACGGTCCGCGAGATCGCGGAGACGGTCGGGGCCGAGTTCCCCGGCTGCGAGGTGTCCTTCGGCGAGCCGAGCGCCGACAACCGGTCCTACCGGGTGTCGTTCGCGAAGATCCGCGAGGTGCTGCCCGGTTACGAGACCGACTGGGACGCCGCCGCCGGCGCCGCCCAGCTGCACCGCGTGTTCGAGCAGATCGCGCTCGACACCGAGACGTTCACCGGGCGGGGCCACACCCGCCTGGCGCAGATCGAGCACCTGCTCAAGACCGGCCAGGTGGACCCCCAGCTCTTCTGGACGGTGAACCCGTGAAGTACACCCCGACCGCCGTCGACGGCGTGCTGATCGTCGACCTGGAGCTGCGCGGCGACGACCGCGGGTTCTTCGCGCGCACCTTCGACGTCACCGAGTTCGAGGCCCACGGCCTCGACACGACCGTCGCCCAGTGCAACCTGTCGTTCAACCACCGCGCCGGCACCCTGCGGGGCCTGCACCGGCAGGTGCCGCCGTACGCCGAGGGCAAGCTCGTGCGGTGCACCGCGGGGTCGGTCGTCGACGTGGCCGTGGACGTCCGCCCGGACTCCCCCACCTACGGCGAGCACGTGATCGTGGAGCTGTCGGCGGAGAACCGGCGGGCGCTGTTCATCCCGCCGTACGTGGCCCACGGCTACCAGACGCTGGTCGACGGCGCCGAGGTCGTCTACCAGGTCAGCGGCCCGTACGCCCCCGAGGGCGAGCAGGGGTTCCGGTACGACGACGCCGCGTTCGGCATCGCCTGGCCGCTGCCGGTGACGGCGATCTCGGACAAGGACGCCGCCTGGCCCCTGGTCGAGCCCGCCACGGTCGCCGAGGGCGAGGCGGTCGCGCCGTGATCGTCGTCGACTCGCTGCTCCGGGCCCGCCAGGCCGACGGCGCGCCGATCCGGGTGGCCCTCGTGGGCGCCGGGTTCATGGGCCGCGGGCTGGTCAACCAGATCGTCAACTCCGTGCCGGGCATGGAGGTGGTCGCGATCGTCGCCCGCCGGCCCGAGCAGGGCGTGCGGGCGTACACCGAGGCCGGCCTGACCGGCGTGCTCGAGGTCGACTCCCCCGCGGCGCTCGCGCGGGCCGCCGCCTCCGGCACGCCCGCCGTGACCGCCGACTACCGCGTGGCCGTCGCGTCGGACGCCGTGGACGTCGTGGTCGACGTGACCGGCGCCGTCGAGTTCGGCGCGCACGTCGCGCTCGCCTGCTTCGAGCACGGCAAGCACCTGGTGCTGATGAACGCCGAGGTGGACGCCACGGTCGGCGCCGAGCTCGCGCGCCTGGCCGACAAGGCCGGCGTCGTCTACACCGGCTGCGACGGCGACCAGCCGGGCGTGCAGATGAACCTGTACCGGTTCGTCCGCGGGCTCGGGCTCACGCCCCTGGTCGCCGGCAACATCAAGGGCCTGCAGGACGAGTACCGCACCCCCACCACGCAGAAGGCGTTCGCCGAGCGGTGGGGCCAGGACCCGCACATGGTCACGTCGTTCGCGGACGGCACGAAGGTGTCGGTCGAGCAGGCGCTGGTCGCCAACGCCACCGGCATGTCGGTGCACCGGCGCGGGATGCTCGGCATGGACCACGACGGCCACGTCGACGAGCTGACCACGCGGTACGACGTCGACGAGCTCCGCGCGCTCGGCGGGGCGGTGGACTACGTGGTCGGCGCGAGGCCGGGTCCCGGCGTGTACGTGCTCGCCACCCACGACGACCCGAAGCAGCGGCACTACCTGGAGCTCTACAAGCTGGGCACCGGGCCGCTCTACTCGTTCTACCAGCCGTACCACCTGTGCCACTTCGAGGTGCCGACCACCATCGCCCGGGCGTTCCTGCTCGGCGACGCGACGATCCGCCCGCTCGGGGCGCCGAGCGTCGAGGTCGTCACGACCGCGAAGACCGACCTCGCGGCGGGCACGGCGCTGGACGCGCTGGGCGGGTACCACTACTACGGCCAGGCCGAGCGCGCGGACGTCACCCGCACCGAGCGGCTGCTGCCCGTCGGCGTGGCGGAGGGCTGCGTGCTGGTCCGCGACGTCCCGAAGGACGCGACGCTCACGTACGACGACGTCCGGCTCCCGGAGGGCCGCCTGGTCGACCAGCTCCGCGAGGCCCAGTCGGCCCTGGCCTGACGGCGCGGCTGCGCCCGCAGCACGGGACTGCGCCCGCAGCACGGGAGTGCGCCCGCTGCAGGGGGCGCAGACCCGGCCAGCGGGCGCAGTCCGCGCCGGGAGCCGGGCGGAGCCGAGCCGCGGCCGGGCCCCCCAGGGGGCGCGGACGGGCCGGCCGGAGCCGCCGCCGGGCGTCACCCGGATGCGCACCAGTTCACCCGGGACCGCCGGACAAATCGGACAAATGCGCTCATAGACTCACGACCAGGAACGGGCCTGGGGTGGACGACCCGTCCCCCTGAGGCCCCACGACCGACGACACCGGGGAGGGGGATCCGTGCCGGAGCCGACCGCCCCTGCCCCTGACGCCTCCTCCCCGCACCCGACCGCCCGCACCGGGCGCGGGACCGCCTGCCCCCAGGCGCCGCACGAAGGGCTGACCCGCCGATGAGCACGAACCCCAGCGACCTGCGCGCCCGCGCCGTGTCGTTCTACCTGCCCCAGTTCCACCCGGTGCCGGAGAACGACGCGTGGTGGGGCCCCGGCTTCACCGAGTGGACGAACGCCGCCAAGGCACGCCCGCTGTTCCGCGGGCACGACCAGCCGCACCTGCCGGCCGACCTCGGGTTCTACGACCTGCGGATGCCCGAGGCCCGGGAGGCGCAGAGCGACCTGGCGCAGCGGTACGGCGTCGAGGCGTTCGTGTACTGGCACTACTGGTTCGGCGGCGGCCGGCGCATCCTCGAGCGGCCGTTCACCGAGGTCCTCGCGTCGGGCGCCCCGGCGGTGAAGTTCTGCCTCGCCTGGGCGAACCAGACGTGGAGCGGCATCTGGCACGGCGCCAGCGACCGCATCCTGATGGAGCAGACCTACCCGGGGCCCGAGGACGAGCAGCGGCACTTCGACACCCTGCTGCCGGCGTTCCGCGACGAGCGGTACCTGCGCGTCGACGACCGGCCGGTGTTCTACGTGTTCCGGCCCGAGGACCTGCCGGACGCCGCGGCGTTCGTCGACCGGTGGCAGGGCATGGCCCGCGCGGCCGGCCTGCCCGGGCTGTACCTGGTGGCGGAGGTGTCGGACCTGCTCGGGCGCGGCCCGCGGTACACCGACGTGGACGCCGCCGGGTTCGACGCGGGCGTCTACATGCGGATCCCGGCGCGGACCACCCGCGCCGACGTGCTGCGGATGCGCGTGGGACGCAAGCTCGGCCGCCCGGAGATCTACCCGCACGCCGCCGACTTCCAGCCCGCGCCCGCCGGCATCTCCGAGAACCTGCAGCCGTGCGTGTACCCGAGCTGGGACAACACGCCGCGCTCGGGCACCCGGGGGCTGGTGGTCACCGGCTCGACGCCGGAGGTGTTCCGGCGGCACGTGCGGCAGGCCGTCGACACGCTGCAGGACCGCCCGGCCGCCGAGCGGCTGCTGTGGGTCAAGTCGTGGAACGAGTGGGCCGAGGGCAACTACCTGGAGCCGGACCTCGAGCACGGCCACGGCTGGCTGGAGGCCCTGCGGGACGGGCTGAGCGGCACCAGCACGCTCGCCACGGAGCCGGCGCGGGTGCTCACGCCGACCCCGGCGCTCGCCCCGACGGACGGGGTCGCGCATGGCTGACCGCACCGACGCGCCGCCCCTGCGGATCGCGATGCTGTCGTACTACCTGCCGTCGGGCAGCAAGATCGGCGTCGGCTTCCAGGCGCACGAGCTCGCGACCGAGCTGGCCCGCCGCGGGCACCACGTCGACATGTTCAGCGACTGCCCGCCGGTGCCGGGCGCGGAGTACGGCCACCGGCACGTCGCGATGTCCGGCTCCCTGCGCACCTTCCGGTTCGCGAGCGCGCTGCGCCGGCAGGACTACAGCGGCTACGACGTGCTGCACGCGCACGGCGACGACTACTGGATGTGGCGCCGCCGCGCGCCGCTGCACCTCCGCACGGTGCACGGCTCGTGCTTCGAGGAGGCCCGGCACATCCGCGGCGCCAAGGAGAAGCTGCGCATGCTGCTGCTCGGGTTCAGCGAGGTGCTGGCGTCCTTCGTCGCCGACCGCGTCGTGGTCGTCTCCCCGCAGACCCGGCGCTGGGTGCCGCGCTCGCACGACGTCATCCCCAACGGCGTCGACACCACCCGGTTCACCCCGGGCGACGACGCGGGCCGCACCGAGCACCCCGTGATCCTGTTCGTCGGCACCTGGCACGGCCGCAAGCGCGGCAAGGACCTGGCGGCGGCGTTCGTCGAGCACGTCCGGCCGCGCGTCGAGGGCGCCGAGCTGTGGATGGTCACGCGCGACGCCCCGGTCGACCCCGGCCCGGGCATCAAGGTCCTGGGCCGGCTGTCCGACGCCGAGCTCGCCGACGCGTACCGGCGCGCGTGGGTGTTCTGCCTGCCGTCCTCGTACGAGGGCTTCGGCATCCCCTACGCCGAGGCGATGGCCAGCGGCCTGCCGGTCGTCGCGACCCCGAACGTCGGCGCCCGGTACGTCAGCGACGAAGGCCGCGCCGCGGTGCTCGCCGAGCTCGACGACCTGGGGCCCGCGCTGGCCGACCTGCTGCTGGACGGGCCCCGCCGCGCGGAGCTCGCCGCCGCCGGGCTCGCCCGGTCCCGCACGTTCTCCCTGACCGCCGTCGCCGACGCGTACGAGCGCCTGTACCGCCGTCCGGCCCGGGGCACCCCGTCCCGGTCGTCCGCGACCCCCCGCACCACCGCCGCACCCGCCGGCCGACCCGCCCCTGAGGAGCGTTCATGACCGACGTCGCCATCCGCGCGAGCGGGGTGAGCAAGCACTACAAGATCGCCGCGAACGACGACAAGCCGTCGACCGCGGCGGAGGCCCTGGTGCACCGGCTCCGGCACCCCATGGAGCGCCAGCACTTCGAGGAGTTCCGCGCGCTGGACGACGTGGGCTTCGAGATCCCCTGGGGCGAGGCAGTCGGCATCCTGGGCCGCAACGGCGCCGGGAAGTCGACGCTGCTCAAGCTGCTGACCCGCGTCGCCGCCCCGACCCACGGCCGCATCGAGCTCGGCGGCCGCGTCGGCTCGCTGCTGGAGGTCGGCACCGGGTTCCACCCCGAGCTGACCGGCCGGGAGAACGTGTACCTCAACGGCACGCTGCTCGGGATGCGGAAGTCGGAGATCAAGCGCCGGTTCGACGAGATCGTGGCGTTCTCCGGCGTCGAGAAGTTCCTCGACACCCCGGTGAAGCGGTACTCGTCGGGCATGTACGTGCGGCTCGCGTTCGCGGTCGCGGCGCACCTCGACACGGAGATCCTCGCGATCGACGAGGTGCTGGCGGTCGGCGACGCGGAGTTCCAGGCCAAGTGCATCGACCGGATGAAGACGGTCGCCGCCGAGGGCCGGACGGTCCTGTACGTCAGCCACCAGATCCAGACCGTGAAGGCCCTCTGCACGACCGCCCTGTACCTGGAGCACGGCGGGCTGGTCATGCACGGCGACGTGGACGACGCCATCGAGCTCTACCAGACCAGCCGGGACCGCGCGGCGCTCAGCCAGACGGACATCGACCGGCGCCCCGGCACCGGCGAGCTGCGGATCACGTCCGCGACGATCTCGAGCCCGCTCTACCGGACGGTCGAGTCGAAGACCATCGAGTTCCTGGTCAACGCGAACCCCGACTACATCGGCAAGTACTTCGTCTCCTGCCACGTGAACGACCGGCACGGCACGACGATCCTGCAGTGCGACTCGCGCGTCACCGGCCTGTGGCTGGACCCGGCGCAGGAGCAGAAGATCGCGCTGACCATCAACGGCCCCTGGCTGAAGCCGGGCGAGTACTCCGTGGACCTGTACGTCTGCTCCTCCGGCGTGCTGGACGCGTTCGAGGGCGCCGGCCGGTTCGAGATCCACCCGGTGCTGCCGTACCCGCAGGCCGTGTCCGACGAGGGGCTCGACGCCGGTCTCGTCCTCGCCGACTTCGACTACGAGAGGCGCTGACCCGTGGCCGCCGCACGCACGATCGTCATCACCCCGCCCGGCCGGCTGCCGCTGCCCGGCTGGCGCGAGCTGTGGGAGGCCCGCGAGGTCTTCACCCGGTTCGGCACCCGCGACCTCAAGCTCCGGTACCGGCAGACCGCGCTCGGCGTGGTCTGGGTGGTCCTGCAGCCGCTGCTGAGCGCCGGCATCTTCTCGATCGTCTTCGGGCAGATCGCCGACCTGGGCAGCGACGGGGTCCCGTACTTCGTGTTCACGTTCGCCGGCATGCTCGCGTGGACCCTGTTCAACGGGATCGTCACGCGCGCGGCGCCGTCCCTGGTGAACAACCAGGCGCTGGTGTCGAAGGTGTTCTTCCCGCGCATGCTGGTGCCGCTGTCCTCGATCCTGTCGGTGATGGTCGACTTCGCCGTCGCCGCCGTGCTGATGGTCGGGCTGCTGGTGTGGTTCGGGATCTTCGCGGGCTGGGCCCTGCTCACGCTCCCGCTGTGGATCCTCGCGGTGGTGCTGCTGGGCAGCGGCATCGGGCTGCTGAGCTCCGCGCTGATGGTCCAGTTCCGCGACGTGGCGTACATCGTGCCGTTCGCGATGCAGACGCTGCTCTACGCGAGCCCGCTGGCGTACTCGCTGAGCGAGGTCGGCGACAACATCCGGTGGCTGTTCGACATCAACCCGCTGACCTGGCTGCTCGAGGGCTTCCGGTGGGCGCTGCTCGGCCTGGCCCAGCCGCCCGGCTGGCAGATGGTCGCCGCGGCCGTCACGAGCGTCGTGGTGTTCGTCGCCGGGGCGCTGGTGTTCTCGAAGATGGAACGCGGCTTCGCGGACGTGATCTGACGTGACCTCGACGCCGGCCCCGACGCCAGGCCAGGAGCCCGCCGGCCGCACCGGTCGCGGGCGCCGGGGCGTGGTCCTGGGGCTGACCGCCGTCCTGGCCGCGTCCGCCGGCATCGGTGGCTGGCAGCTGGCCACCCAGCGGTCGGGCTCCGGGGACGACGCCGTGGCGGCCGCGCCCGCGGCGGGCGACACGTCCGCCCGCATGTGCGGCGTCGCCGACACCGACCGGTACGCGGCGCTCGCCGCGGACGCGCCCGTCGCGACGGTCGAGGCGCTGGTCGCCGACGCCGGCGAGGACGTGCCGACGCAGCTCGCGGCCGTGGAGGGGCACGTCGCGGCCCTGCGCCAGGACGGCGGCACCACGACGATCAGCCGCTGGACCGAGGACGGGCGCGCCGGGACGCCGGTGACCGTGGAGGCCGGGTCCGAGGACGCGGCGCCGAGCAGCTTCGCCCTGACGGAGGACGGCGGCGTGCTCGCGGCCGACGGGTCCCGGTCGGGCACGACCGTGGGGCTGTGGACCGACGGCGACGAGCCGGGCACCACCTGGGACCTGGCGGACCTGGACCGCGGCCGGGTGTCCGCGGTGCTGGGCTGGACGGCCGGCCACGACGACGTGCTGGCCACGGTCGTGCTCAGCGGCTCGCACCAGCTCGCGCTCCTCAAGGCCGACGGCACGGTGGACGGCGACGGGCCGGAGCTCGACTGGGACGTCTACCCGCGGTTCTACCCGCAGGACGACGGCACGCTCGCGGTGCTCAGCGACGCCGACGAGCAGTCCTCGTCCATCTCGCTGGTGCACTACGCCGCCGACGGCACCCCCGGCCTGCGGGTTGAGGGCACGCTGTCCGGCGAGTCCGCCAACGGCCGCGAGTCCACGCTGGACCACCCGACCGGCGTCGCGACGGCGGCCGACGGCGGGCTCCTGCTCGCCGGCCCCACGTGGCGGCTGGTCGAGGTCGGCCCCGACGGCGTGTGGCGGCGCATCGCGCTGTCCGGCGAGGGCCAGGGCTCGACGTTCCGGTTCGCCGACCTCACGCCGTTCGTCCGGCAGGGCGACGCCGTGTACTTCTTCTCCCCGCGCGAGGACGGCGCCGGGCTGCAGCTGTCCCGCGTCGGCGACGCCGACCTGGACCTGCTGCTCGACGCGCCGATCACGTGGGACGTCAACCACGCGTCCACGCTCGACCGGCTCGGCTACGGCGCCGGCCTGGCCACCGACGCGGTGGACGACTACTTCGGGCCGGACGCGACGCCCGCGGTGCACGCGGACTTCGCCCCGTGGTGGGGGGACCTGGCCGACACCTACGAGCTGCGCTACGAGGTCACCGGCGACCCGTGGCTGGACCCGCCGGTCGAGCCGGCCTCCGGCACGGTCGCGATCCCCGCGGACGGCGGCGAGGTGCCGCTCACGCTCCCCGACGCGCGGCCGGGCCCGTACGAGGTGCACGCCGAGCTGGTCGAGAAGGCCACCGGCGAGGTCCGCACCGCCACGTGCCTGCGGTACGCCGTCGGGGCCCCCGGCTCCACGTACGACCCCGCGTCGCTCGCCGACGGCGCCGACTGGGGCGGCCCCGGGCCGCTGCGCGGCGTGCAGCTCGCGGCGCAGCTCGGCATCGGCAGCCACCGCGTCCAGCTGGACTTCGGCCGGCTCGTGCCGGACGTCGCCGCGACCCCGGCGGTCGGCGCGCTGGACCTGTCGTCGCTGCCGGGCGCGGAGGACGGCGACCCCTACGCGGGCATCGCCGCGGCCGCCGCGCTCGCCGCCGGCACCGACGTGCAGCTCTACGTGCAGGTCGGCCAGGGCGGCGAGGCGGAGCAGGAGGCCGTCGCCTCCGGGACCTGGGGCGCGTGGGTGCGGGTCATCGCGACCGCCCTGCGCACCGGCGCCCCCGACCTGCACCTCTGGGCGCCGTGGAACGAGCCGAACAACACCGGCTTCGGCGACGGCGCCGACTACGCCGTCCGCGTCCAGGCCCCGTTCGCCGAGGCCGTGCGCGCCGCCGACCCGCAGGCGCGGATCATCGGCGGCAACGCGCTGAACGTGGTCGTCCCCTGGTACCAGCAGCTGGTCGACGGCGGGGGCTGCACCTCCATGGACATCGTCGGCATCCACCCGTACACCGGCTTCAACCGGTCGTGGGACGAGGAGGGCGCCGACGGGCCGATCGGCCAGATCACCGCGGTGAACGAGCTGCTCGCCCAGTGCGGCGCCGACGCCCCCGAGGTCTGGGACACCGAGTCCGGCTGGTGGTCCGACGGGCCGGTGAGCCACTGGGCGCAGGCGTACGACGTCGCGCGGTCGCTGCTGTGGATGTCCGAGCTCGGGGTCGACGAGTGGATGTACTTCTTCAGCGAGGGCGGCTGGGGCGAGGGCGGCTTCACGTGGTCGCTCGTGCAGCTCGGGTCGTTCGTGAAGCCGGGCGCGCTCGCCATGGCCACCGTGTCCGGGGCCCTCGACGGGCGGGGCGCCCCCGACGTGCTGGACACCGGGGACCCGGCGCTGCACGCGATGGCGTTCGGCGCGGCCGGGGGCGCCGACGCCGGCAACCCCGCGGCGGACCCCCTCCTGGCCGTGTGGACGCAGGACGAGGTCACGGACGTCGCCCTCACGGCGGCGACGGCCACCACCGTCACGGTCACCGACCTCTACGGCGGCACCCGCACGCTCGACGTGGCGGCGGGCGCGCCCACGGCCCTGCGCGTGACCGGTGCACCCGTGCTGCTCACCGCCCCCGAGGACGCCGCCCTGTCGGTCGCACCGGCCACGCCGCGCGGCACGAACCTGCTCGCGGGCGGCACCGCCACGGCCAGCTCGACCACCGAGGGCACCGACCCCGCGGACCTCGTCACCGCGGAGGGCGCCGGGTCGAACCCGTGGCGCGCCGCCGGCCGCACCGCCGACGGCCCGGACACCGAGCCGTGGGTGCAGGTCGACCTCGCGGCACCCGCCACGATCGACCGCGTCGTCGTCGAGAGCGCCGGCATCCGCTGCTGCACCTCCGGCGTCAAGGCGTACACGGTGAGCGTCCAGGACGCCGAGGGCGCGTGGCACGAGGTCGGGAGCCAGGACGGCCTCTTCCTCGCGCGCACCTCCGAGGTGGCGTTCGAGCCCGTCGAGGCCACCGCCGTCCGCGTCCAGGCACCGAGCACGCGGACCCGCGGCATCACCGTGCCGGACGTGAACTACTCCGGCCAGTCCGGCGGCCTCCTGCCCGCGTGGGAGCCCGTCCAGGCCGAGCCGACCTGGCCCGTGTCGCTCGTCCGGCTCGCCGCGTACGGGCCGGCGGCCGCCGGGTGACGCCGGCACCGCGACCATCCACCACCCGCACGACCACCCGGAGGGGACGACGATGACACCCAGGGCCACCGTGGGCATCCCCGTCTACAACGGCGAGAAGTACCTCCCGGCCGCGCTCGACTCCGTGCGCGAGCAGGACCTCGAGGACATCGAGATCGTCATCTCGGACAACGCCTCGACGGACGCCACCGAGGAGATCTGCCGCGCCGCCGCCGCGGAGGACCCGCGCATCCGGTACCACCGGCAGGAGCAGAACCGCGGCGGCCGGTGGAACTTCAACCACCTGGTCGAGCTGGCGCGGGCGCCGTACTTCACCTGGGCGGCGGCGGACGACGTCCGGCGGCCCGCGTTCGTGCGGCGCTGCCTGGAGGTGTTCGCCGACTCCGACCCGGCGACCGTGCTGGTCTACCCGCGCACGCAGATCATCGACGCCGGCGGGGTGGTCACCGAGGACCTCAACGACGCCGACCTGGCCTGCGACGAGCCGACCCCGCACGAGCGGATGGGGCACTTCCTGCGCGCGCAGGCGGCGCACCTGTTCTACGGGCTGCACCGCACCGACGCGCTGCGCAGCACCCGCGGCATCCGGCCGACCGTCGGCAACGACCTGGTGATCCTCGCCGAGCTCGCCTGCCGCGGGCCGCTCCAGCTGGTCCCCGAGCAGCTGTTCCTGCAGCGCCGGCACGCCGAGCAGTTCTCCGCCCAGGGCCAGGGCCAGGTCGCGTGGCACGCGCCGTCGGCGTCGGTGCGGTTCGCGTTCCCGCACACCAAGGTCAGCGTCGAGCTGGTCCGCGGGGTGCTGTCCTCGCGCCTCGACGCCGCCGAGACCGCGCGCTGCCTGGCCACCATCCCGGTGGCGTGGACGCTGCCCCGGTGGCGCGGGCCGGCCGCGGACGTCTGGGCGGCCCTCGGGCTGGAGCCGCGGAGCAGCCGGCGATGACCGCGGGCGAGACCGGGACCGCGGGGCTCGCGGGCGCAGCGGGCACCGCGGGCGCAGCGGGCACCTCGGGCGCGGCCGGCACTTCGGGCGCGGCCGGCACCGAGCGCACGGCCGGCGCCGCGCGCGTGCCCGAGGTGCACGTGCTCACGCCGGGCGACCACTTCTCCCCCCGGACCGGCTCCGCGATCCCGACGGTGGTCGACGGCCTGTGCGCCGCCCTGCCGGAGGGCACGGTCCCGCGCCCCCGCGTCGTCGTCGCCGACGGCACCTACCCCGACCGCTACGCCAGCGCCGACCCGGTCGGCTACCCGCTCGTGACGGCGCGCCCGGCGGACCGGTACCTCGACGCGCTCGCCGGCCGGCTGGACCTGCCGCGCCCGGGCGTCCGCCGGACGCTGCGCCCGACCCTCGCGGACCAGGACGCGTGGCCCGCCGGGGTGGTGCTCGCGCACAACGCCCCGCAGCTGGTGCCGTTGGTGCACGACCGGCACGCCGCGGTGCTGTACGCGCACAACCTGCTGCTGCGCACGTACTCGGTGAAGGAGGCCGACCGGGTGCTCGGGCGCGCCGCGGCCGTCGTCTGCGTGAGCGGCGCGCTGGCCGAGCAGACCGCCGCGCACCTCCCGGCGGCGCTGCGGGGCCGGCTGCGCGTGGTGCCCAACGGCGTGGACACCGCCCGGTTCTCCCCCCGGGCGGACCCCGCGCGCGCGGAGCGGCTGCGCGTCGTGTTCGTCGGCCGGATGATCCGCGACAAGGGTGCGGACGTGCTGCTCGACGCGGTCGCCCGGCTGGCGCGCGACGACATCGAGCTGACGCTGGTCGGCTCGCAGAACTTCGACGCGGGCGCGACGCCCTCGCCGTACGAGCGGGACCTGGCGGCGCGGGCGGCGGCGCTCGGCGACCGGGTCCGGCTGCTGCCGTTCACCCCCCGGGCCGAGGTAGCGGACGTCTACCGGCGGGCGGACGTCGTCGTGGTGCCGTCCCGGTGGGCGGAGCCGTTCGCGCTGACGGTTATGGAGGGCATGGCGTCGGGCGTCCCCGTCGTGGCGTCGGCGATCGGCGGCATCCCCGAGGTGATGGGCGACGCCGGGGTGCCGGTGCGGCCCGACGACCCCGCGGACCTGGCCGCGGCCCTGGAGGCGCTGGCGGACGACGAGGCGCTGCGCCGCCGGATCGGGAAGACGTGCCGGAAGTGGGCGCTCGCCCACGACTGGGCGTGGTCCCGCGGCCGCCTGGACGCCGTCCTCACCGAGGTGGCCGGCGTTTCACCCACGCCGGTCGGGTGAACCTTTTGCCCCAGTTGTCCGAATTGTCGCGATGACCGGCACGATGGTCCCCATGCGCGTCCTGCGGATCTCCCACAGCGCCGTCGTCACGGCGTGGCGCGGGCGGGAGGACGCCCTGCGCGCCCGCGGGCTCACCGTGCGCACGCTCAGCGCCCGCACATGGGCGGAGGGCGGCCGCGACGTCGACCTGGAGCCGCGGCCGGGCGAGGACGTCGTCGGGGTCCGCACCCTCGGCTCGCACCCGAACGTGTTCCTCTACGACCCGCGGCCGATCTGGCGGGCGCTCGGCGAGGACTGGGACGTCCTGGACCTGCACGAGGAGCCCGCGGCGCTCGCCACCGCCGAGATCCTGCTGCTCCGCGCCCTGCGCCGGGTCCGCACCCCGTACGTCCTGTACTCCGCGCAGAACCTCGACAAGCGGTACCCGCCGCCGTTCCGGTGGTGGGAGCGGCTCGCCCTGCGCGGCGCCGGCGCGGTCAGCGTCTGCAACGCCGAGGCCGGCGAGGTGCTCCGCCGCAAGGGGCTGACCGCGCCCGCGCACGTCATCGGGCTGGGCGTCGAGCCCCCCGGCCCGCAGCACGACCACCCGGGCGCCGACGGCGGCGCCCCCCTGGACGCCGGCGTAGTCGGTGCGGCCGCCCCCGCGCGCACCGGCTACGTCGGCCGGCTCCTGCACCCCCACAAGGGCCTCGACGTGCTGCTCGACGCCGCCGAGGCCGACCCGCGGCTGCACGTGGCGATCGCCGGCGCCGGGCCGTACGAGGCCGAGCTGCGCCGCCGGGCCGCGGGCCCCGCGCTCGCCGGGCGCGTCACGTTCCACGGGCACCTGGCCGGCGAGGAGCTCGTGGCGTTCTACCGCGGGCTCGACGTGCTGGCGGTGCCGTCGGTGCCCGCACCCGGCTGGCTGGAGCAGTTCGGCCGCGTGGCCGTCGAGGCGATGGCCGCGGGCGTGCCCGTCGTGGCGTCCGACAGCGGCGCGCTGCCCGACGTCGTCGGCGGCGCCGGCATCCTCGTGCCCGCCGGGGACGCCGCCGCCCTGGCGCGGGCGCTCGCCGGGGGGCTGGACGACCCGGAGCGCGCGCCCCGGATGCGCGAGGGCGGCCTGGCCCGGGCGGCCGAGTACACGTGGGACGCGATCGCCGACCGGTACGAGGCGATGTACCGCTCGCTCCCCACCCCCCCCACCTCCCCCACCCCCGCACTCCGTCGAGGTCGGCAGTCCCGCGCGAGATCGGCACCTGCACCTGCCGACGCCGGCACGGGACTGCCGACCTCGGCGGCGCGGGCGGACGCGGCGGATGCGGCGGACGCCGTGGAGGTCGTCGTCGTCGCGTACGGGGCCGCCGGGCTGCTGGAGCGGGCGCTCGCCCCGCTGGCCGGCGCGCTGCCCGTCACCGTGGTCGACAACTCCGGGGACGCCGCCGTCCGGCGGGTCGCGGAGGCGGCGGGCGCGCGCTACGTCGACCCCGGCGCCAACCTCGGGTTCGGCGCGGCCGTGAACGTGGCCCTGCGGGACCCGCAGGTGCCCGGCGCCGACGTGCTGCTGCTCAACCCGGACGCCCGGATCGACGTCGACGGGGTGCGTGCCCTGCACCGGCGGCTGCGTGCCGAGCCGCGCGCCGCCGCGGCGGGGCCGGCCCAGACCGACGACGGCGGGGCCGCCGCGCGGGTGCTGTGGCCGTTCCCGACGCCCGCGGGCGTGTGGCGTCAGGAGGCGGGGCTCGGCGTGCCGGAGACCCGCGAGGGCTTCGTCATCGGCTCGGTGCTGCTGCTGCGGGCGGAGGCCCTGGCGCAGGTCGGCGGCTTCGACGAGCGGTACTTCCTGTACTCCGAGGAGACCGACTGGCAGCGCCGCGCGCACGACGCCGGCTGGCGCTCCGTCGTCGCCGACGAGGTGCGCGCGCAGCACGTCGGCGGCGGGACCAGCACGGACCCGACCCGGCGCGAGACGCACTTCCACGCCTCCCAGGAGCGCTACCTCCGCACGCACCACGGAGCCGTCGGGTGGACGGTCGCGCGGGCCGCGGTCGTGCTCGGCAGCGTCCCCCGGTCGGCCCTGCCCGGCGACCGCGGGCGCGCGGCGCGCCTGCGCCTGCGCCTCTACCTGCGCGGTCCGCTGCGCGCCGAGGCCGCGCTCGGCGACCCCCGCGCACCGCGCGGCCACGGCACGCCGCCGTCCCCGGCGCGCGCCACCCCTGAGTCCCTCGAGCGGGAGGCCGCGGCATGACGACCACCACCACCCGCCCCGTCCCGGAGGCGCCGGCGCCGGGCACCACCGCCGAGCTCGCCCCCGGCGTGGCCCCCGCCGCAGCGTCCCCGGCCCCGGCGTCCTGGAGCGGCTGCCCGCCACGACCCCGGCCCGGCGCCTGCTGCTGGGTGGCGGCCTCGTCACCCTCGGCGTCGTCCTCGCCCTGCTGACCTCGGTGCAGCCGTGGATCACCGTGGGCGTCGGCGTGGCCGTGCTCGTGGTCGGCCTCACGCTGCGCGAGCCGATGGCGCTGCCGGTGCTCGGCATGCCGGCGCTGCTCCTGGTGAACCGCGTCGGCGGCACGCTGTCCCTCTCGGACTTCGTGCTGTTCGCCGCGTTCTGGCCCGCGCTGCTGTTCGCCCGCAGGCCGCTGTCCGGCCCCATGCGCGGCGTGCTGTGGGCGACGGCGTTCTACCAAGCCACCGTGCTGTTCACCGTGATCGCGAACCCGTACCTCGCCAACGGGGTGGAGTGGGTGCACTCGTGGCTGCTCGTCGGCGGTGCGCTGCTCGTCGGCTGGGCGATCGGTGCCGCGGGCTACGCGCGCCTCGCCCTCGGGCTGTACGTCGGCGGCGCGGTCGTCGTGGCGCTCGCCGCGCTCGGGCAGTTCACGGTGAACCTGTCCCAGGGGAACACCGGGCCGGTCTACCTGGACGAGCCGTTCCTCATGCACAAGAACTACATCGGGTGCGTGCTGGCGTTCGCGGCGATCATCGTCTACGCCCGGCCGCGCTGGCTGCGGTGGAACGACCTCATCTGCCTCGCCCTGTTCTCGCTGTTCCTCGCCGGCGTCCTGGTCGCCCAGTCCCGGCAGGCGCTGATCGGCCTGGCCGTCGCGATCGCCGTCGTCGCCCTGCGGCCGGACCCGCACCGGCACCGCTCCAAGGTCGTGCTCGTCGCGATCGTCGGCGGCGCGGTGGTCGTCGGCTCCCTCGTCCAGGACCAGCTCGAGTCCGGCGACCAGTACAACTCCGCGTACCAGCGGCTCGTCTGGTTCCGGCAGTCGCTGCTCATCTGGCAGGAGTACCCGTGGTTCGGCGCGGGCCTGCGCTGGTGGTACACCGACCGGTTCGACGAGAAGTTCCAGCCGCCGAACGCCGAGTTCGAGATGCTGTCGTCCGGCGGCGTCGTCGGCCTGATCGGCTTCTTGGTGATGTTCCTGGCGATCCTCGTCATCCTGTGGCGGGTCGACGCCCGGTACGGGACCCTCGCGTTCGTCCTGGTGCTGATGCGCCTGGTGCAGGGGCAGTTCGACCTGTTCTGGGTGGCGGCCCAGGTGTCCATCCCGTTCGTCATCGCCGGCATCTGCCTCGGCGCCCAGGCACACGCCAGCCGGTCGGGCGCGGGCGACGACGGGCTGCCACCCGGCGCCGCGGCGGGCTCCACGGGGGCCTCGTCGCGGCGCGCCCCCGGGCCGGCGGACAGCCCCGCGGGCCGGCGCCGGGGGCGGGCGCGTCCCCCAGTCCGTCGGCCACCGGGAGCACTCGTGACCCTCGACGTCGTGCACGTGGTGTGCACCGACGCCTTCGCGGGCGTCGAGCGCTACGTCACCACCCTCGCCCGCACCCAGGACGCCCGCGGCCTGCGGGTGCACGTGCTCGGCGGCAGCGCCGACCGGATGCCCGCCGAGCTCGCCGGGTCCGGAGTCCGCTGGGCGGCGGCCCCGACGCCGCTGCGGGCCGCCGCCGCGCTCCGCCGGCTCGACACCAGGCTCGTGCACGCGCACATGACGGCCGCCGAGCTCGCCGCGGTCGTCGCCGGCCGGGCCCCGGTCGTCGCGACCCGGCACTTCGCCGCGCACCGGGGCTCGTCCCCGGTGGGCGCGGCCGTCGGGCGGTTCCTCGCACCGCGCCTCGCGGCGCAGGTCGCGATCAGCCGGTTCGTCGCCGACCGCGTCGAGGGGCCCTCGACCGTCGTGCACCCCGGGGCGCCCTCCGTGCCGCGGACGGGCGCGCCGGAGCCGCAGCGCCGCCCTGTCGTCCTCATGGCGCAGCGGCTGGAGGCCGAGAAGCGCACCGACGTCGCCCTCCGGATGTGGGCGGCCTCCGGGCTCGGCGGCGCGGGCTGGGAGCTGCTGCTGGCCGGCACCGGCGCCCTGCGCACCGAGCTCGAGGCGCTGGCCGCCGAGCTCGGTGTCGCCGGGTCCGTGCGGTTCCTCGGCGCGCGGTCCGACATGGACGCGCTGCTGTCGACCGCGGGGATCTTCTTCGCCCCGCGCGGCGACGAGCCGTACGGCCTGTCGGTGGTCGAGGCGATGGCGCACGGCACGCCGGTGGTCGCCGGCCGCGGCGGGGGCCACGACGAGACCGTCGGCTCGGCGGACGGTGCCGTGCTGGTCCCGCCGGACGACGTGGCGGCGGCCGGTGCGGCGCTCGCGCGGCTGGCCGGGGACCCGGAGCGGCGGGCCGCGTACGGCGAGGAGCTCCGCGCCGTGCAGCAGCGCCGGTTCGGCCTGGAGCAGCACGCGGACGGCATCGCGGCGGTGTACCGCTCGGTGCTGGGCGCGCCGCTCGCGCCCGAGCCCGGCCCGGTCCGCGGATGACCCCCGTGACCGGCACCGACGAGACCCGCACCACCCCCGCCGCCACCCCCGTGGCGGCGGCGCACCGCGACCTCGTCGTCGTCTCGCTCGAGCCCTGGGACGAGGTCTGGCGGCGCAACCAGCACCTGGTCGCGGGGCTGCTGGCCGCCGACCCGGCGCTGCGGGTGCTGTTCGTCGAGCCGGCCGTCGACCACGTGCACGACCTGCGCCGCGGGGCGACCCCGACGCTCGGCCGGCGGCTGCGGCGCCTGGGCCCGCACGACGGCGCACCGGAGGGGCGGGCGTGGGCGTACCGGCCCACCAAGTGGCTGCCCCGGCGGCTCGACGCCGGCGGCGACGCGCGCCGCGCCCGGGCGGTGGCGCGGGAGGCCGGCCGGCTCGGCATGGCGGACCCCGTCCTGTGGGTGAACGACCCCGGCGGCGCGGCCGTGCTCGAGGCCACCGGCTGGCGCGCGCTGTACGACGTCACCGACGACTGGCTGCACGCCGTCCGCGAACCCGCCGAGCACGAGCGCATCCGCGCCGCGGAGCAGGTGCTGGTCGAGCGGTGCGCCGAGGTCGTGGTCTGCTCCCCCGCGCTCGCCCGCACCAAGGGCACCGACCGGCCCGTCACGCTGGTCACCAACGCCGTGGACGTCGACGGCTACCGGACGCCCGCGCCCCGCCCCGCCGACCTGCCGGGCACCGACTACGCGCTCTACGTCGGCACGCTGCACCCCGACCGGCTGGACGTCGAGGCCTGCCTGCGGCTCGCCACCCACCTGCGGGTCGCGGGCGCCCAGCTCGTGCTCGTCGGGCCGCCGCTGCTGGACCCGCTGGAGCTGACGCGGCTCGACGCCGCCGGCGCCCTGGTGCTCGGCGCGCGTCCCGCGTCGCTGGTGCCCGGCTACCTGCAGCACGCCGCGGTGCTGGTGGTGCCGCACGTCGTCGACGACTTCACCGACTCCCTGGACCCGATCAAGCTCTACGAGTACCTGGCGGTGGGGCGGCCGATCGTCAGCACCCCGGTCGCGGGCTTCCGGGACCAGCCCGCGGACCGGGTCACCACGGCCTCGCCGCAGAACCTCGCGGACGCGGTGGTCCGGGTGCTCGGCGAGCCCCGGCCCGCGGGCGTCGGCGCGGCGCCCGCGGACGTCCCGCGGTGGTCGGACCGGGTGCGGGAGATGGACGCGGTGCTCACGCGCGTCCGTGCCACGTCCGCCCGCTGAGCCCCTCCCCCGCGCGGGACTCCCGCGGGTTCCACCGTTCCCAGACGGCGGTGAGGCGCTCGGCGGTGCGAGCGATCCCGTACTCCGCCTGCACGTCCTTCCACGCCCGGTCCGCGCGCGCGGCGGCCTCCTGAGGGCGGTCCAGCACCCGGGCGACCGCCTCGGCCAGGGCGGCCACGTCGCGCGGCGGCACCAGCAGGCAGCGCGCGGTGCCGTCCGCGGCGACGGCGATCTCGTCCACCCCGCCGCCGGCCGTCGCGACCACCGGGACGCCCCGGGCCATGCCCTCCACGACCACCTGGCCGAACGGCTCCGGCACCGGGGACGCGTGCACCAGCACCGACAGGCCGTCGATCGCGGCGACCGGGTCGGCCACCCAGCCGGTCAGCTCCACGCGGTCGGTCAGCCCGCGGGCGGCGACGAGCGCGCGCACCTCGTCCTCGTAGCCGCGCTCCGCGAACAGCGCCGCGCCGACGACCCGGAACCGCGCGGTCGGGAACCGGCCGGCCAGCAGCGCGCACGCCTCGACGAACTCCCGCTGACCCTTCGTCGGGCTGACCCGGCCGACCAGGCCGACCACGGGCGCGGCGGGCGCGGGGCGGGCGGCGGGGTCGGCGGCGACCTGCTCCGGCGCGAGCCCCGGGTACGCGAGCGTCCAGCCCCGGGGCAGGGGCAGCAGGGTGCGGGCCGTGGCCAGCGAGTTCACCACCACGTGCCGGGGCCCGCGCCGGGCCGCCGTCCGGACGACGCGCGCGACGGGGGCGGGCAGGTAGTCCTCGGCGACGCGGTCGTGCACGTGCCAGACCAGCGGACGGCGCGCCAGCCGCGCCGCGACCAGGCCGATGAGGTCCGCCTTGAGCGACGTCGTGTGCACCACGTCGGGGCGGAGCTCCCGCAGCAGCCGCGCGAGCCGGGCCACGAACGGCAGCGTCCCGGCCACCGACCGCGCCGCGCCCAGCGCCGAGCGCCCGGCCGCGGCCCGGTCCGTCGCCGCGATGCGCGGGTCCAGCGGCAGCACCCGCACCGCGACGCCGGCCTCCCGCAGGCGGCCGGCGAGCGGCCCGTCGGCGAACAGCACCACCGTGACGTCGACCCGCGCGGGGTCGAGCGCCGCGCAGGTGCGCAGCAGCGCGAGCTCCGCGCCCCCGAGCTGGGCGGTGTGGTCGAGGACGACCACCCGCACCGGGCGCGTCACGGCGTCTCGACGCCGACCGGCGCGCGGTCCTTCCCGGGCCGGCGGTCCGCCGCGTCGTCCTCGTCCTCGGGCAGGGCGTCCCCGTGCGGGGCGGGCACCTCGGCGCGCGGGGCGTCGTCGGCCGCCTCGGGCGTCTCGTCCGTGGCGGTGCCGGTGGCGGCGTCGGCGGTCGCGGCGTCGGCCGTCGCGGCGTCGGCGGTCGCCGCAGCACCGTCCGCGGTGGCGGCGGTCGCGGCGTCACCCGTCGCGCCGTCCGCGGCGTCGGCGGGGGCGCCGGACGCGGCCGCCCCGCCGGCGGGGGCGACGTGCTCGCCCGCGGCCGCGTCGCCCTCGGTCGGCTCGTCGGCCCCGGCGTAGGCGTAGGTCGCCTCGTAGGTGACGTGCCGGCGCTCGGCGGCGCCGTCGACCGACAGCCCGAGCAGCGCCGCGTTGGCCGCCCGCAGGCGGTCGGCCGACTCCTCGACCGCGCCCGTGGGGGTGTGGCCCAGGGTCACCGCGAGGAGCACGCCGTCGGCGTAGGACCCGAGGATGGTCGCGTCGGCGGCCACCAGCATCGGCGGGGCGTCGATGATGACGACGTCCGCGGTGCTGCGCAGCTGCTCGACGAGGGCCCGCACGTCGGAGCTCGCGAGGAAGTCGGCGGGGTCCAGCTCGGTCTGCAGGGCCGGGTGCACGGACAGGTGCGGGATGGCGGTCGGCACCGCGGCGGTGCGCGCCCGGCCACCGCCGCGGCCGGTGCGCACGGGCGCCTCGGCCGACGCGGGCAGCAGCGCGTTGAGGCGCGGCTGGCGCAGGTCGCCGGAGAGCACCACGACGCTGCGGCCGGACAGGGCCCAGGAGGCGGCGAGGTTCGCGGCGACGAAGGAGCGCGGCGTCTCGACGTCGGCGGCCGTCACGACGATCACGGCGCTGCCGGTGTCGTTCTCCACCGCCGCCTGCAGGGCGGTGCGGAGCTCCCGGATGGAGCGGGTGTAGGCCGTGGCCTCGCGGCGGGCGACCGGGAGGGTGCCCTCGGCCTCGTAGGACTTCAGGGCGGTGGCGGTGCCGGACAGGCGGGCGAGCACGGGCGCACCGGCGCTGCGGCGGGCCGCGCCCGTCGTGCGCACCTTGGTGTCCAGGCCGCGGCGGACCACGGCGAGGCCGATGCCGACGAGCAGGCCGGCGAGGCCCGCGATCAGGTACACCAGCGTCGTCGGGACGCTCACGAGCGTGCTGTGCACCGCGTTCTGCAGGATGGTCGCCGGGGACGCCAGCAGCTGCGCCTGCGTGAGCTGGGCGGACAGCGTCTGGTACTGCTCCATCGTCGTGGAGTACTGCGCCTCCAGCAGGCCGTCCACCGGGTCGACCTGGGCGTTCGGGTTGGCGACGGCGGCGGCGGCCGCGGCGGCGCGGCGGGCGGCCGTGATCGCCTGCTGCTGCTGGTCGATGCTCTCGGCCAGCGTCGCCAGCCGCTCCTGCATCGAGGCGACGTCCGCGTCGAACTGCTCCTGGAGCTGCGCGACGTAGGCCGCGGCGACCGCGTTCGCCCGCTCGACGGTGACCGCCGAGTCCGGGCCGGTCTGCGTGATCACGACGCTCGTGGGGGTGTCGAGCACGTACTCGCCCGACGTCGTGGCGGCGAGCTCGTCGGCGAGGCGCGGCTCGCCGAGCTCCGCGGCGGCCGCGGCGGCCACGTCGTCGCTGGTCACGAGGCTGGGGTCGCTCTCGAGCCGGACGCCGGCGGTCGCCAGGGTCTCGGTGTCGACCAGCTGGACCGTGGTCTCGCTCGCGTACTGCGGCTCCTGGCGCGAGACGTACAGGTACGCACCGCCCAGCGCGGCCAGGACGGACACCAGGACCAGCCACTTGCCGAACCACACGGTCCGGAACATGTCCTGCAGAGTCATCGGGGGCGCCTTTCGGTCGGGACGGGCTCAGGCCGGGGGACGCTGCCGGCTGCCGCGCTGCGCTCCTCGCGCACGATCGCGTGCAGCCGGTCGACGAACCGTCCGGCGGCGAAGTCGTCGGCGTGCGCCGTCAGCACCCGGGGGTCCCAGGTGCGGGCGAGCGCGCGCCCGGCGGCCTCGGCCACCAGGTCGGGCTCGGGGGCGTCGAAGAACTCCCCGGTGACGCCGTCGCGGACGGTGTCGAGGTACCCGCCGTCGCGCAGGACGACGGACGGACGGCCGAAGGCGGCTGCCTCCAGCGGGGACAGGCCGTAGTCCTCGTACGAGGCGGCGACCAGGGCGGCGCTGTTCCGGTAGAGCCAGCGCAGGCGGGCGTCGTCCACGCGGCCGACGAGGCGGACGCGCGGCAGGTCCCGCACGAGGTGGGTGAGCGCGGCGCGCTCCGGGCCGTCGCCGACCACGACCAGCCGGGCACCCGGGGTGCGCCGGACGGCCTCGACCACGACGTCCACGTTCTTGTACGGCAGCAGCCGGGCGACGCAGAGCAGGTACCCGGGCTCGACGCCCTCGACGGGCGTCTCCTCCCCCGCCGGCAGCATGGCGGGCGGCGGGGGCAGGATCTCCGCCTCGATGCCGTACACGTCGCGGATCGCGCGGGCGGTGACCGTGGAGTTGGCCAGGTAGCGGTCGGCGGTCGCCGCCGCGCGCCGGTCCCACGAGCGCAGCGCCGGGGCCAGCAGCCCGAGCGCCTGCGCCGCGATCCACCGCTGCGCGCCGCCGGAGCCGGAGGCGTGCCCGGGGCCCAGGTAGCGGTCGGTCTGGTACAGCCAGCGGGCCGGCGCGTGGCAGTAGACCACTTTGCGGCCGGTCGTCGGGAAGCCGTGCGCCCAGCCGGTCGAGGAGGCGAGCACCACGTCCGCGTCGATGGGGGTCGCACGGACGGCCGGCGCGAGGAACGGCAGCGCGAGCCGGTGGTGCCGACGGAGCACGCCCAGCCGGTCCAGCGGGCTGGTCCGCACGTCGAGGGGCCCGAACTCCGGGAAGGTGCCCTCCGGGTGGTAGAGCGTCGTGTAGAGGGGGGCGCCGGGGAACGCGTCGGCCATCACCAGGGCGACGCGCTCGGCGCCTCCCCGCTGCGTGGCGTAGTCGTGCGCGAGCGCGACCCCCTCACCGGCCGCCATGGCCACTCACGACGACGTAGAGCGTGCGCCAGAGGATCATGAGGTCGAAGGCGATCGACCAGTTCTCGACGTACCGCAGGTCGAGCTTGACCGCCTCCTCCCACGCCAGGTCCGCGCGGCCGCTGATCTGCCACAGGCCCGTCAGGCCGGGCTTCACCAGCAGGCGGCGGCGGGCGGACTCGCGGTACTGCGCCACCTCGTGCGACAGCGGCGGGCGGGGGCCGACCAGGGCCATCTCGCCCCGCACCACGTTCAGCAGCTGCGGCAGCTCGTCGAGCGAGTGCTTGCGCAAGAAGTGCCCGACCCGGGTGATCCGGGGGTCGCGGTCCATCTTGAACAGGGGGCCGTCGGCCTGGTTCGCCGTGCGCAGCTCGGCCAGCCGCTCCTCGGCGTCGACCACCATGCTGCGGAACTTCAGCATGGAGAACTCGCGGCCCTCCTTGCCGACGCGGGTCTGCTTGAACAGCACCGGGCCGGGGCTGGTGACCTTCACGGCGACGGCGACGGCCGCCAGCAGCGGGGCCAGCAGCAGCAGCGAGCCCGCCGCGAACGCGGTGTCGAACACCCGCTTCGCGAGGATGCGCGAGCGGCGGGACTCCGCGGCGTTCACGTGGATCAGGGACAGCCCGGCCGTCGGCTCGAGCGTGACGCGCGGGCCGAACACCTCGACGATGCCCGGCGCGACGACCAGCTCGGTGTGCGTGCGCTGCAGCGCCCAGGACAGCCGGCGCAGGGCCTGGCCGGACAGCTCCGAGCCGGTGACGATGACGACGTCGAACTCGCCGTCGACCGCCACCTGCACGACGTCCGAGACGGTGCCGAGCACCGGGGCCCCGAGCGGCGGCAGCGGCCCGTCGAACGACGGCACGCACACGCCCGCGATCTGGTACCCGTACTGCGGCAGGCCGCGCAGGTCGTCGACCACGTGCGTGATCGAGGACGCGTCGCCGACCACGAGCGTCCGGCGCATCGACTCGCCCGCGGCCCGGCGCCGGTGCAACGCCCGGCGCGAGAGGTGCCGGGCGGTGATGAGCACGAGGACGACCAGCGGCAGCGCGAGGAACACGATCGTGCGCGGCACGTCCACATCGGCGCCGACGGCGAACACGGCAAGCGACGCGGCGGTCAGCACCCCACCGCGCAGCACGGCCTCGAACTCGACGTGCCCGTCGCCGATCACCTGGCGGTCGTAGCCCCGCTCGACCGCGACGAACGCGATGAACAGCAGGCCGATCGCCAGGCCCCAGCTCAGCTGGAGCAGGGAGACGCCGTGCAGCGCGAACAGCAGGAGCGTCGGGATGGAGGTCGCCAGGACGACGTCCCGGGCCAGCGTCTCGAGCTGGTAGGTGGTGTGCTGGCTGCGCCAGCCGGAGGGCGCCGCGGTGCCGCGGGGCTCGTAGAACGGCCGGTCGGAGGCCCAGGAGAGTCGCGGTCCGCGGGAGGCGCGTCGCCGTTCGGCGGCCTCGTGCTCAGGCGAGGTCTCCGGGCCCGGCGCCGCGACGGTGCGCTCGGTGGAGCGCGTCACGTCGTGATCGTCGAGCAGGCTCATGCTAGGTCCCCCTGGGCGGCCTCGTTGGTGTGACTTGAGGCTATATCAGCGGGTTTGTCCCAGTCCGCCCTATCTGTCCGTTTTCACCCCTTTCACACCCATATGGGGGAGCGCCGTCGCCCTGACGTGCAGCGACGCCCCCGGCACACCCGCCGCTGCCCCGCGCCGCCGGCCTCCCGCGCACCGTCGCACGCGCCTGACCTGCGGGAACGCGCCCCGGACATGCCACGAGGTCGTCGCTCGGGCACGAGGTCGTCCTGCGGGAGTGACGACCTCGGCCGTGGGCGACGACCTCGGCGGCGCTGGGGGGACGCGGGGCTCAGGCGGTGCGGGTGTGGAAGCGGAGCTGCGCGCGCTCCAGGCCCTCCGTGACCAGCAGCTCGACCGCGTCGGCGGCGGCGTCCACCAGCCACGGCAGGTCCTTCTGCTCCGCCTTGGCGAAGTCCCGCAGCACGTAGTCCGCCGCGTCCATCCGCCCGGGCGGCCGGCCGACGCCGACGCGCACCCGCAGGTAGTCCTTGGTGCCCAGCGCCTTGGTGGTGTCGCGCAGGCCGTTGTGCCCGCCCTCGCCGCCGCCGAGCTTCAGGCGGACCTCGCCGAACGGGATGTCGAGCTCGTCGTGCACCATCACGACCCGCTCGGCCGGCACGTCGAAGTACTGCGCGAGCGCCGCGACCGGCCCGCCGGACGTGTTCATGTACGTCGTCGGCTTCGCCAGCACCGCGCGCGGCCCGGGCACGCCGCCGGGACCGGTGCCGATCCGCACCTCGGCGGTCGCCGCCTGCGGGCGCCGGGACAGCACCCCGCCCTTCGCGGAGAACGACGACCCCGCCCGCCGCGCGAGCTCGTCGAGCACCATCTGCCCGACGTTGTGCCGGTTCCCCGCGTACTGCGGCCCCGGGTTCCCCAGGCCGACCACCAACCAGCGCCCCTCGCTCATCGCGGCGCCTCTCCCTTCGTCGTCGCGGGCCGCCGGAGCCGCCCTGACATGCCGGACGCCCGGCACCGTCGCACGGTACCGGGCGTCCCCAGCGTCGTCGGCGCGCACCCGCGCGCCGCCCGGATCACTCGGCGGCGGCGGCCTCCGCGGCCTCGTCGGCGGCGCGGTCCTCGGCGGACACGGTCGGGACCGTGACGGCCACGACGACCACGTCGGCGTCACCGGTCAGGACCGAGCCGGTCGGCAGCGTCAGCTCGCCGGCGGTCAGCGAGGTGCCGGCGGCGAGGCCCTCGATGGAGACCTCGACGTGCTCCGGCAGGTGCGTCGCCTCGGCGTCGAGGGTCAGCGTCTGCGTCTCGACGATGTGGATCGTGCCGGGGGCGGACTCGCCGACGATGGTCACCGGGACCTCGACGGTGACGGTCTCGCCGCGCTTCACGATGAGCAGGTCGACGTGCTCGATGACGTTCTTGACCGGGTCGCGCTGGACGTCCTTGGCGAGGGCGAGGACCGGCGTGCCGTCGACCTCGATCTCGAAGAGCGCGTTCGCGGCGCCCTTGACGGCGAGCATCGTCTCGTGGCCCGGGAGGGCGACGTGCACCGGCTCGGTGCCGTGCCCGTACAGGACGGCGGGGATCTGGTGCGCGCGGCGCAGGCGGCGCGCGGCGCCCTTGCCGAACTCGGTGCGGGCGGTGGCGGCGAGCTTGATCTCGGACACGGTGACTCCAAAGAGCAGACGGGGCGATGGCGACGATGTGTGGTGGCCTCGACGCGGGGCGCTGGACGGGCACGCGGAGGCGTTCCACCCTGTCGATCACGGAGTGGACGGACTGACACCGACGCGGTCCGCACGCGGCGCCGGCCGTACCCCCAGGGGTGCGGGCCGCGCCGTCCGCCGGACCGCCGTCAGGTCGTGGAGCGACCGTCCGACGTCCCTCGCCGAGGCAACCCCCCGATACTACCCGCGCCGCCGCCCGGCACGAAACCGCGCCCGGGTCGACGCCGGTCGTGGCGCCGGCCCGGGCGCGGCGCCGGGAGGGCTGGTGTCAGGACTGGCCGTCGAACAGGCTCGTCACCGAGCCGTCGTCGAAGACCTCGCGGATGGCGCGGGCGATCAGCGGCGCGATGGACAGCACCGTCAGCTTCTCGAACCGGTGCTCGTCGGGGACGGGCAGGGTGTCCGTGATGATGACCTCGCGGGCGCCGCACTGCTGGAGCCGGTCGGTGGCGGGGTCGGACAGCACGCCGTGGGTCGCCGCGACGATGACGTCCTTCGCGCCGGCCTCCATGAGCACCCGGACGGCGCCCGTGATCGTGCCGGCGGTGTCGATGAGGTCGTCGACCAGCACGCACGTGCGGCCCTCGACGTCACCGACGACGCGGTTCGCGACCGTCTTGTTCGGCTGCCGGATGTCGCGCGACTTGTGCACGAACGCCAGCGGGCCGCCGCCGAGCTTCTGCGCCCAGAGCTCGGCGACGCGGATCCGGCCGGCGTCCGGCGACACGACGGTGACGTTGTGCACGTCGACGCGGGTCCGCACGTACTCCGTGAGGATCGGCATGGCCCACAGGTGGTCGACCGGGCCGTCGAAGAAGCCCTGGATCTGCGCGGCGTGCAGGTCGACGCTCATCAGCCGGTCGGCGCCGGCGGTCTTGAACAGGTCGGCCATGAGGCGGGCCGAGATCGGCTCGCGACCGCGGTGCTTCTTGTCCTGCCGGGCGTACCCGTAGAACGGCGCGATCACGGTGATGGTCTTGGCCGAGGCGCGCTTGAGCGCGTCGACCATGAGGAACTGCTCCATCAGCCACTGGTTGATCGGCGCCGCGTGGCTCTGCAGCACGAAGACGTCGGCGCCGCGCACCGACTCCGCGAACCGGACGTAGATCTCGCCGTTGGCGAAGTCGTAGGCCGTGGTCGGCAGCAGGTCGATGTCGAGGCTCTTGGCGACGGCGGCGGCGAGCTCGGGGTGCGCGCGGCCCGAGACGAGGACGAGCCGCTTCTCACCGTCCTGCGAGACGATCCCGGTCATCGTGCGGTGTCCTCCGTGCTGGGCTGGGCGTCGGGCAGCGGGACCGGACGACCCAGCCCTCGATGTTCCGCTGGGCGCCGGCGCTCACGGCCAGGGCGCCCGACGGCACGTCGTGCCGGATCACGCTGCCGGCGCCGGTGTAGGCGCCGTCCCCGACCGTGACCGGCGCGACGAACATGTTGTCCGAGCCGGTCCGGGCGTACGAGCCGATGGTCGTGCGGTGCTTGCGGACCCCGTCGTAGTTGACGAAGACGCTGGCCGCGCCGATGTTCGTCTCGACGCCGATGGTCGCGTCGCCGACGTAGGACAGGTGCGGCACCTTCGAGCCCGCGCCGATCTCGGCGTTCTTCGTCTCGACGAACGTGCCGATCTTGCCGCGCTCGCCGAGCACGGTCCCGGGCCGCAGGTAGGCGAACGGGCCCACCGTCGCGTCCTCGCCGATGACCGCGAGGGACCCGTGCGTGCGGACCACGGTGGCGCGGGCGTGCACCTCGACGTCGGTGAGCGTGGTGTCCGGGCCGATGGTCGCGCCGGAGGCCACGGACGTCGCACCGTGCAGCTGGGTCCCCGGCAGCAGCGTCACGTCCTGCGCGAGCTCGACGTCGACGTCCACCCAGGTGGTCGCCGGGTCGACGACCGTCACGCCCGCGCGCATCCAGTCGTCCAGGATCCGGCGGTTCAGCTCGGCGCGGAGCACCGCGAGCTGCGCCCGGTCGTTGACGCCCTCGACCAGCACCGGGTCGTCCGTGCGCAGCGCGCGGACCCGGCCGCCGTCGCCGCGGGCGATCGCCAGCACGTCGGTCAGGTACACCTCGCCCTGCGCGTTGTCGCGGCCGAGCCGGCCGAACGCCCCGCGGAGCACCGCCGCGTCGAACACGTAGACGGACGAGTTGATCTCGGTGATCGCGCGCTGGGCGGGGTCGGCGTCCTTCTCCTCGACGATGCCGACCACGTCGCCGGCGTCGGCCGGGTCGGACGACCGGAGGATGCGGCCGTAGCCCGTCGGGTCGGCGACCTCGGTGGTGAGCACGGTCACGGCGTTGCCGTCGGCGGCGTGCGCGGCGAGGAGCTCCGCCAGCGTCCCGCCGTCCAGCAGCGGGATGTCGCCGGCGAGCACCACGACCGGGCCCTCGACCAGCACGCCGGCGGCCGCACCGGGCTCCCCCGGTCCGTCGCCCGCGGAGGCGGCCTCGGCCTGCGCGGCCGCGTCGAGCACCGACAGCGCGCACTGCACCGCGCGGCCCGTGCCGGGGACGTCGTCCTGGTCCGCGACCAGCACCTGCGGCAGCAGGTCGCGGGCGTGGGCCGCGACGGCCTCCCGCTCGTGCCGCACCACGACCGCCGTGCGGCGCGGCTCCAGCGCCTGGGCGGCGGCCAGCGCGTGGCCGAGCATGGAGCGGCCCGCGAGGGTGTGCAGGACCTTGGGTGTGGCCGATCGCATCCGGGTGCCCTCGCCTGCGGCTAGGACGATGACCGCAGCGGGGCGGGGGGTGGTCACCTGTGGGTGCTCCCTGGTGAGAGGTCTGCCCGCGCACCCAACAGGGCGAGCCGGGCGGGGACGTCGTGCGCAGACGCACTCTACCGCCGCGCGGGCGGCCCGCCGTCGCGGGACCGGACCGCGGCGACCATGATGGGTCCCGGGACGGGCCCCCGGCCGGGACGCCCGACGTCACCGCGAGGAGGGGCCGCGATGACCGGTACGAGCGCGAGCGGGCCGACGTACCCACGGGTCGTGCAGACGGTCCTGGACACCACCGACCCCCGGTCGCTCGCGGAGTTCTACCGCGAGCTCCTGGGCCTGCGGTACCGCGACGGCGACGAGCCGCCCCCGCCCGGCGAGCCCGACCCGAACGGCGAGGACTGGCTGGTCCTGCAGGGCGAGGGCCGGTGGCCGCTGGCGTTCCAGAAGGTGCCGGAGCTCACGCCGCCGACGTGGCCGGACCCCGAGGTCCCGCAGCAGCTGCACCTCGACATGACCGTGCCGGACGCCGAGACGCTCGACGCCCAGCACGACCGGGTCCTGGGGCTGGGGGCGCGGCTGCTGTTCGACCGCCGCGACGACCCGGACGAGCCGCTGCGCGTGTACGCCGACCCGGACGGGCACCCGTTCTGCATCTTCGTGGGCTGAGCCCCGCGCGGACGAGGCGCCTCACGCCGCCCGGGGCACGGACGGGCGCGTCGCCCGCACCGCCGCCGCGACCGGCAGGGTCAGGCCGATGACCACGACCGCCGCCACGAGCGAGCCGACGACCACCGGGTCCACGACGGGCAGCGGGACGCCGAGCAGCCCCTGCCCGACGCCGAGCAGCGCGGGCAGCACGCACGCCGCCCCGACGAGCAGCGCGGTCGCCGTGGTGAGGCCCGACTCGAGGGCCACCATCCGCAGCAGCTGCCGGCGGGTCGCCCCGGTCCGGCTCAGGAGCGCCAGCTCGCCCCGCCGGGAGGTGACCAGCGACACGAGGGTGTTGGCGGCCGCGACGGCGACGAACGCGAGGAGCGCGAGCAGCAGCGCGGTGGACAGGCCCTGCTCCGCCGCGGCGGCCTCCCGCACGGAGCGCGCGTAGCCGTCGACGTCGGTCGCCGTCAGGCCGGTGGCCTCGACGGCCTCGCGGACGGCCGGGACGTCGGCGGCGGTGTCGGCGCGGACCAGGAGCGTCGCGCCGGGGCCGTCGACGGGGGCGACCCCGGCCGCGTCCCCGACCAGGTAGTCGCCCAGCCCGAGCCCGCGCTCGTACACGGCGACGACCGTGAACGTGGTCAGCTCACCGTCCAGGCGCACCTCGAGCGGCTTGCCGACCCCGGTGCTGCCGAGGGCGGCCTCGCTGCTCACCGCGATGGTGCCGGGGCTCGCGAGGTCGGCGAGCGAGCCGGAGCGCACGTCGGGGTCCACGAGGTCGCCCTCGACGGGCACGGTCCGCAGCGCCGTCGCCTCCCACGACAGGCCGTCCAGGAACGGCATGTCCTCGTCCTGCGCCTCGATCCGCACCTCCGCCGACACGAGCGTGGTGCGCGCGGCCTCGGCGACCCCGGGCGCCGCGGCGACCTCGGCGGCCTGCTCCGCGGTCACCGGGCCCTCGGCCACCAGGTCCGCCGTCAGGGCGTCCCGCACCTGCTGCTCGGCGGCGTCGACGACCGCACTGCTCACCCCGGACTGCACGGTCCCGAGCGCGAGCAGCAGCGCGAGGGGGACGACGGCGCCGGTGAGGCGGCGGGAGAACCCGCGCGCGTTGGCGAGGGCCAGGGTCGGTGCGGCGGCCGCGCGAGGCCCGAGCAGCGACAGGCCCCGGACCGCTGCCCAGCGGACCAGCAGCGGGCCGAGCAGCGCCGCGGCGATGATCAGCAGGAACGCCGACGTGGTGGCCGCGGCGCTGCCCATCACCCCGGGCAGGAGGAACGGCACGAACGCGACCGCGAGGCCGCCGGCCGCGAGCACCAGGGCGGTGGTCCGCCGGCCCGCGGAGATGCCGGTGGGCTCGGCGGCGGAGCGCTGCACGGCGCTCGCCGGGCTGAGCCGCGCGCTCTCCCGGCCGGCCAGGCGGGCGCCGAGCAGCGCGGTCGGCACCAGCAGCGCGAGCGTCGCCAGGACCGGCCACGGCGTGACGGTCGTGCTGAACCCCGCGGGGACGATGCCGCCGGACTCCAGCACCCCCGCGAGCAGCGGCGCGAGCAGCAGCCCCGGGACGGCGCCGAGCGGGGCCGCGACGGCGAACACCAGCAGGACCTCGGCGGTGACGAGCTGCCGCACCTGGCGGGTGGTCGCCCCGACGGCGCGCAGCAGGGCGAACTCCCGGGCGCGGGGGCGCAGCGCCCCGGCGAACGTCGAGGCCACCACGAGCAGCGCGATGAGCACGGCGGTCCCCGCGAACGACGACGCGACGGTGACGAGCAGCGACGCCGCGGGGTCGTCCGACCCGGCCGCGAGCCGGATGCCGGCCTCCACCCAGGCGCCGGTGGCGGTGAGCAGCGCGGCCGCGAGCGCCACGACCAGCGCGCTGCCGGCCATGCTCGCGCGGTGCACCCGCACGGCGGAGCGGGCGGACGTCCAGACGGCGCTCATCGGCCCAGCTCGATCATCCGGGCCGTGACCTGCTCGGCGGTCGGCGCGTCCAGGTGCCCGGCGAGGCGCCCGTCGGCGAGGAACACCACGCGGTCGGCCGCGGCGGCGACCCGGGCGTCGTGCGTGACGAGCACGAGCGTCTGCCCGAGCGTCGTGGCGGTGCTGCGCAGCACGTCCAGCACCTGGGCGCCGGTGTGCGAGTCGAGCGCGCCGGTCGGCTCGTCGGCGAACACGACGGCCGGCCGCGTGATCAGCGCCCGCGCGATCGCGACGCGCTGCGCCTGGCCGCCGGAGAGCTCGCCCGGCAGGCGGTCCGCCATGTCCTCCAGCCCGACGGCCGCCATGAGGTAACGCCGCAGGTGGGCGTCGGGCTCGCGGCCGCCGAGGAGCAGCGGCAGCGCGATGTTCTCCGCGACCGTGAGGTGCCCGACCAGGTTGTAGGCCTGGAACACGAACCCGATGCGGTCGCGCCGCAGCCGGGTCACCGCGTCCGGGGACATCGTGGTCAGGTCGGCGCCGCCGATGACGACGCGGCCGCTCGTCGGGGCGTCGAGCCCGGCGGCGCAGTTCAGCAGCGTGGACTTGCCGGAGCCCGACGGGCCCATGATCGCGGTGAACGAGCCCGGGGCGAGCGCGAGGGAGACCCCCGCGAGCGCCTGGACGGTGCCGCGGCCGTTGGGGTAGGCGCGGCGGACGTCGTCGAGCAGGACGGCGGGTGCGACTCGCTCGGCGGGGAGGCCGGGGGGCGGGTCGGTGGGCAGGTCCGGCCGGTCCGGCGCGGGGGTGGTCGGGGAGGCCGGGATCGGGGTGGTCATGGCGGGGCTCCTGGTCTCGGGGGACGTCTGGTCCATGCCCTCGACGCTAGGAATCGCCGGTACCCGCCCTCCAGCCGCCTGCGACGGAACTCCACGGCCTGCATCCTTCGACGCAAGGCCTCCGCCGCGCGGCAGGTCGCGACCCGCTCAGTCGTCCCCGGGGACCGTGACCACCCGGTTCTGGTACGCCCACACGACCGCCTGCAGCCGCGACCGGACGCCCAGCTTCGGCATCATCCGCGCGAGGTGCGACTTCACGGTCGACACCTCGACGACGAGCTCCGCGGCGATCTCCTCGTTCGACATCCCGCGGGCCAGCAGCAGCAGGATGTCCCGCTCGCGCGCGGTCAGGACGTCCGCCCCGCGCTGCAGGGTCACGGGCTGCAGCCGGCGGCGCCCGGCGAACTCCCGCAGCACCCGGTGCGTGAGCGCCTGGTCGAGCGTCCCGCGGCCGGCCGCGACCTCCCGCACCGCGTGCACGATCGTCTCGGGGTCGGCGTCCTTGAGCAGGAACCCGGACGCGCCGGCCTCCAGCGCGCCGAACACGTAGTCGTCCAGGTCGAACGTCGTCAGCACCAGCACCGGGACGGGGTGCTCCACGTCGGGCCCGCACAGCTCCCGCGCCACGCTGATCCCGTCCCGCCCAGGCATCCGGATGTCGAGGCACACGACGTCGGGCGCGGTGCTGCGGGCCAGCGCGACCGCCTCCTCGCCGTCGGAGGCGACGCCCACCACCTCGATGTCGTCCTCCGCCCCGAGCAGCGCGGACAGCCCCGCCCGCACCAGCGCCTGGTCGTCGGCGATCAGCACCCGGATCACGGGGTCTCCTCCTCGTCGGTCGTGCGGTCGCGCGGGACGCTCAGCCGGACCTCCCAGCCGCCGTCCGGCGTCGGGCCGTGCCGCAGCGTGGCCCCGACCAGGGCGGCGCGCTCGCGCATGCCCTGCAGGCCGTACCCGCCGGACGACGGCGCAGCCGCTGCTGCGGCTGACGCGGCGGGCGCGCCGTTGCGGACGGTGAGCACCACGGCGTCCTGGGCGCGGTCGTCGACGGTCACCCGGCACGGCGCCCCCGGGGCGTGCGAGCGCGCGTTCGCCAGCGCCTCCTGCACCATCCGGTACGCGGCCAGCTGCGCGAGCGGGCCCACGCCGGCGCCGAGCGGGCCGCCCCCGGGCGCGTCGAGCACCTCCAGCGTCACGGCGTCACCGGCCGCGACCCCCGGCGCGGCGACCAGGCCCGGCAGGGCGGCGAGCGTGAGCGCGGAGGTCTCCGCGCCGTCGTCGTCGCGCAGCAGCCCGACCAGGCGCCGCAGGTCGGTGAGCACCACCCGGCTCTGGTCCCGCACCTGGCGCAGGCCCTGCCGCGCGGCGTCGGGGTCGGTGGTGATCTGCCGGTCGATGGCCGACGCCATCAGCGCGATGCCGGACAGGTGGTGCGCCGCGATGTCGTGCAGCTCCCGCGCCATGGCGGTCCGCTCGGTGGCCAGCGCCGCCTGCAGCCGCGCCTCGCCCTCGCGCTGGAGCGCCCGCAGCTCCCCGGCCTCCGCCGACCGCAGGGCCCGGCGCGACCCGACCACCAGCGCCGGCACCAGCCCGAGCAGCACGACGCCGACCGCCTGGCCGGCCGATGCCGCGAGCACGGCGACCGCCGGCGCCCCTGCGTCCAGCGGGCCGCCGCCGACGGCCGACGCGACCGTGAGCAGCAGCACCGTGCCGGCCAGCGCGGCGCGCACGCGCGGCAGGGGCTGGTCGACCACCGCCCGGTAGACCACCACCAGGACGGCCAGCGTGACGATCCCCGACACCTCGCCGGGCCGGGCGGCGGAGAGCAGCAGGGGCACCGCGCCGACGCCCAGCAGCGCCGCGCGCGGGGCGGGACGCGCCCAGGCGACGGCCACGGCCTGCGCGACGAGCGCCACCAGGACGGCCCACCAGCGGGCGGCGCCGACCGGCGGCAGGTCGGTGAGGGGCTCCGCAGGCTCCATCGCCGCGAGCGCCGGCAGGGCCAGCAGCCCGGCGACGCTCACCACCAGCGTCACCGCCGCCGCGACGACGTCCGGGCGGCGCGGTACGGCCCGCCGGGGGGCGGCGGCGGTCGGGGTCCGCTCGGGCACGTCGGGCATCGTCCCACGCCACCCCCACTGCGCGGGTCAGCCGTCGAGCGCCACCAGGGTCGCCGCCTCCGGGCCGAGGTCGCGCAGCCGGAAGTGGCCGTCCAGCACCGCCACCGCCGTCCACGGCAGCCAGTGCCGGTTCAGCCCGTACCCGCGCCGCGGCCCGAACCCCCAGTGCTCCTGCTGCCATCCCGCTCCGGCGAGGTCGAACGGCCGCTGCGCCGTCGCCAGCATCGCGAGGGACCCGTGGTGCACGAGCCGGGCGACCCGGGCGGGCCAGTCCGCCCCCGAGCGCAGTGCGAGCTCGGCGAACAGCGCGGCGTCCACCACCAGGAACCCGTCGGACATGGTGACGCCCGAGGTGATGAGCTGCAGGCCGACGGTGGACCGGCCGGGCTTCCAGTGCAGGTCCGCCCACGGCGCGTCCGCCGGCACGGGCAGGTCCACGAGGTGCACCCAGGACTCCGCGACCCGCGCGGCGTGCAGCGCGCGGTCCAGCCACCGGTCGTCACCGGTCCGCCGGTGCAGGGCGAGGAAGGCGCGCGCCGCCAGCAGCGCGCCCTCCTTGTCGACGACGTCCGGGTTGTCGAGCGTCGCGCCCGCGTAGGCCAGGCGCTCCGCGGCGCCGGCCCACGCGTGCTCGCCGGCGCGGACGGCCGCCTCGGCGTGCCCCGCGGCGACCAGGAACGGGACCACGGTCGCCGTCGCCGTCGGGGACTGCTGCAGCACCGTTCCCGTCCCCGCCCGCCACGCGCGCGGGAGCGACCCGTCCGGGCGCTGCTGGTCCACCAGGAACGACGCGCCGGCCAGGGCCCAGTCGCGCCACGCCACGCCCCGCGCCCCGGGCACGCGCTCGGCCGCCCGCAGCGCCGCGTGGCAGCCCTCCGCGACGGCGCGCGCGAACACCGCGGGCTCGCCGTCGAGGTCCCGGTACGTGGTGGGGACGCCCGACGCGAGGTCCCAGCCCTCCCCCGCGGGCGGGTCCAGGGGCAGCCGGGCGAAGGCGTCGAGCACGGCACGGCCCCGCGCGGCGAGGTCCGCCGCCTCCTCCGCCGGCGCCCGGTCCCCGAGCGCCCCGTCCCCGAGCGCCCCATCCGCGAGCGCCCCGTCCGCGAGCGCCCCGTCCGCGAGCGCCTCCGCCGCCCGGAGCAGGCACAGCCCCACGTCCGTCCCGGCGCCGACGAAGCCCATCACCGACGCCGACGCCCCGGGCACCGGGGCGCCGCGCAGCGGGTCCGACTCCAGCGCCACGCCGGCCAGCCCCTGGTGTACGGCGGCGCCCGCCCGGTCAGCGCGTGGACGATCGGCGGGCCGGACGCCCGGGCCGCCGGGGTCCGGGACGTGCTGGTGCGCGAGGACCGCCTGTCGGCCCCGCACCTGACCGTCCGGTACCCCGACGGTGTCGCGCTCACCGTGCACCGCGACGGCGGGACCCGGGCGACGGTCGCCGCCGACGGGGTCGACGAGCACGGCGGGACCCTCGTCGACGAGCGCGTCGACCTCGTGGCGCTCGGCGGCCGCGCCGGACCGGCCGGCGTGGCCGTCGGCGGCACGTACCCCGCGGCCGAGGGGGAGTGGACGTACACCAGCGGCGGCCTGCCGCTGACCGGGCTGCGGGCGTGGCGCCAGACGCTGCACCCGTTGCGGGACGGCCTCCGGCACGAGGTCGCGCTCGGCTGGACCGCCACGAGCGGCGGCGACCGGCTGGGCCTGCTCGCCCACGCGCGCGACCGGGCGTGGGCGCGGCACCGACCGGTCGCCGAGCCCGTGCCGGCGCGCGACTACGTGCTGCCCGTCGCCCGGGTGCTGGCGAGCCAGGTGCAGCGGCCCGTACCGGGCTGATGTGGAACAGGGTGTCGAGGAGCACGACGCCGCTGGCGTCGGTCGTCTCGGTGACCGCCTGCGCGGCGGCGGCGTACTCATCGAGCGTCTGCGGCGCCTTCGCGATCCCGGCCTGCTCCAGCAGGTCCGTGCGCGCCGCGATGCCCGAGTGCTGCAGGAACAGCGGGACGCCGTAGAGCTGGTCGTCGATGGTCCAGCCCTCGATCAGCGACGACGGGTACACCGACAGGTCCTTGCCGCTCTGCTCGACCCAGTCGTCGAGCGGCTCGATCACGCCCTCGTTCGCGTACTGCGCGATCGCCGCGGCGCCGTCCCACTGGATCAGGTCGGGCGCCGTGTCGCCGGCGAACTCCGTCGGCAGCTGGTTCAGCTGGTCGTCGTAGGTCGGGTAGACGACGGGCGTGATCGTGAGGTCCGGGTACTGCTCCTCGGCTCGGGCGATGGTGGCGCGCAGGTACTCGCCCCACTCCCCCTCGCCCGACCAGCCGATGGTGACCTCGCCGGAGATCTCGCCGTCGGACGCGGTGCCGGAGTCGTCGGATCCGCCGGAGCCGCACGCGGCGACGCCGACGAGCACGAGCGCCGCGGCGCCGGCCGTGACCACCGGACGGCGCCGGGACAGCGGGCGGGGCAGGGGTCGGGACATGGAAAGCCTCCTTGCCTTCATGAACTGCGGGGGGATGACGCGCGGCCCCGGGCGGCGCCGCGCGGGTGACTCTCGGCGGGCGGCCGTCAGGCGACGGGCAGCCAGACCCGCATCTGCGTCGGGCCGCGCTCGCCCCACTGGTGGTACGGGCGCAGCTCGACGTCGAAGCCGGCCGGCGCCGTCCCGGCCGTCCCGGCCGCGGCGCTCGGCGCACCCGCCGCACCGGCGGGCGCGGCCAGCCGGGTGGCGCGCACGACCGCAGAGCCGTCGGCGCCCGCGCGCGGCGCCTCCGCCGCGCGGAGGACGACCACGTCGTGCAGGTCGGTGCCCTCGGGCAGCGCGACGGACTCCAGGCAGAGGACCACCGGGCCCTGCTCGACCGCGACGCAACCACGGACGGAGTCGACCCGCGGGTCGGGGTCCGTCCACCGCGGGGCGACGGGCAGGGTCAGCACGACCGTGGTCCCCGGCGCGAGCGGGCCCGGCACGCGGACGCTGTCGCCCTCGACCGGGAGGGTGGTGCCGTCCACCTCGGCGGTCGCGCCGGCGGCCCAGGCGGGGACCCGGAGCCGGAGCCCGACCTGAGCGGGCGCCTGCTCGACCTGGACCTCGACCCGCCCGTCGACCGGGTAGCCGGTGCGCACGTCGAGCGCGACGGGCGAGCCGTCCGCCGCGGTGGTCCGCACGGTGCCAGGCAGGTGCTGGACGAGCGCGAGCTCGTCGCCGTCCCACGCCGCCGCGTACGCCCCGAGGCTGGCGACGGTCCGGGCGACGTTCGTCGGGCAGCAGGACACGTGGAACCACGGCGCGCGCTCGCTGGACGCGGCGCGGGGGCTCAGGCCCTCGGGGTCCACCGGCGCACCGGCCACCCGCTGGTGCAGGGGGTTCGCGTAGAAGAACGCCTTCCCGTCCTCGGCGGGCGACGTGGCGACCACGTTGTAGAGCACGCGCTCGACCAGGTCGGCGTACCGCATCTCGCCCGTGGCCAGGAACAGCCGCCACGAGAACATGACGGCGGCGATGCCGGCGCAGGTCTCGGAGTAGGCGCGGTCCGGCGGCAGCTCGTGGTCGAGGCCGAACGCCTCGCCCGTGTGCCGCGAGCCCATCCCCCCGGTCAGGTACGTGCGGTGCGCGACCGTGGCCTCCCACTGGCGCACCAGGGCGGCGAGCAGCTCGTCGTCACCGGTCTCGACCGCGACGTCCACGGCCCCGGCCGCCAGGTACAGCGCGCGCACCGCGTGCCCGCGCAGCACCGTCGCCTCCCGGACGGGGACGTCGTCCTGGAAGTAGTCGCGGCCGAGCTCGATGTCCGCGAGCACGCCGTGGCCGCGGCGCTCGACGAACACCCGGGCCTGCTCCAGGTACTCCGGCCGGCCGGTCGCGCGCGACAGCTCCGCCAGCGCGACCTCGATCTCGGGGTGCCCGCACACGGACTCGATCCCGTCGGGGCGGAACGTCGCGACGACGTGGTCGGCCACGCGCAGCGCCGCACGGACCAGCTCGTCCTCGCCGTGCGTCCGCAGCCGCGCCACCGCCGCCTGGATCAGGTGCCCGGCGCAGTACAGCTCGTGGCCCCACTCCAGGTCCGTGTACCGGGCGGGCTGCCCCTCCCGGCCGAACTGGGTGCCGAGGTACCCGTCCTCGGACTGCGCCGCGACGACGCGGGCCGCGAGCGCCCGGTAGACCTCCTCGACGTGGGCGTCGCCGGAGCGGCCGGACTCCCACGCGAGCGCCTCGAGGATCTTGTACGTCTCGGAGTCGGCGAACTCGCGGCCCGCGCGGGCCCCACCCTCGCCGCGGGCGGCGGCGTCGAAGTTCGCCACCCAGCCGAGGCGCTCCAGCCAGGACACGCAGTGGTCCAGCGTCGCCTCGCGGTTCACCTGCTGGCGCGCACCCCAGAAGCCGCCCTCCAGCCGGACCTCGTCGATGCCGAGCGGCGCGCGGCCGCCCCGGCGGGGGGCGACGGGTGCCACCGGTGCGGTGACCGGGGACAGGGTCGTCGGTGTCATCTGCATCCTCGCTCGATTACCGAAATCGCTTTCGGAAACCGAAAGTAGACCCGCCGGCGGGGGTTCGTCAACGCGGCCCTCGGCGGCGGCCGGCTCAAGGCGGCCGCCACCCGCCGGGCCCCGGTCCGCCGCGGCGGCGGCCACGCGCGGCTCCGCTACGCTTCGGTGCGCAGGTCGACCAGCAGCAGGCACGAAGGGGGACGAGGCGATGGCGGTGGAGCCGGAGCAGGAGCGACGGGTCACGCTCGCCGACGTCGCACGCCTGGCGGGCGTGTCCCCGGCGACCGCCTCGAAGGCGCTGAACGACCGCGACGAGGTCCGGGCCGAAACACGCACGCGGGTTCTTTCGGCCGCGCGCACGCTGAACTTCCGCCCGCACGCCTCCGCCCGGCACCTCGCGTCCGGCCGCTCGCACACCATCGGCCTGATCACCCACGACCTCGAAGGCCGTTTCTCCATCCCGACCCTGATGGGCGCGGAGGACGCCGCCGGCACCGGGGACGTCTCGGTGCTGCTCTGCGACGCCCGCGGCGACGCGATCCGGGAGCAGCACCACCTCCAGGCGCTGCTCGGCCGGCGGGTGGACGGGCTGATCGTCGTCGGCGCGCGCACCGACCCGCGCCCGTCCCTCGGCCGGCTCGCCGTCCCGGTCGTCTACGCGTACGCCCCGTCCGAGGACCCCGACGACATGTCCGTGGTCACGGACGACGTCATGGGCGGCCGGCTCGCTGTCGAGCACCTGCTCGCGCTCGGCCGGCGCCGGGTCGCGCTCGTCGCGGGCGACGTCGGCTACCTGGCGGCACGCCAGCGGACCGAGGGCGCCACGCAGGCGCTCGCCGAGGCCGGCCTGGAGCCCGTCGGCGGGGCCGCCCTGTACGGGGCGTGGACCGAGGAGTGGGGCCGCACCGCCGCGGCGAGCATCCTGACGCACCACCCGGAGACCGACGCGATCGTGTGCGGCAGCGACCTCGTCGCCCGCGGGACGCTGGAGATCGCGCGCGAGCGGGGCCGCCAGGTGCCGCAGGACGTCGCCGTCGTCGGGCACGACAACTGGGACATCATCTCCGCGGGCGCCCGCCCCCGGCTGACCAGCATCGACATGAACCTCGAGGAGCTCGGCCGCCGGGCCGCCGCGCTGCTGTTCGCCGCGATCGACGGGGACCGGCGGCCCGGGGTCGACGTGGTGCCGAGCCGGCTGGTGCCGCGCGGGTCGACGGCGGGCTGAGGCGGGCGGGCCGGCGGGCACGCGACCGGGCTCACGGCATCGGGATCGTCTCCGACGTGGCCCGGCCGCGCGCGTCCAGCAGGTGCCCCAGGTGCTTGGTCGTGCGCAGCACCACCGACCGGTCGGCGATGGTGACGCCGGGCAGCCGCTCCTCGATGATCGCCTCGAGCCGGCCGACGTCCTGCAGCGTCCGGAGCCACACCGCGACGACCACGTTGTACTCGCCGACGGTGGTGACGACGAGCCGCACCTCGTCCATCCGGCCGAGCTGCGGGCCGACGCGCGCGACCATCGCCGCGGGCACCCGGAGGAAGTACCAGGCGTAGATGGGCCACGGGGTGTGCGCCCGGGCCACGTCGACGCGCATCACGAACCGGCCCGATGCGCGCATCGTCGCCAGGGCGTCGCGGGCGCGCCGCGGCGTCATGCCGGCCCGCGCGGCGAGCTCCGCGATGCCGATCCGCGGGTCCTCGGTGAGCGCCACGCTGATCGCCCGGCCCTGCTCCGGCCGGACGGTGACCGCGCCGCCCGTGGGGCGGGTGTCCAGCGCGGCGACCCGCGCCACCTCGTCCTTCGACAGCGCGCGCATCCGCCAGCTGCGCGCGTCGGTCACGACCTCGGACACCAGGTGCGTGCGCATCGCCCGCACGCCCGGGACGCCGCGGATCCGCTCCAGGGTCCACGACGCCACCGCCTCGGTGCCGGCCGCGCCGAGGGTCAGCATGATGTCCCGGCCGCCGGCGGTGAGGTCGATCGTGAACGCCTCGCGGTCGGCGGCGAGGGCGTCCGCCACCGCGAGCGTCTCGCCGGGGCTGCACTCGATCTCGATCAGGGACAGCTGACCCTGGTCCCAGCCGTAGCCGGTGACGTAGACCAGCCCCTCCTGCGTGAGCCGCGCCCAGCGCCGGGCCAGGGTGACGGGATCCGCCCCGAGCACCGGCGCGAGGCCGGACCACGGCGCCCGCGGGCTGATCTGGAGAGCGTGGATCAGGCGCTGGTCGAGGTCGTCGAGCGCATCTTCCTGCACAGAGCACCGCCTTGGAGTCAGTTTCCTGCAGTCTGCCCCATCGTCGTGACCGGCGCTCCTAGCGTCACGCCACCTCGTCGGCCCGTCCTCACAGGAGACCTCATGACCGCCTCCGCACCGCCCGGCACCACCGCGCCGGCCCGCACCGCGCTCCGCGGCGTCGTCGGCTTCCTCGTCGTCATGGAGCTCGGCTCCGGCATGCTCCAGGGCTGGTACCCGGTGCTGCTGTCCGCCATCGGCACGGAGTTCGGCGTGACCGCCGCGACGCTGAACTGGGTGAGCGCGGCTTACATGCTCGCCACCGTGGTGTGCGTCCCGATCATCGCGAAGCTCGGCGACAGGTACGGGCACAAGCGGATGCTCACCATCGCCGCGGCGCTGGTCGCGGTCGGCTCGGTCGTCGTCGCGCTGGCCCCCAGCTTCGGGGTGCTGCTGCTCGGACGCGCGCTCCAGGCCCCGCTGGCGGCGTTCCTGCCGCTGGAGTTCGCCATCGTGCGGGACAGGGACCCGAAGTCCGCGGGGCGGTCCATCGGCAAGCTGGTCGGCGCCCTGACCTTCGGGGCGGCGATCGGCTCGCTGGGCGCCGGCATGCTGTACACCGCCGTCGGCGACCTGCGCGCCGTCCTGTGGGTGCCGGCCGTGTTCCTGCTGCTCTGCGTGCCGGTCGTCGCGTTCCTGGTCCCGGAGTCCCGGGTCCGCGCCCGCGGCACCACCGACTGGCTCGGCGCGGCCCTGCTCGGCGTCGGCCTGCTCGCGGTGCTCGGCGGCATCTCGAACGCCCCGTCCTGGGGCTGGACCAACCCGGTCACCGCGGTCGCCGTCCTCGGCGGGATCGCCCTGCTGGTCGCCTGGGTGGCCGTCGAGCGCCGGGTCGCCCACCCGCTGATCGACGTGACGCTGCTGGTCCACGGGGGCATCGGCCTGCCGATCGTGATCGCGTTCCTGTTCGGGGCGCAGCTGTTCGGCAGCCAGACCGCGTCCACCGTGTTCCTCCTCAGCGACCCGGACGTCGTCGGCTTCGGGCTGGGACTCACCTCGGCGGCGGTCGGCGTCGTCTCGCTCGTCGTGGCGCTCGCGGCGTTCGTCGCGGCCAGCGTCGGGGACCGGCTCGCGACACGGGTCGGCGTCCCCGGCGCCGTGGCGCTCGGCGGCGTGCTGCTGGCCGTCAGCTACGCGGGGTTCCTGCTCGGCTCCGGCTCCGCCCCGCTCGTCTTCGCGGCCATGGTGGTCGGCGGCCTGGGCAACGGCGTGCTGATCTCCGTGCTGCCGACCATCGTGGTCAACCGGGCCCCCGCCGACTCCGTGGGCATCGCGTCGGCGCTGTACAACACGTCGCGCACCGCCGCCGGTGCCGTCGCCGGAGCCGTCTTCGCACTCCTGATGGCGAGCTTCGTCGCCACCTTCGGCTCCGGCGACGCGGCGGTCACGACCACCTCGTTCACCGGCTACGTCGCCGTCTGGGGCGTCTGCGCCGCCGTCGGCGTGGCGATCACCGTCCTGGCGCGGTTGCTCCGCTCCCCGGCACGCGCCGCGGCGCCCACCGAGCCCGCCGCCGTCGGGGTCGCCCCCGCCGCCACCGTCCCCGCCGTCCCCGCAGGAGAGCACGCATGACCGTCACCACGTCCGCCACGTCCGCCACCGACACCACCGACGCCGCCGGGCCCGCCCCCATCGACGCCGCGGAGGCCCGGCGCCGCACCGCCGAGGTCGTGCGCCGCTGGGAGGACCGGCTGGTCGAGATCAGCCACGAGATCCACGCGCACCCGGAGACCGCGTTCGCCGAGCACCGCGCGGCCGGTCTGCTGGCCGGCGCGCTCCGCGACGCGGGCTTCGACGTCACGGTCGGGGCGTTCGGCCTGGACACGGCGATCGAGGCGACGGCGGGCTCCGGGGAGCTCGTGGTCGCGGTCTGCGCGGAGTACGACGCCCTGCCGGGCCTCGGGCACGCGTGCGGGCACAACATCATCGCGGCGGCAGGGCTGGGCGCGGCGGTCGCGCTGGCGTCGGTCGCCGACGAGGCGGGGATCACCGTGAAGCTGCTCGGCACGCCCGCGGAGGAGCACGGCGGCGGGAAGGTCCTCATGCTCGAGGCCGGCGCCTGGGAGGACGTGACGCTGTCGCTGATGGTGCACGGCTCCCCCGGCGTCGACGTCCGCTGCGACGACTTCACGTCGCAGGCGGTCGACCGGTTCGAGGTCGTCTACACGGGGCGGGCCGCGCACGCGGCGGCGGCGCCCCAGGCGGGGGTCAACGCGCTGGACGCGGCCACGATCGCCCTGACGTCCATCGGGCTGCTGCGGCAGCAGCTGCCGGGGACGGTGCGGACGGCCGCGGTGCTGACCTCCGGCGGCGAGGTCACCAACATCATCCCGGCGCGCACCGTCGTGCAGGCCGAGGTCCGCTCGTTCGACCTGGACGAGCTGCGCGACGCCAAGCGCCGCGTGCTCGCGTGCTTCGAGGCCGGCGCCGTCGCCTCGGGCTGCACGTGGGAGCAGCGCCGCACCGAGCCGCGGTACGACCCGCTGCGCCAGGACCCGTTCCTGGCGCAGGCGTGGAACGAGGCGCTCGCGGACCTGGGGCGCCCGACGGTCGCGTTGAGCGGCGCCGCGGGTGGCTCGACCGACATGGGCAACGTCTCCCAGGTCGTGCCGTCCATCCACCCGGCGATCGCCGTGCACGGGTCGGTCGCGGCGCCGCACACCGTCGGGTTCGCCGCCGACGCGGTCTCCCCGGCCGCCGACGCGGCGGTCCTCGACGCCGCGACAGCGCTCGCGTGGGCGGCGTGCGCGGCCGCGCTCACGCCGGAGGCCCGTGCGGACCTGCTCGCCCGGCAGGCCGCGCGGCCGGCCGGCGCCACGACCACCCCGCAGGGGGACGAGTGACGGCAGCAGGCGTCGCCGCGCGCGAGGATGTCGGCGTGTACGTCTCCGCGCTCGAGCTGTTCTCCATCGGGATCGGCCCGTCCTCGTCGCACACCGTCGGCCCGATGCGGGCGGGTGCCGACTTCGCGCGGCGGGCGCTCGCCGCGCTGCCGGGCCGGGTGACGCGGGTCGGGGCGGTGCTGTACGGCTCCCTCGCCGCCACCGGCCTCGGCCACGGCACGCCCGACGCGCTCGTCGCGGGGCTCGCGGGGCTCGCGCCGGAGACGTGCGACCCCGCCGCGGTGCGCGGCGCCTGGTCCGGCCACGCCGCCGGCAGCCCCCTGCTGCTCGGCGGCGTGCTGCCCGTGCCGTTCGACAGCGCGGACGTCGTGCTGGAGCCGCGCGTCCGGCGGCCGGGGCACCCGAACACCCTCGTGCTGCGCGCCTGGGCGGACGCGGCGGACGAGCCCGCGCTGGAGAAGACGTACGAGTCCATCGGTGGCGGGTTCATCCGGTGCCTCGGCGACGAGCCGCCGGTGTCGGACGGCGGTCTCGCCGGCGGTGCGGGCGCCGCGTCGTTCCGCTCCGGCGCCGAGCTGCTGGCCCTGTGCCGCGACGGCCGGACGGTCGCCGACGTCGCGTGGGCGAACGAGACCGCACGCCGCGACCCCACCGACGTGCGCGCCGGGCTCGACGCCGTGTGGGCGGCGATGCGGGCGTGCGTCGACGCGGGGACGGCGACGGAGGGCACGCTGCCCGGGGGCCTGCGGGTCCGGCGCCGGGCGGCCGCGATGCGCGCGAGCCTCGAGGCCGCCGAGGCGGAGGGCCGCCACGTGCAGGCCGAGTGGCTCCAGGTGGACGCGCTGGCGGTCAACGAGGAGAACGCGGCGGGCGGCCGGGTCGTCACGGCGCCGACCAACGGCGCCGCCGGGATCCTGCCCGCCGTCCTGCACCACTACTGGCGGACGGAGCCGTCCGCGTCGACCGACGGCGTGCACCGGTTCCTGCTCACCGCGGCCGCCATCGGGTCGCTCATCAAGGCGAACGCGTCGATCTCCGGCGCCGAGGGCGGCTGCCAGGCGGAGGTCGGGTCGGCGTGCGCGATGGCCGCCGCCGGGCTGTGCGCGGTGCTCGGCGGGACGCCCGAGCAGGTCGAGAACGCCGCCGAGATCGCGATGGAGCACCACCTGGGCCTCACCTGCGACCCGATCGCCGGCCTCGTCCAGGTCCCGTGCATCGAGCGCAACGCCATCGCAGCGACCACGGCCGTCACCGCGGCTCGCCTCGCCCTGCACGGGGACGGCTCGCACATCGTCTCCCTGGACGCGGTCGTCGAGACGATGCGCCAGACCGGGGTCGACATGAGCGACAAGTACAAGGAGACGAGCCGCGGCGGGCTCGCGGTCAACGTCGTCGAGTGCTGACCGCGGGCCGACGCACGCCCGCTACTTCACCGCCCCGGACGTGATGCCCGAGATGATCTTGCGCTGCGCGAGGACGAACGTGATGAGCAGCGGCAGGCTCATGACGAGCACGTACGCGAAGATCAGGTGCCAGTTGTTCAGGTACAGCCCGGCCGACGCCACGTTGTACAGGTTCAGCGGAAGCGTGTCGACGCGGCCTCCGACGACGAAGAACGCGTAGAAGACGTCGTTCCAGATGTACAGGCAGATGAGGATCGTCGCGGTGCTCAGCACGGGGACGAGGAGCGGCAGGATCATCGTCCGGAACACCCGCAGCGGCGCGGCGCCGTCCACGCGAGCCGCCTCCTCCAGCTCGTGCGGGATCGTCCGGATGAACCCGGTGACGAAGAAGATGACGGTCGACATGTACATCCCGACGTAGACGCCGACCATCCCGACGACGGTGCCGGCGAGGCCGAGCTGCCGCAGGAGAAGCACGATGGTCACGACCGCCGGGGGCAGGACGATCCCGGAGATCGCGAACGCGTACAGCGCCGAGGACAGCCGGGACCGGCGCCGGGCCAGGATCCACGAGGCGAGGGAGCCGAGGACCAGGACGAGGAACACCGACGGCACCATGATCAGGAGCGACCCGCCGAACGCGGCGGGGACGTGGCCGTCGCGCCACACCTCGCCGAGGTTCTCGAACAGCTGCCACCTGCTGGGCAGCGCGAGGTCCGGCTGCAGCGCCTCTGCCTGGGACTTGCCGGCGGTGACGACGATGATCCACAGCGGCAGGGCGATCAGCAGCAGGACGGACAGGATCACGACGACCGGCTGGATACGACGCCAGGGGCCGGTGCGGCCGCCGACCGGCGCGCGACGCCGGCGGCGGGTGGTGGTGCTGGTGCCGTGGGCGGCGACGATGCTCACAGGACGTCCTCTCGGCGGCGCAGCATCCCGATGACCGGGAACGCGAGGGCGACGACGACCAGGAACAGCACGAGGCTCATCGTGGTCGCCTGGGCGAACAGGCCCTGCCCGAAGGTGCGGAAGATGAAGATGTTGAGCAGCTCGGTCGACCGCGCGGGGCCCCCGGCGGTCGTGGCCTGCACGATGTCGAAGCCGTTCATCGAGCCGAGCAGCGCGGTTGCGACGTTGAACGTCACGGCCGGGGCGATCAGAGGGAACCGGATCCGCCGGAACTGGGTCCACGGGCCGGCTCCGTCGAGGCGGGCGGCCTCCATGACGTCCTCGCTGATCGTCTTGAGCCCGGCCATGTAGATGAGCATCGGCAGGCCCATCCACTTCCAGGCGTGGATGATCGCGACGACCAGGAGCGTCCACGAGGTGCTGCCGAGCCAGGCCGTGGTGACCTCGTCGCCCGTGATCCAGGACAGGATCGCGTTCAGGGCGCCGTCCGGCTTGAGGATCGCCTGGAAGACGTACCCGACGGCGAGCGCCGACATGATCACGGGGATGAAGAACATGGTGCGTGCGAACCGGTTGATCCGGGTGTCGCGCTCCAGGAGCAGCGCGAGCAGGAGGCCGAACAGGTTCTGCAGGATCGCGACGAGCACGGCGTAGCCGAGTGTCACGCGCAGAGCACGGCCGAGGTCGCCGTTCTCGAACAGCCGCGTGACGTTGTCCCAGCCGACGAAGCCGATCTCGGCCTTGAAGCTCGACCAGTCGGTGAACGAGTAGACGAAGTTGAACAGCGTGGGCAGGAAGAAGAACACGCCGAGCAGGACGAAGGCCGGTGCGGCGAACGCCCAGGGGTGGTTGCGCGCGCGGCGGGCGCGGTTGGCTCGCGCGGCGCCTGCCGGCTCGCCCGGTGCGGGTGCGTCGGCGGGCCCGCCGGGCCTGCCGCGGGTCTCGGTGCTGGTGCTCATGGGTGTCCTCGATCCCGCGGAGGGCCGCCCCCGGGTGGCGGGCGGCCCTCCGCTGTCGGTCAGAAGCCCTCGACGCCCTGCGCGGCGGCGAGCTGGGCGAACTGGTCCTGGGTCTGCTGGGCGACCTGCTCCGGGGTGAGGGCGCCCTGGATCATGTCCCCGAGCCGCAGGTACAGGTCCGGGTTCGCGACGGCCTCGACCTGCATGGACCCAGCGGCCCCGTCGAGCGCCTCCGCGACGGAGACCAGAGCGTCCGGCACGGTGGCCGGGGTCTCGACCCCGGGCTGCAGGGACACGGTCTCCTGGTCGGCGACGAAGTCCGCGTAGCCGTCACCGAGCCAGAAGCTCAGCAGCTGCCGCGCAGCCGCCTCGCGCGTCTCGTCGCCGGTACGGAACGCGACCAGGGCGTTCGCCTGGTCGGGCACGAACGTGCCGACGTTCCCGTCGGTGGAGATCGGGAAGAAGCCGATCTTCTCGTTCAGCTCGTCGGTCTCCGCGAGCGACTGCAGCTGACCGAAGAACGAGTTCACCTGCATGACCATCGCGGCCTCGCCCGCGAGCAGCGCCGCTCCTTGGTCCTCGAACGTCGCCGTCGTGATGTCGTCGTTGAAGAGGCCCTCGCCGATCAGCTCGTGGTACCCGGTGATCGCGTCGATGATCGGAGGGTCCGCGAAGGTGGTCTCGGCGTTGTTGACGTCCTGCCACAGGCCGTCCTTCGACGCCTCGGCGAGCGGGGCCTGGACCCACCACTGCGTCCCCCACGGCGAGCCGGCGTTGCCGCCCATCTCGAAGAAGGGCGTCACCCCGCTGGCCTGGATGGTCCGCGCGGCCTCGACCAGCTCCGCCCAGCTCGTGGGCGTCTCCGACACGCCGGCGTCCGCGAGGACCTGCTTGTTGTAGTAGACGCCGATGACGGCAGGCGTGCTGATCAGCGCGGCGTAGCGTGTGCCGTCGTAGGACCCGGTGAGGTCCACGAGGGCCGGCTCCATGTCCTCGAGCCACGGCGCGTCATCCAGGGGCTGCAGGTTCTGCGGGGCGTTGATGCCCGCGAGCATCGAGGCGGTGGGCTGCCAGAACGCGAGGTCGGGCTTGTCGCCGGTCGCGATCTTGGTCTGGATGCTCTGCTCGTACGGGTCGGTGATGGTGACCACGTCGACGCTCGCGCCGGTCGCCTCCTCGAACGACTCGACGACCGCGTCCGGCACGGTGTTGGAGTTCTGCGCGGCCCAGATGGTCAGCTCGACACCGGACAGGTCGGCGTCCCGCGCCGGCCACTCGGCGGGACCGCCTGAGCCGGCCGAGCCGCTACCGGCGCCAGGGTCGGAGCACGCCGTGGCGAGCAGGCCGACGGCCACGAGGACCGCGGCGAGGGTGGGGGTCTTCTTCATCGGTTCTCCCTTGAACGGATGCCGGCGACGCCGGCGGGCATCAGACGTGGTGATCAGTGACGGCGCACGCGGACCACGCGTGCCTGGGGCTCCTCGGCGGTGCCGGGCACGACCACGCGGACGCGGCCATCGTCCTGGCGGACGAGCTCCCACGGGTCGCCCGGCGGGCTCGCGGGGAAGGCGATGTCGAGCTCGCCCGGGGGCAGGTCCAGCACGACCTCGCGGTCGCCGCCGCGGCGCCACACGACGGCCAGGGTCTGGTCCTCGTCGGCGAGGGCGGACGAGACCCACGGGTCCGTCCAGCCGGGCAGGCCGAGCGGCCACGCCGGGCGGGCGCGGTGCAGCCAGCCCTCCTCGGCACGCGCGAACCGCACGGCCTCGGCGACGAGCCCTCGCTGCTGCGCGTCCATCCTGTCGAGGTGCCCGGACAGGTACAGCCGGCCGGCGAGCCCGGTGCAGAGCGTGAACACGTTCTGCTCCACGGTGAGCTCCGGCTGCGGGTACGCCCAGTTCGCGGCTTGCTCGGGCAGGATCGACACGAGGGCGCCGGAGGCGATCGGCGGGTAGAGCAACGGGTTCTGCTGGTCCGAGGTCGACTGCAGCGTCGAGACCGAGAGCAGTGCGTCGTCGGCGCGCATCGCGCCGGACGCGCAGTTCTCCACCTGCAGCTGAGGGTGCCGGTGGCGGAGCCCGTCGATCCAGGCGGCCTGCGCGCGGTTCTGCTCGAGCAGGCCGTCGCCGACGCTGTCGGCGTCGCGGTCGGTGCCGGCGCCGGGCGTCACGTTGTAGTCGAGCTTGAGGTAGCCGACGCGGAACTCGTCGACGAGCCGGTCCACGACCGCGTCGAGCCGCTTCACGACGTCGGCGTGCCGGAGGTCGAGCAGGTACCGGTCGTGCTCGACGAGCCGGCGACCGCGGCGCAGGAGGAACGCCTCGTCGGGCAGCAGCTCGGCAAGGGGGCTCCGGACGCCGACGACCTCTGGCTCCAGCCACAGGCCGGGGACCATGCCGCGGTCGAGGATGCGGTCCGTGACGACCCTGAGGCCGCCGTCCGGGAACCGGCGCGTCGACGGCTCCCACAGGCCCACGGAGTCCCACCAGTCGCCGCCGTCGTCGTACCAGCCGGCGTCGATGCAGAACACCTCGGCCCCCACCGACGCTGCCGCGTCGACCAGCGGCAGCAGCTTCGCGGTGGTCGGGTCGCCCATGACGGTGTTCATGTAGTCGTTGAAGACCACGAACGGCTCGCGCGGCCGGGGCGGCACAGGCCGGGCTGCGGCGACCGCGGCGTGGCGGTGCCGCCGGGCGTCGGTGAGCCCCGCCACCGCGTCCTGCCATCCGCCGGCTACCGGCACCACGGTGACCGGCACCGTGGTGAACTCCTCATCGGGCTCGAGCGTGCGCAGCCAGTGGTGGTCGACGTCGGTCGGGCCGAGGGCGACCACGGCCAGCACGCGCTGGTCGTCGGTGCCGAGACGCTCGCTCGCCTCGAACCGCCAGGCGCCGTTGTGCTCGATCTGCCAGCCCAGGGACAGGTCACCCGCGACGGTGGTCAGCACACCGCTCGGCACCCGCGTGCCGCTGGACCAGGTGCCGGCACTGGCGACGACGTGCGCGCCGCGGCCGTCCTGACGCTGGTGCCGGACGAGGTCGAGGTCGACGAGGCCGCCCTGCCCACCGAGCGGCACGCGCTCCCAGCGGTTCTCCCCCACCCACTCGTTGGTGCCCTCGACGGACACCACGTCGGCGGGCGGGCGGGAGCCGAGCGGCGCGCTCAGCGCGACCGAGCTGACGGCCTGGAGGTGCAGGGCCTCGGATCCGCCGTTGCGCACCGTGGTGACGGCGCGAACGGCAGGACCGTGCAGCGTGAGCAGGGTAGAGACGCGCAGCCCGCTGCCTGGGTCGGTCTGGACGACCTCGACGGCCCGCTCGACACCGTCCCGCGCGGGGTCGACCGCGGCGGTGTCGCGGACCTCGGCCACCCGCAGGCGAGCGCCGACGGCGGTGGCGGTGTGCCGCAGGTTGCCGCTGGCGCGGCCGTGGCCGACGGCCAGCACCTCCACGAGGGGCTGCACCGCACGCGGCGCCAGGTCGGCCGGCGTGGCCGTCGCGGCGCCGCCGACGAGCGACGCAGGGCGGTCGTCCGCCCAGATCAGGTGGAGGGCTGCGGTGCCCTCCCCGAGGAGCAGCGTGCGCAGCTCCGCAGAATCGCGAGTCATCCTCGACCTCGTTCTCCGTGCCCCCGACGGGGCGACCGAGGTCCATGAAAGCGCATATCAAAGACGAACGCAAGAACCCAGGCGACCCCTGCCCGACGCAGGTGATCGACGCTTTCAGCGGCGCAGGCTCCGATGCGGACCGGAGGACGCCCTGACCACCAGGTCCGGCACGAGGCGGGCCGAGACGACGTCGCCGTCACCGGAGCGCAGCTCGCCGAGCAGGCGGACCGCCTCGCGGCCCAGCTGCACGAAGTCCTGGCGCACGGTCGTGAGCGAGGGCGCCCAGAGCGACCCCAGGGGATGGTCGTCGAACCCGACCACCGAGACGTCGCCGGGCACCGCGCGGCCGTTGTCCTGCAGTGCCCGCATGACACCCATCGCGAGCTCGTCGTTGCCGCACAGCACGGCCGTGACGTCGGGGTCGCGCGCGAGACGGAGACCCGCCTCGTACCCGGACATGGGCGCCCAGCCGGCGCGGACGGGCGGCGGGACGGGCGCGCCCGCCGCTTCGAGCGCCTCGCGCCAGCCGACGAGGCGAGAGCTCTCGCGGCCGGCCGACGGGATGGCGAGGTGGTGCACGGTCGCGTGGCCGAGGTCGAGCAGGTACTGCGTGGCGGCTGCCGCTCCCACGCGGTCGTCCATGTAGGCGTGCGGCACGGTGTCGTCCGTGCGGCTGCCGGCTGCCAGGGCGACGAGCGGCACCCAGTCCGGGACCGCCGCGAGCGCAGCGGCCCCGGGCGGGTCGTACTCCAGCACGACGGCGCCCGCGATCGGCTGGCTCAGCGCCGTGTCGACCGCGGCCTCGACGACCTCGCGGTCGTCGGTCTCGACGACGCAGATCATCACCATGTGCCCCGCGGCACGGGCCGCCTCCTCGATCCCCTGGATCGTGGAGGCGTACCCGTACCGCGTGGTGTTGCTGGTGATGATCGCGACCATCGGGAGGCTGCCGGCGGCCAGGGCCCGGGCGGCGCCGTTGCGACGGAACCCGAGCTTCTGGATCGCGGCGTGCACGAGCGCCTCGCGCTCGGGGCTGACCCGCGTGGACCCCGTGAGCACCCGCGACACCGTGGGCACGCTGACGCCGGCCTCACGCGCGACGTCGGCGATCGTGGGCTGCTTTCCGGGGACGGGTCGGGCCACAGCGACAACCTAGGCGATCGGGCCGGGGTGCTCAGCCACGCCGTTCCCACGGTCCGCGCGGGTCGCCCGGCTCCTGGTCGCGTGTCCACCACCGGGCCTCGTACCTCAGCCCGTCGTGGACGACGACGTCGCCCGCGGTGAACACGCGCGACGCCGTCCAGACCGCCGTGCCGCGGGAGTCCGTGCGGATCTCCTGCCACGGTCCGTACGGGTCGCCCGGCTCCTGGCGCTGCGTCCACCACGACGCGACCGACTCCGCGCCGTCGTGCGCGACCCGGTCGCCCTCGGCGTAGGCGGTCGCGGCGTCCCACTCCGCGAGCCCCTCGCCGCCGACCGGCACCGTGGTGGGCGTCCCCGTCGACAGCGGGGCGACCTCGATCCGGTCGAGGTCGGGCGCCCACCCGTCGGCGCGCCCGAGCTCGAGGGCAGCGTCGCCGGTCTCCAGCTCCACCAGGAAGGTGCGCTCCAGGAAGGACGTCCACGCGTAGGTGTAGCGCAGGTAGGCGTGCCCCGCGGACCCCTGAGCCCCCTCCTCCCAGACGTCCAGGCGGCGGTCGACCACCTGCGGGTTGTAGTCATGACGGCCGCTCACCTCGGCGTTCGCGAACCGGACGGTGACCGCGTACGTCCCCGGCCGGTCCACGCCGGGCGCACGGTCGAGGACGACGGCGTTCTCGCGGCCCTGGCCGATGCTGCCGGCCCCCGCGGAGCCGGACGCGTTCGACCCGGTGCCGGCGGCGAAGGTCGTCGCGGCCGCGGCGCCCCGGAGCCTCGCGTCCTCCGCCTCGACGACGAGCGCCGCACCCGCGTCACCCGTCGCCCGGGTCGCGAGATCACGCACCACGGCGCCCTGAGACGACTGCAGCTCGACCTCGTTGATGCCGTGCGCGAGGTGGAGCCGCGCGGTGGAGGACCAGGTCCCCGCGCCGGGGGCCTCCAGCATCGCGACCGGCGCCCCGTTCACGGTGACGTCGACCGTCGTGGCGCCGGTGGACGAGTAGGTCACCGTCACGTCGTGGTAGCCCGACGCCGCGGCGTGCACGTACGCGTCCGCGCGCGCGTCACCACCCGGCAGGGCGGCCCAGCCGCGGGTGCCGTCCTGCCACGTGAGGCCGGCGCCGCCGGCGAGGCGGAGCGTGGAGGCCGGGTACGTCGTCGGCTCGCCGTCCGTGACGTCGGTCAGCGAGAACGTGTCGAGCGTGATGTCGGCGTTCGGCAGCAGGGTGCTGCCGTCCTCGCTGGCGCGCAGCGAGAGCACGTGCCGCCCCGCGGTCAGCGCGACCTCCAGCTCGGCCGACCCGCGGTACTGCCAGCGCGACGTCGCGTTGAGGGCGAGGTCGGCCGCGTACTGCACCGTGCCGGCGTGCGCGTCGTCGACGAAGAGCGCGTGCCTCCCGGGCACGCCCGGAGCCGCGCCGACCACCTCGAACCGGTACGTGCCGTCCCGCGGGACGTCGACCGTCCACTCCGCCCGGGACGTGACCCGGTTGAACGAACCGACGTCCTTGCCGTGGGACGCGAGGAACTTCCAGCCGCCACCCTGCAGCGGGTCCTGGGTGTAGACCTGCGCGTCGGTCAGCTCCGTGTCCTCCGCCTCGACCGAGGTCCGGAAGACGGGATCGACCGCCACCTCGCGGTCCTGCGCCGGGGTGACGACGACCTGGTAGCCGGCGTACCGGTCGTAGGTCGGCACGGTGAGATCGAGCGACCCGCCGGACACGGGAACGTCCTGCGCCGCCTGGATCACACGCGGCGCGCCTGCGACGCCCTCTGCGCCCGTGAGCCGCACCTCGCGTACCTCGACGTCCACGGCGTCGCCGAACACCGCCGGGTCGAGCCCGACGAGATCGACGGTCACGTCCCGCGACCCGCCGCCGTACAGCACGGTGGCCCGGCGGTTGTCGACGTCGACCGCGCCGATGCCCTGCAGCGTGTCCACCGTGTCCAGGGCCGGCGGGGTCACGGCGACGGTCTGCGCCCCTTCGAGGTCTCCGTACCACTTGAACATCCACCAGCCGCCGTTCGCGGCGTTGGCACGGGCGCTGTTGTCCGACAGGTTCCCGGCGTAGTTCCAGTACGCGACCTGGCCGTCGATCTTCAGGTCCTCCATGATCGAGAACCACTGGATCAGCTGACCCGGGGTGCTCATGTCGCGGAGCATCCCCCACTCCGTCACGTTCACGTGCAGCGGGTCCAGTCCCAGGCGCCGCTCCAGGGATCGGTACGCGTCGTAGTTGCCGCGGAACGTCGCCAGGTTGTCGATGCCGAGCTCGTGCCAGATGAACACGTCCGGCACCGTCCCCGACGCCATGGCGTGCCGCAGGAACGCCTCGGAGCGCTCGGGCTGCCAGCGGGTGTCGCCGGGGCCCCCGATGCGGGCGTCCCCGAGCCCGTGCGCGTCCCAGACCTCCTGGATGACGCCGTGCACGGCATCCCAGTCGTCGAGGAACGTCTGGCCGAGCGCGGACCAGTCCGCGTACCAGTTGCCGCCGTCCGGTTCGTTGAACGGGATGAACACGTAGTCGCCCGGGCGGTCCGACTCGGTGGCGACAGCCTCGGCGACGATCCGGGTCACCTCCAGGAAGTCCCAGATCCCGTTCGGCGTCTCGGTGAACGCACCGGTCGCCTGGTCGTACGTACGCGTGTCACCCGGCCGCTGACCTCCGTGGTACGGCCAGTCCGGGTAGTAGTCCTGCACGTAGATGTAGAGGTCCTGCCCGTGCTTGTCGAAGAACCCGTCCTCGATCTGCAGGGCGTCGCCGGACGGGTGCTGCGTGCCGAACGGAGCCTTCTGCGAGACGTTCGTGATGTGCGCGCCGTTGATCAGCGCCTGCGTGGGTGCCCCCTCGTCGCCGAGCCCGTACAGCGCGCCCGAGGCGCCGCCGCGGAACTCGCCGGTGGTGCGCGCCAGGTCCACCTCCAGCACGTCGGCGTCGGCGTCGACCGCCGACGCGGGCAGTGCGCCCAGCAGTCCCGCGCACAGCCCGAGAGTGGCCGAGGTGGCCAGCCAGCGTGGTGCTCTCCTCATCGAGACATCCCCTTCGCAGTAGGGACGAACACCCCCGGGCACGCCGCAGCACGCCGGTGTGCTGGTGGGTCCGTCACGGACGCCGTCCATGAAAGCGCATATCAGACACGAGGACAAGGAGTGAGCGACCATCTCTCTCCATCCGGTGGTAGCGCTATCACGTCGGAAGGCACCGGCGGCAACCGCTCCTGCGGGAAAGGCAGACGTCCGACGACGACACACGACGCCCGGGCGTCTCCTCGGTCACGTCGGCCAGCGGCCTGGCCACGGGGTTGCACGATCCCGAACGGGGGCCACGGAGAGGCGCCGACCCGTCCGGCACCCGCTCCGCCCCCAGGATTCGAACCCGGACCTCAAGGCACCAAAGGCCTGCGTGCTGCCGTTACACCAGGGCGGACCGCGGACGACCCGCCGCCTCGGCCGGTCCCGCGTCGGGCGTCAGTCTGCCAGCCGCAGGCGCGCAGGGCTGAGCAGGACCATCGCCTCATGTGCGCCACCTGAGAGGATGGCCCGATGACGTCCGAGCCTCGGCGCGCCCCGCGGGTGCCCCGCGCCCGCATGACCGCGACGCAGCGGCGCGAGCAGCTGCTGCAGGTCAGCCGCCAGCTCTTCGCCGAGAAGGGCTTCGACGGCACGTCCGTCGAGGAGATCGCGGCGCGCGCCGAGGTGTCCAAGCCCGTCGTGTACGAGCACTTCGGCGGCAAGGAGGGCATGTACGCCGTCGTCGTGGACCGGGAGATCCAGGCGCTGACGACGGCCCTGACCGGGGCGCTCGACGAGGGCGGGCACCCGAAGGTCATGGTCGAGCGGTCGGCGCTGGCCCTGCTCGACTACATCGAGGACAACGAGGACGGCTTCCGCATCCTGGTGCGGGACTCCCCGGTGGCGCAGGCGACCGGGACGTTCTCCAGCCTGATCGGCGACGTGGCGACCCAGGTCGAGCACCTGCTCGCGGACCAGTTCACCCGGCAGGGCCTGGACCCGCGGACGGCGCCGATCTACGCGCAGATGCTCGTCGGGATGGTGGCGCTCACCGGCCAGCACTGGCTGGACGCCCGCAGCCCGAAGAAGGCGGACGTGGCCGCGGCGCTGGTGAACCTGGCCTGGAACGGGCTGTCCGGGCTGGAGCGCCGGCCCCGGCTCACGAGCGCGCCCGAGCCGCGGCGCCGGACGCGCACCGCGCAGAAGGCGGACGAGCCGGCGCCGACGGAGGCGTGACCGGCCCCACCAGCGCGTTCCGCCCGGCCGCCTCCCCGGTGCGGGTCGGCCGGTCGAGTAGCCTCGCCCGCATGTCGGCTGCCGTTCCCCCAGCGCGGGACCCGCTCGGGCACGGCGCGGCCGAGCCCCGGGACGAGGTCGACCGCATCGTCGAGGCGTGGGCCCGCGAGCGCCCGGACCTGGACGTCGCGCCGCTGTCGGTGCTGTCGCGGGTGACCCGGCTGTCCCGGCACCTGGACCTCGCGCGGCGGCAGGCGTTCGCCCGGCACGGGCTGGAGCCGTGGGAGTTCGACGTGCTGTCGGCGCTGCGCCGCGCGGGCGCGCCCTACCGGATGTCCCCGGGGGCGCTCCTCACCCAGACCCTGGTCACCAGCGGGACGATGACGAACCGCATCGACCGGCTGGCCTCCCGGGCGCTGGTCGAGCGGCTGCCCTCCCCCGACGACCGCCGCGGCGTGCTCGTGCGGCTCACGGACGAGGGCCGCGCCCGGGTGGACGCGGCCATGTCGACGCTGCTCGACGTCGAGCGGGGGCTGCTGGACGGCCTGGGCGCCGACGACCGCGACCGCCTCGCGGACCTGCTCCGCACGCTGGTCGCCCCGTTCGACACCCCCTGAGACGCGACGACGCGCGCGGCACCCCCCTGAGTGCCGCGCGCGCCGTCCGCGGGTGTCAGGCCGCCTTGGCCAGGGCCTCCGACAGCTTCACCCGGCGCCCGGTCCGGAGCACGGACCGGGAGTAGATCCGGGCGCCGATCGCGGTGACGACCACGGCGGACACCGCGAGGATCCCCAGCGACAGCAGCGGCTCCCACCACGCGGCCTGCCCGAGGAACAGCCGCACCGGCATGCCGACGGCGGCGCTGAACGGCACGTACGACATGACGGTCAGCACGGTGTCGTTGTCGTTGAACAGGATGACGCCGAAGTACGGGATCATCACGAGCATGATCACCGGCGTGAGCACGGAGCCGGTGTCCTCGATGCGGGACACGAGCGACGCGGCGGACGCGAACAGCGCGGCGAGCAGCACGAACCCGACCAGGAAGAACAGCACGAACCAGGCCACCGGCGCGCCGATCATCCCGAGGACCTCGTCCTGACCGGTCACGACGAGGCCGATCACCGCGACCGCACCGATCGCGGCGATCTGGCCGACCGCGAGCGCCGTGTTGCCCAGGATCTTGCCGCCGAGCAGCGCCCGCGGCGGGACGGTCGACAGCAGGATCTCGACGATCCGCGACTGCTTCTCCTGCACGGTGTTCTGCGCGATGGTGCCGCCGAACGACGACGCCGCCATGAGGAACACCAGCCCGAACAGCAGCGACACGAGGTACCGCAGGCCGTCGGAGGTGGCGGACTCGTCGAGCAGCTCGACCGGGGGCGTGACCGCGAGCGCGCTCAGCACCCCGTCGGGCGCGGAGTCCAGGCCGACGACCACGACGCCGAGCGTGTTGTCCGGGTCCTCGTCGGGGAGCACCGCGGCGGAGACCTCCTCGGACTCCACCAGGGCGCGCGCCTCGTCGGCGTCCGCGGCGTCGACCGCCTCCAGGCCGTCGACGTCCGCGATCACCGAGGACGTCTCGGGGACGACGGCGACCTTGGTGTCACCACCGCCGAGCTTGTCCCCCAGCAGGGAGGACAGCACGATCCCGCCGAGGACCAGCACGAGCAGCACGGCGGTCGAGATGAGGAACGACTTGGTGCGGACCTGCGACATGATCTCGCGCTCGGCGACCATGAGGGTGCTCTGCACGGCGCTGGGCGTCGCCGGCCGGGGGCGGCCCGGCGTGGGGGTCGGGGTGCTCATCGGACCGTCTCCTTCGTCCGCGCGGTGGCGGTCTCCTCGTCGTGGCGCTGCTCGTCGCGGACGATGTCGCGGAAGATCTCCGCGAGCCGCGGCGTGACCGGCGCGAACCGGCTGACCGGGGCGGCGTCGAGGGCGGCGCGCAGCACCCGCTGGGCGGTGGCCTCGTCGGCGTCGAACAGCGCGTAGCCGCCGTCGAACTCGACGACCTGCACGCCGGGCTCGGTGCGGAGCCAGCCCATGTCGCCGCCGGACGTGATCTCGTACCGCGGCTCGGCGTACCGCTGGCGCAGCGCCTCCTTCTCCCCCGCCGCGCGGATCTTCCCGCCGGCGATGACGACGACGTCGTCGCACAGCCGCTCGACCACGTCGAGCTGGTGCGAGGAGAACAGCACCGGCACCCCGCGGGCCGCGTGCTCGGACAGGACGCCGAGCACCACCTCGACGGCCATCGGGTCCAGGCCGGAGAACGGCTCGTCGAGGATCAGCACCTCGGGCTCGTGCACGAGGGCCGCGGCGATCTGCGCGCGCTGCTGGTTGCCGAGCGACAGGTCGTCGACCGGGTCGTCCAGCCGCTCCTCGAGGCCGAGCTTCACGAGCAGCTCGCGGGCCCGCTCGGTGGCGGTGCGCCGGTCGTAGCCGTGCAGCCGCGCGAGGTACGCGATCTGCTCCAGCACCTTCATCTTCGGGTAGAGCCCGCGCTCCTCGGGCATGTAGCCGAACGCGCGGCGCCGGTCGTCGCCGAGCGGGCTGCCGTCGAGGGTGATCGTGCCGGAGTCCGGCGTCAGCACGCCGAGCACGATCCGCATCGTGGTGGTCTTGCCGGCGCCGTTGCCGCCGACGAACCCGGTGAGCTTGCCCCGCTCCACCGTGAACCCGACGTCGTCGAGCACCAGCCGGTCCCCGAAGGACCGGTGGATCCCGTCGAGCTGCAGCATGTCGTCTCCCGTGTGTGCCCCGTGGCGGACCGGTCCGTCCGCCGGGGTCCACGCTAGGAGCCGCCCCCCGGTCGCCGCCTCGGCCGCCGGGCGGAACTTCACGGGCCGGCCGGCCTCCCCCTCGGGGCGGAGGCGCGGCGGGGCGTCAGTCCGTCAGGCCGTTCTCGAAGGCGAAGACGACGGCCTGCACCCGGTCCCGCAGGCCGAGCTTGGTCAGGACGTTCGACACGTGCGTCTTGACGGTCGCGCGGCCCAGGACGAGCTCCGCGGCGATCTCGTCGTTGCTCAGCCCGCGCGCGACCAGGCGCAGCACCTCGAGCTCCCGCTCCGTCAGCCCGGCGGAGGAGCCGGCGGACGAGCCGGCGACGGGGCCGCCCGCCGCGGGCACCCCGCTCCGCCCCGGGGCGGAGCCGGCGGCCATGGCCCGCGCGATCACGGCCCGGGTCACCTCGGGCGACAGCAGCGCGTCCCCGGCGGCGACGGCGCGCACGGCGTCGGCGAGCTGCTCGGGCCGGGAGTTCTTCAGCAGGAACCCGGCGGCGCCGGCCTGCAGCGACTCCAGCAGGTAGTCGTCGCGGTTGAACGTGGTGAGGACGAGCACCGCGGCGGACACGTCCGGGTCGGCGACGATCCGGCGGGTCGCCTCCAGGCCGTCCATCTCGGGCATCTGCACGTCCATGCACACGACGTCCGGCTGCAGGGAGCGCGCGAGCTCGACCGCCTCGCGCCCCGTGCCGGCCTGCCCGACCACCTCCAGGTCGGGCGCCGCGCCGAGGATCGTCGCCAGCCCGGCGCGCAGCAGCGCCTGGTCGTCGGCGAGCAGCACCCGCACCGGCCGGCCAGGCCCGGAGGCCACCTCCGTGCCGTCGGTCTGCGTGGTCATCGTGCCCCTCCCGTCCGGGGTGCGAGCGGCACCCGCGCCCGCACCAGGTACCCGCCGCGCCCGCGGGCGCCCGTCTCGAGCGTGCCGCCGTCGGCGGCGACCCGCTCCCGCATCCCCACCAGCCCCAGGCCGCCGGACGTCGTGCGCGCGGGCCGCCGGCCCGCGGTGCCGTCGTCCGCGATCTCCAGCTCCACCGCGTCCGTGTCGTACCGCAGCCGCACGTCGACGCGGGCGCCCGTGCCGGCGTGCTTGCGCACGTTCGTCAGGGCCTCCTGGCAGATCCGGTACAGGTTGAGCGACGTCAGCGGCGGCACCCGCACCGGCTCGCCGACCACCTGGAACTGCGCGGCGAGCCCGGTGTCGGCCGCCTGCTGCACCAGCTCCGGCAGCCGGTCGACGCTCAGCGAGCCGACCGCGGACGTCTCGGCGTCGGCGCCGGACTCCCGCAGGGTGCTGAGCAGGCCGTGCAGCTCGTCGACGGCCTCGCGCGCCGAGTCCTCCACCTGCTCCAGCGCCGCGGCCGCCCGCTCGGGGTCCGATCCCAGCACGACCCGCGCCGCCGCCGCCTGCACGCCCATCATCGACACGTGGTGGGCGACCGCGTCGTGCAGCTCGCGCGCCAGGCGCAGCCGCTCGATCGCGACGGCCTGCTCCTCCACGCGGCGGCGCTCGCCGACCAGCTGCCGGCCGCGCCAGTCGGTGCGGGCGCGCTCGCGGGCGGCGTTCCACGCGTGCTCGCCGAACCACCACGCCCCCGCGAAGTACAGGATGTTGGTGAGCAGCTGGATCAGCAGGTACGCCACCAGCGGGGAGAACGCCCCGGCGTTGGAGAAGCCCTCGATGCCCTCGGGGTCCGTCACCGCCTCGAACATCGCGACGAGCAGCCAGACGAACATCGCCACGACGATCGCGGCCCGCACCCACGCGGCCCGCGTGCGCCGCGGCTCCCAGGCGCCGACCGTGTACAGCGCCATGAACAGGGCGATGTTGGCGAATAGGGTCTCCGGGACCTGGAGCTCGGCCGAGACGATGAACGCCACGGCCACCACCACCGCGACCGCCGAGGGCCAGCGGCGGCGCAGCGCGAGCGGGGCGGTGATCGCCAGCAGCATGAGGACGCCGACCCAGCCCTCCGCGGGCTCGTCGTACATCCCGGCGGTCTGCCCCAGCGCGAGGCTCAGCACGGCGCCGACCAGCAGCCCGGCGGCCTGCAGCGCGTCGTAGCGGCGCTGGTCGTCGGTCAGCGGCGGGCGGTGCCAGCCCGGGGCGTCCGGGTCCTCGACGAGGGACGGGACGGGGCCGGCGGTGTCGCCGTCGGAGCGCAGCACGGGGCCACCGTAGCGGTCACCCGGCCGCCCGCCGCACGCCCGACGCCCGCCCGACCCTCGCCCGCCGCCTAGTCTTGACCGAATGGCCCACCTGCTCGGCGGCGAATCGCTGCACCTGTCCTTCCCCACCAAGAACGTCTTCGACTCCGTGACCGTGGGCCTCAACGAGGGCGACCGGGTCGGCATCGTGGGCCGCAACGGCGACGGCAAGTCCTCGCTCCTGGCGCTCCTGGCCGGGCGGCTGACCCCCGACTCGGGCCGCGTCACCGTGCGCGGCGGCGTGCGGATCGGCGTGCTGGACCAGACCGACACCCTGGACCCCGCGCTGACCGTCGGGGCCGCGGTGGTGGGCGACCGCGTGGAGCACGAGTGGGCGGGCGACCCGCGCATCCGCGACGTCGTCTCGGGCCTGGTGGGCGACCTGCCGTGGGACAAGCTCGTCGCCGACCTGTCCGGCGGGCAGCGCCGCCGGGTCGCGCTCGCCGCGCTGCTGGCCGGCGACGACGACGTGCTCATGCTCGACGAGCCGACCAACCACCTGGACGTCGAGGCGGTCACCTGGCTCGCCCGGCACCTCAAGCGCCGCTGGTCCGCGAACGCCGGCGGCCTGCTGGTCGTCACCCACGACCGCTGGTTCCTCGACGAGGTCTGCACCGCGACGTGGGAGGTGCACGACGGCATCGTCGAGCCGTTCGAGGGCGGGTACGCCGCCTACGTCCTGCAGCGCGTCGAGCGCGACCGGATGGCGGCGGCCAGCGAGGCCAAGCGGCAGAACCTCATGCGCAAGGAGCTGGCCTGGCTGCGCCGCGGTGCGCCCGCCCGCACCTCCAAGCCGAAGTTCCGCATCGAGGCCGCGAACCAGCTGATCGAGGACGAGCCGCCGATCCGCAACGCCGTCGAGCTGTCCCGGATGGCGACGGCCCGGCTCGGCAAGGACGTCGTCGACATCGAGGACGTCTCGGTCTCGTACGGCGACCACGAGGTGCTCACGCACGTGACGTGGCTGATCGCCCCCGGCGAGCGCACCGGCGTGCTCGGGGTCAACGGCGCGGGGAAGTCGACGCTGCTGGGCCTGGTCACGCGCGACGTGAAGCCGACCACCGGCCGGGTCAAGCACGGCAAGACGGTGAAGGTCGCCACCCTCACCCAGGAGCTCGCCGAGCTGCGCGACATCGCCGACGACCGGGTCAACGAGGTCGTCGCGCGCTACCGGACGTCCTACGTCGCGGGCGGCAAGGAGATGACCCCCGGCCAGCTGCTCGAGCGCCTGGGGTTCACCAACGCCCAGCTGCAGACGCCCGTGAAGGACCTCTCGGGCGGTCAGCGCCGCCGGCTGCAGCTCCTGCTGATCCTGCTCGACGAGCCGAACGTCCTCGTGCTGGACGAGCCGTCGAACGACCTCGACACCGACATGCTCGCCGCGATGGAGGACCTGCTCGACACCTGGCCGGGCACGCTGCTGGTCGTCTCGCACGACCGGTACCTGCTGGAGCGCGTCACCGACCAGCAGTACGCGGTGCTCGACGGCCGGTTCCGGCACGTCCCCGGCGGCGTCGACGAGTACCTGCGGCTGCTGGAGCACCAGCGCTCGGGGACGTCGGTCTCGACCGGGGCCCCGACGGAGGCGACCGGCGGCGCGGCGTCCGACGGGCCGTCGACCGGGCTCGACGGCGCCGAGCTGCGGGCCGCGAAGAAGGAGCTCGGCGCCCTGGAGCGGCGCATCGCGAAGCTCACCGGCCAGATCGAGGTCCTCGACCGGAAGATGGCCGAGCACGACCCCGCGGACTACGGCGGCCTCACCGCCCTGGGCGAGGAGAAGCACGCCCGCGAGGCCGAGGTCGCGGAGGTCGAGGAGCGGTGGATGGCGCTCGCGGAGGCCGTCGAGGGCTGACCTGCGCCGCGTGCGACGCCGCCCCTTCGCTGCTCACTAGGATCGACGCATGTCCCGCATCCTGTCCGCGGTCGCCTGGCCCTACGCCAACGGCCCGCGTCACATCGGCCACGTCGCCGGCTTCGGCGTCCCCTCCGACGTGTTCAGCCGCTACATGCGCATGGCGGGCCACGACGTCCTCATGGTCTCCGGCACCGACGAGCACGGCACGCCGATCCTCGTGCAGGCCGAGCAGGAGGGCGTCACGCCGCAGGAGCTCGCCGACCGGTACAACCGCGTCATCGTCGAGGACCTCACGCAGCTCGGCCTCTCCTACGACCTGTTCACCCGCACCACCACGCGCAACCACTACGCCGTGGTGCAGGAGATGTTCCGCACGGTGCACAAGAACGGGTACATGGTCGAGAAGACCACCATGGGCGCGATCAGCCCGTCGACGGGCCGCACCCTGCCCGACCGGTACATCGAGGGCACCTGCCCGATCTGCGGCTACGACGGCGCCCGCGGCGACCAGTGCGACAACTGCGGCAACCAGCTCGACGCGATCGACCTCAAGAACCCGCGCAGCCGGATCAACGGCGAGACCCCGAAGTTCGTGGAGTCCAACCACTTCTTCCTGGACCTGCCGGCGTTCGTCGACGCGCTGGGCGACTGGCTGCGCACCCGCACGGAGTGGCGGCCGAACGTCCTGAAGTTCTCGCTGAACCTGCTGGACGACGTGCGCCCGCGCGCGATGACCCGCGACATCGACTGGGGCATCCCCGTCCCGCTGGAGGGCTGGGAGGACAACCCGTCCAAGCGGCTGTACGTGTGGTTCGACGCCGTGATCGGGTACCTGTCCGCGTCCATCGAGTGGGCGCGCCGCTCCGGCGACCCGGACGCGTGGCGGCAGTTCTGGACCGACCCCGAGTCGCTGTCCTACTACTTCATGGGCAAGGACAACATCACCTTCCACTCGCAGATCTGGCCGGCCGAGCTGCTCGGCTACGCCGGCGGCGGGTCGAAGGGCGGCGAGCCGGGCCCGTACGGGCGGCTGAACCTGCCGACCGAGGTCGTGTCGTCCGAGTTCCTCACGATGGAGGGCAAGCAGTTCTCGTCCTCCCGCGGCGTGGTCATCTACGTGCGGGACATGCTGAGCCGGTACCAGCCGGACGCGCTGCGCTACTACATCTCGACGGCCGGGCCCGAGGCCCAGGACGCCGACTTCACGTGGGCCGACTTCAAGCGCCGCACCAACGACGAGCTCGTCGCCGGCTGGGGCAACCTGGTCAACCGCACCGCGAGCATGATCCACAAGAACGTCGGGGCGATCCCCGAGCCCGGCCCGCGGCTCGGCGTCGACGAGGCCCTGCTCGCGCAGACCACGACGGCGTTCGGGCGGGTCGGCGAGCTCATCGGCACCCACCGGCACCGCGCGGCGATCGCCGAGGCGATGCGGGTGGTCGGCGAGGCCAACCGGTACATCTCCGAGACCGAGCCCTGGAAGCTGAAGACGGACCCGGTGCGCCTGGGCACCGTGCTGCACACCGCGGCGCAGGCCGTGAGCGACTGCAACACGATGCTCTCGCCGTTCCTGCCGCACTCGGCGCAGCAGGTGCACGAGGCCCTGGGCGGCACGGGGACGTTCTCCCCGCTGCCCCGGATCGACGAGGTCACCGACCTGGACGACAGCTCGCGGCACTACCCGGTCATCACGGGCGACTACCGGCGCGGCGAGACGCTGCCCGCGTGGCAGCCGCGCGCGATCGTCCCGGGCACGCCGGTCGAGAAGCCGACGCCCGTCTTCACCAAGCTGGACGACGACGTGGTCGAGGCGGAGCTCGACCGCCTGCGGCAGGGCTGAGTGGCGCGGTCCCGCAACCGGCCGCGGGGCTGGGCGCCCTCGCCCGAGCCGCTGCCGGTTCCCGTGGTCGACGACCACACGCACCTGGAGTCCGTGCTGTCCGTGCAGGCGGAGGCCGGCGAGGACGCGGACGGCGAGCCGGCGCCCGCGACGCTGGACGACCACCTGGACCGGGCGGCGGCCGTCGGCGTCCCGCGCATGGTGCAGGTCGGCTGCGACCTGGACGCCGTCGCGTGGACGGACGCCGTGCTGCGGGTCGACGCCGGGGTCCAGGGGGCCGCGGCCCCGGTCCCGCTGCGGGCCGGACGCCGGGCGCTGCTCGGCGCCGTCGCGATCCACCCGAACGAGGCCGTGCTGCACGCCCGCGTCCACGAGGTCGCACCCGACGGGCTGGAGCCCGACCCGCAGCCGCGGCACGACGCCGACCTGGACGCGGCGCTGTCCCGGGTGACGGAGGTCGCCCGGGCCAACGACCGCGTCCGGGCGATCGGCGAGACCGGGCTCGACTTCTTCCGGGCCGGTCCTCGCGGCCGCGAGGTGCAGCGCGAGGCGTTCCGGGCGCACGTGGCCCTGGCCAAGGAGCTCGGGCTCGCCCTGCAGATCCACGACCGCGACGCGCACGACGAGGTGGTCGAGGTGCTGCTGAGCGACGGCGCACCGGAGCGCACGGTGTTCCACTGCTTCTCCGGCGGGCCGGCGCTCGCCGAGGTGTGCGCGCGCGAGGGCTGGTTCGCGTCGTTCGCCGGACCGCTGACCTACGGCGCCAACGACGACCTGCGCGCCGCGCTGCGGGTGCTGCCGCTCGACCTCGTGCTGGTCGAGACCGACGCGCCCTACCTGACCGCGCACCCCCTGCGCGGCCGCCCGAACGCCCCGTACCTGGTGCCGCACACCGTCCGCCGCCTCGCCCAGGAGCGGGACCTGGACCTCGCGGACGCCTGCCGCGCCCTGGCCACGACCGCGGAGCGCGTCTACGGCCCCTGGTAACCCCCCCTCTCCCCCTTCCCTCTCCCCTTCCCCTCTCCCCGCCCCCCTCTGCCGCCGAGGTCGGCACTCCGCGCCCGACGTCGGCAGCTCCGGGTGCCGAACTGGGCCCGGGGGTGCCGACCTCGGCGCAGCAGCCGGCCCCCCGGGTGGGTGGTTCCGGCCCGTTCGCCTTTCGGGGTCGGTCACGAATCGGTTACGGTCGGGGGGCTGTACCGGCGTGAGTCCCTCCCTCCCGCCGACCCGACCTGCTGGAGCCCCCCGCGTGCCTGCGCCCGAGTCGACCGCCCCGTCAGAGCCGTCGGTGCCGCCCGCACCCTCGACGCCGCCCGCGGGCACGCGCCGCGCCCGCGCCCTGCGTCTCGGCGCCCAGGGGCTGGCCCTCGTCCTCGTCGCCGGCGCGACCACCGCGTTCGCGGGCCTGCACAAGTCCGTGACGGTCGAGGTCGACGGCTCCCCGGTCGAGGTGAGCGCGTTCGGCCGCACGGTCGGGCAGGTGCTCAGCGCGGGCGACATCGCGGTCGGCGAGCACGACCTCGTCGCGCCCGGCCTGGACGAGACCGTCTCCGACGGCGCGCAGATCGTCGTCCGGCACGGCCGCGAGCTCGAGGTGGAGGTCGACGGCCGGCAGCAGACGGTGTGGACGACGGCCCTGACGGTCGGCGAGGCAGTCGAGGGCCTGGGCCTGCGCGACGACGAGACCCTCCTGTCCGCGTCCCGCTCCGCCTCCGTGACGCGCGAGGACCTGCTGCGCGTGTCGACGCAGAAGACGATCCACCTGGCCGTCGACGGTCAGGTGATCGACGGCGTGACCAGCGCCGGGACCGTCCGCGACGCCCTGCGGGAGATCGGGCTCGTGCTGAACGAGGGCGACCGGGTGTCCGTGCCGCTCGACGCGACGGCGACCGACGGGCTCGTCGTCCTGGTGACCCGGGCGGCCACCGCCGGCGAGACGGTCACCGAGGCGGTGCCGTTCACCGAGCAGGAGGTCGAGGACCCCACCCTCGTGAAGGGCACCCGGAAGGTCGAGACCGCGGGCCGCGCGGGCGTCCGCACCACCACGTACAGCACCGCGACGGTCGGCGGCGCGGTCGTCGACCGGCAGGTCGTCGCCTCGGCGATCACGGTCGAGCCCGTGACGCAGGTGGTCAAGGTCGGCACGATGGAGCTCGCGTCCGGCGTGGACATCACCGTGTCGCCGGGCAGCGCGCAGGAGCTGGGCAAGCAGATGGCCGCCGAGCGCGGCTGGGGCGACGACCAGTTCGCCTGCCTGCTGCAGCTGTGGAACAAGGAGAGCGGCTGGCGCATCGACGCGGAGAACCGGTCGTCGGGCGCCTACGGCATCCCGCAGGCCCTCCCCGGCTCGAAGATGGCCAGCATCGCCGCGGACTGGCGCACCAACCCGGCCACCCAGATCACCTGGGGCCTGAACTACGTCGCGGGCCGGTACTCCACCCCCTGCGGCGCGTGGTCCTCGTTCCAGTCCAAGGGCTGGTACTGACCCCGGAGCCGGCCCGGTCCGCCCGGCCGGCCCCTGACCTGCGGGAGCGTTGCCACCACTTGGCATCAGGTCACGAATGGGTTACGGTCGCGTGTCGCTCGTGACAGACCGGTAGTCCGGGACCACGGGCATCCCGCACAGCCCGCGCAGCAGCGCGCGGGAGCATGACCGCCGGATCGGGGATCCGGGACCGTCGGGTGCAGCACCTCCCTCCAGGTGCCGCCACCGCCGCAGGGCCTCCGGGCCCGGGCACCGTCGGGCGCCGCCACGCGGCGCGCCCCGCCCCCCGTGCCCGGGACCGTCGTCGTCTGGAACCACGTGACCTCCTTCCTCCGCCGCGCCCGCACGCGCCTCGCCGCCACCTCCGCCGCCCTGGGCACCCGCGTCGTCCGCAACACCACGGACGCCCCGGCTGCCGCCGACGGCACCGAGCCCACCGCCGAGCGCCGGTCGCGCCGGGGGCGCGTGCGCCTCGTCGGCGCCGCGACCGCCGTCGTCGTGCTCGCCACCGGTGGCGTCGCCGTCGCGGACGCCCACAAGACCGTGACCCTCGACGTGGACGGCGTCACCACGACCGTGTCCACGTTCGCCGGGAGCGTCGACGGCCTGCTCGAGGAGCAGGACCTCGACCTCGGGCAGCGGGACACCGTCAGCCCCTCCGGCGCCCTGCGCGAGGGCGTCGACGTCGTCGTGCGGCACGCCCGCCAGGTGACCGTCGAGACCGACGGCGCGCAGGAGACCGTGTGGACCACGGCCCTGACCGCCGACGAGGCGCTCGAGATGCTCGCCACCCGTGGCGACGACGTGCGCCTGGTGGCCTCCCGCTCCACCGCGGGCGGCCGCCCGGACCTGTCGCTCGAGCTCACGCTCGACGGGCCGGCGGACGTCGCGGTCGACGGTCAGACCTTGACCGTGCCGGACGGCAGCACCACCGTCGCCGACGCGCTCGACCGGCTGGGCATCGCGCTCACCCCGCTCGACCGGGTCAGCGTCCAGCACACCGGCGACCGGGTCACCGTGGTGATCAACCGCGTCGTCGTCCAGGACGTCACGACCACCCACGAGGTGCCGTTCAACGCCGTCGAGCAGGACGACCCGTCGATGTTCATCGGCGAGTCCGAGGTCACCACGGCCGGCGTCGCCGGCGTGCGGACCGTCGTCGAGCGCGTCACCACCGTGGACGGCGTCGAGACGGCCCGCGAGCCCGTGTCGGACAACGTGACGCAGGCGCCGGTGGACCAGGTCACGAACGTGGGCACCACCAAGAAGCCGGTCGCGAAGGCGCCGGCGACGAGCGCGGCTCCCGCGACCGGCGGCGGCACCCCCGCGGTCGGCGGCGGCGACGCGGCGGGCCTGAACTGGGCGGCCCTCGCGGCGTGCGAGTCGGGCGGCCGGGTCAACGCGGTCTCCGCGAGCGGCAAGTACCACGGGCTCTACCAGTTCTCGGTGGGCACGTGGCAGGCCGTCGGCGGCTCCGGGCTCCCCTCCGAGGCCTCGGCCGAGGAGCAGACCGCCCGCGCGCAGGCGCTCTACAACCGCTCCGGCGCCGGGCAGTGGCCGCACTGCGGCCCCCGCCTGTTCTCCTGAGCAGGTGAGCCCGCCGGTGGGCCGCGCGCCGCGGCCCGCCGGGTAGGCTCGCCCGCATGTCCTCCAGCAACGGCCCTGTCGCACCCGCGGCGGGGCCGTTGCTCGGTCCGGCGGAGATCCGCGCCCTCGCCGAGCGCGCGGGCATCCGGCCGACCAAGACCCTCGGGCAGAACTTCGTGCTGGACGGCGGGACGGTCCGCAAGATCGTCCGGCAGGCCGACGTGGTGCCCGGTGAGCGGGTCGTCGAGATCGGCCCCGGCCTCGGCTCGCTGACGCTGGGGCTGCTCGAGGCGGGCGCCGACGTCGTGGCGGTCGAGATCGACCCCGTGCTCGGGACGCTGCTGCCCGAGACCGTCCGCCGGCACGTCCTCGGGGCGGACGTGCACGTCGTGGACCTGCCCGACGTCGTGCCCGGTCCCGCCGACGCGCCCGACCCCGGCCCGCCGGCCGTGCCGTCGCTCACCGTGGTCCGCGGCGACGCGCTGGACGTGCGGGCGCTGCCCGGCCGCGCGCCCACCGCACTCGTCGCGAACCTCCCCTACAACGTCTCCGTGCCGGTGCTGCTCACGTTCCTCGAGCGGTTCCCGACCCTGGAGCGGGTGCTCGTCATGGTGCAGGCCGAGGTCGCGGACCGCCTGGCCGCGCCGCCCGGCAGCCGCACCTACGGCGTCCCGTCCGCCAAGGTCGCCTGGTACGCGTCCGCCCGGCGCACCGCGACGATCGGCCGCTCGGTGTTCTGGCCCACGCCGAACGTCGACTCGGCGCTCGTCCGGATGGACCGGCGTCCCGCGCCCGCCACCTCCGCCACGCGCGAGGAGGTGTTCGCCGTGGTCGACGGGGCCTTCGCCCAGCGCCGCAAGATGCTCCGGTCGGCGCTCGCGTCCCTGGCCGGCGGGGCCGAGCCGGCATCGGCCGCGATCGCCGCGGCGGGGGTCGACCCGCAGGCCCGGGGCGAGGCGCTGGACGTGACGGCGTTCGCGCGCGTGGCCGAGCAGCTGCGCGCGGCCCGCTGATCCGACGCCCCCGCGCACCCCTCCCCGCCCCGTCGTGACCTCGCGCCGGACGCGCGCGGAACTGGCACAGTGGGTGCCGTGACCGACCTGCGCCTCGCTCCCCGCACCGGACGTGAGGTGCGCGTCCGCGCCCCCGGCAAGGTCAACCTGTCGCTGCGCGTCGGCTCGCGGCGGCCCGACGGCTACCACCCCGTCGCGACCGTGTTCCAGGCGGTGTCGCTGTACGAGGACGTCGTCGCGTCGCCGTCGGACGGCCTCGAGGTGACGGTCTCCGGCCCGCAGGCCGCGCACGTGCCGACCGACGGCAGCAACCTCGCGCTGCGCGCCGCCCGGGCCCTCGCCGAGCGCACCGGCATCGACGAGGGCGTGCACCTGCACCTGCACAAGGGCGTCCCCGTCGCGGGCGGCATGGCCGGCGGGTCCGCCGACGCCGCGGCCGCCCTGCTCGCCTGCGACGCGTTCTGGGGCACCGCGCTCAGCCGCGAGGAGCTGCACGAGGTCGCCGCGGAGCTCGGCTCCGACGTGCCGTTCCTGCTCATGGGCCAGACCGCCGTCGGCTCCGGCCGCGGCGACCTGCTGACGGCCGCCCTGTCCCGCGGGGAGTACCACTGGGCGTTCGGGGTCCGCGAGACCGGCCTGTCGACTGCCCGGGTCTACGAGGAGCTCGACGTGCTCGGCGCCGGCCGCGAGGAGCTCGACACGGACGGGGACGTCGCCGTGCTGCAGGCCCTGCGCGCCGGGGACGCCCCGGCCGTCGGCGCGCTGCTGCACAACGACCTGCAGGACGCCGCGGTGGAGCTCGCCCCGGGCCTGGTCGAGACGCTGTCGGTCGCCGAGGACGCCGGCGCGCTCGGCGTGGTGGTCTCCGGGTCCGGCCCGACCGTCGCCGCGCTGGCCCGCAGCCGGCAGCACGCCCTGGTGATCGCCGCCGCCATGACCGCGGCGGGGGTCGCCGACTCGGTGCTCACCGCCTCCGGCCCCGTGCCGGGCGCGCGCGTGGTCGCCGGGTCCGACGTGCTCTGAGCGCTCCGGGCCCGCGCCGCCTCAGCCCTGGACGACGTCGCCCGAGCCGTCCACGTCGGACGACACCTCCGGGTCACCGGTGTAGCGGACGGTCCCCGAGCCGCTGATCGCCACCGCGAGCCGCCGCTCGGCGTGCACGGAGATGTCACCGGAGCCCTCGATGGACGTGTCGGCCTCGTCGGCGCGGAGGTCCTCGGCGTCGATCTCGCCCGAGCCCTCGATCCCGAGGTCCACCGACGCGGCGTCCCCGGTCAGCTCGATGTCGCCGGAGCCCTCGATGGCCGCCTGCAGCTCGTCGGCGTCGACGCCCTCCAGCTCGATGCTGCCCGAGCCCTCGATCAGCACCCGCACCTGCCCGCCCGTCACGTCCGAGCCCGCCACGTCGCCGGAGCCGGAGATGACCAGCTGCTCGAGCTCGCCGATCACCAGCTCGTACTCGATGTCGCCGAGCCGCGAGAACCCGAACGTCGACCGCGAGTCCAGGACCAGGACGCCGTCGCGCACCTCCGAGACGAGACGCTCCTGCGTGCCCTCCGAGGCCCGGATGGTCAGCGACGGGGTGTCGCCGCGCCGCACCGTCAGGTCGCCGGAGCTCGCCAGGTCCACCGCCCGCACGTCCTCGATCTCGACCTGCCGCTCCACGACCGGGCCGCTCGCCCCGCCCGCGCACGCGGTGAGCCCGAGCACGATCCCCGCACCGACCGCTCCTGCTGCCGCTGCTGTCGCCCGCCGTGCCATGGTCCGTCTCCTCGTGCTGCGCGCAGGGCCGTCCCCGCGTCCTCACCACGAGCCTGGCAGCCCGGCACCCCGCGGCGACATCAGGGACGCCCCTGAGCCGACCCTGGGGAGAACCCCCGGGTGGCGCCCAGGGTGCACTCAGGCCGGGGTCAGCCCGGGTCAGGCGCAGGTCCGGCCCAGGTCAGCCGTCGAGCCGCGTCAGCCCCTTGCGCAGCCCGCGCACCGCCTGCGCGATCCGCTGCTCGTTCTCGATCAGCGCGAACCGCACGTGCCCGTCGCCGCCCGGACCGAACCCGACGCCGGGCGAGACCGCCACGTCGCACTCGCGCACCAGCATCTCCGCGAACTCGATCGAGCCCATCTCCCGGTACGGCTCCGGGATCCGCGCCCACGCGAACATCGTGCCGCGGGGGCGCAGGATGTCCCAGCCGATCCGGCTCAGCCCGTCGACCAGGGCGTTGCGCCGGCTCTCGTACACGGAGCTGAGCTCCGCCGGGTAGTCGAGGGCCTCGTTCAGCGTGACCGTCGCCGCGATCTGGATCGGCTGGAACGTGCCGTAGTCCAGGTAGGACTTGAGCTTGGCCAGTGCGCCCACGACGTCGGACCGGCCGACCAGGAACGCCACCCGCCAGCCGGCCATCGAGTACGACTTGGTCATCGAGTACAGCTCGACGGCGACGTCGGTCGCGCCGACGCACTGCATGATCGACGGGGGCGTCCAGCCGTCGAAGCACATGTCCGCGTAGGCCAGGTCGTGCACCAGGACGACGTCCCGCTCGCGCGCCCAGTCGACCAGCCGCTGCAGGTCGTGCAGCTCGACCGTCGTGGTCGTCGGGTTGTGCGGGAAGGACAGCACGACCACGCGCGGCTTCGGCCAGCCCAGGTCCCACGCCTCCATCACGCGGTCCACGTAGCCGGCGCCGTCCGTGCCGTCGCCGATGGGCACCTGCCGCGCGTCCGCCCCCGCGAAGTACGGGCCCCAGATGTGGATCGGGTACGACGGGGTCGGCACCAGGGCCGCGTCGCCGGGCTGCAGCAGCACCCACATGAGGTGGCTGAACCCCTCCTTCGCCCCGATGGTCGAGATCACCTGCGTCTCCGGGTCGAGCGTCACGCCGAACCGGCGCAGGTAGTGGTCGGCGACGGCCTGCCGGAGCTTCGGGATGCCGCGGGAGGCCGAGTACCGGTGGTTGCGGGTGTTCTGCGCGGCCTCGGCCAGCTTGTCGACGGCGATCTGCGGGCTGGGCAGGTCCGGGTTGCCGAAGCCGAGGTCCACGACGTCGCGGCCGGCGCGGCGCGCCTCGACCTTGAGCGTGTCGATGATCGTGAAGACGTACGGCGGCAGGCCGGGGATGCGACGGAACTCCATGGGCAGACGCTAGCGCCGGGGCGCCACCGCGTCGTGGAGGACCTGCGCAGGTGCCGTCGAGATCAGCGGGTGCGCGCCGCGAGCGCCGCCGCGTACAGGTCGCGCTTCGGCACGCCCGCGACCTGCGCGATCTCGGCGACCGCGTCCTTCAGCCGCTCGCCGGCGTCCGCGCGCGCCAGGACCTCCGCGACCAGCTCCGCCGTCGACGGCACCTCGCGGGCGGGCGCCCCGGCGACCACCACGGCGATCTCGCCGCGCACCTCGCCGGCGGCCGCCCACGCCGCGAGCGCCCCCAGCCCGTCCCGGACGACCTCCTCGTACGTCTTGGTCAGCTCCCGGCACACCGCGGCGGGCCGGTCCGCGCCGAACGCCGTCGCCATGTCCGCCAGCGTCGCGGCCAGCCGGTGCGGCGCCTCGAAGAACACCATCGTGCGCGGCTCGCGCTCCAGGGCGGTGAGCGACCGCAGCCGCTCCCCCGGCTTGCGCGGCGGGAACCCCTCGAAGCAGAACCGGTCCGTCGGCAGCCCGGACAGCGCCAGCGCCGTCAGCACCGCACTCGGCCCGGGGGCGGCGGTGACCGTCAGCCCCGCCTCGACGGCCGCGGCGACCACGCGGAACCCCGGGTCCGAGACCGCGGGCATCCCGGCGTCCGTGACGACGAGCACCGTGCCACCCCCCGCGACGACCTCCAGCAGCTCCGGGGTGGTCGCCGCCTCGTTGTGCTCGTGGTGGCTCACCACCCGGCCGCCGACGGTCACCCCCATCCGGGTCGCGAGCGCCCGCAGCCGGCGCGTGTCCTCCGCGGCCACCACGTCCGCCTGCTCGAGCAGCCGGCGCAGCCGCGGCGAGGCGTCCTCCACGTTCCCGATGGGGGTCGCGGCGAGCACGAGCCGGCCGGCGCCGGCGGGACGGGCGGAGGGGGAGGTCACGCGGGCCAGCCTGCCACGCCGGGGACCGCACAGGTCACGCCCCGACGCCGCCCCTACGATGACGACCGTGCCGCAGCCCGACGACCAGCCCGACGTGCCCGGTCCCCGCGACCCCGCCGGGCGGGCGGACGGACCGGTCGAGGCACAGGACGCGGCGCCCGGTGCCCACCCGCACGCCCACGCGCACGCCGCCGGCCCGGATCTGTCCACTCACGACCGCCTGCTCGTCACCCTGCTCGGCACCCGGACGCTCCTGCTCGGCGCCACGCGGCGCGCCCGGCTGACGGGCTGGCTGTGGCCGCTGGCGGTGACCCTGCTGGGCGGCGTGCTCCGGTTCTGGGACCTGGGCCGCCCGCACGAGCTCGTGTTCGACGAGACCTACTACGTGAAGCAGGCGTACTCGCTGCTGACCCAGGGCTTCGAGGGCCAGTGGGGCGACGACGCGAACGCCGGGTTCGTGGCGGGCGACGCGTCCGCGCTGCGCACGTCGGCGGAGTACGTGGTGCACCCGCCCGTCGGCAAGTGGCTGATCGCCCTGGGCATGCACCTGGGCGGGGGCTTCGAGTCGTCCGCGGCCTGGCGGCTGGCGTCGGCGGTCGCCGGGACGCTCGCGGTGCTGATGGTCGCGCGGATCGGGCGGCGGCTGCTCGCGTCCACCGCGCTCGGTACCGTCGCCGGCCTGCTGATGGCCGTCGACGGCGAGGCGATCGTGCACTCGCGCACCGGCCTGCTCGACGGCTTCGTCATGGTGTTCGCGCTCGCCGCGTTCGGGGCGCTGCTGCTCGACCGGGACCAGGCGCGGCGCCGGCTGGCCGCCCGCACCTCGGCCCTGCTCGACTCGGGCGCGGCGCTGGGCCTCGGCCCGCGGCTGGGCGTGCGGTGGTGGCGGTTCGCGGCCGCGGTGCTGCTCGGGCTCTGCATCGGGACGAAGTGGTCCGGCCTGTACTTCCTCGCCGTGTTCGGGCTGCTGTCCGTCGCCTGGGACGCGTCCGCGCGGCGGTCCGCGGGGGTCCGCCGCTGGCTGCCCGCGGCGCTGTGGCGCGACGCCGTGCCGGCCGGCCTGGTCATGGTGCTCACCGCCGCCGTCACCTACGTCGCCACCTGGTGGTCGTGGTTCGCGCACCCCGGGTCGTACCTGCGGCAGTGGGCCGAGCAGCACCCCGGCGAGGGCGTGACCTGGCTGCCGCCCGCGCTGCGCTCACTGTGGCACTTCCACACCGAGATGTGGCAGTTCCACACGACCCTGACCGCCGAGCACGCCTACGCCGCGCACCCGCTCGGCTGGATCCTCCAGTGGCGCCCGACGTCGTTCTACTACCCGAAGACCGTCTCGGGCCTGACGGGCGACGCGGCGGAGCTGGCCTGCGGGGCGGGCTCCTGCTCCCAGGCGATCACCTCGCTGGGCAACCCGGTGATCTGGTGGCTCGGCGCGCTGGCCGTGCTGGTCGCCCTGTGGTGGCTGCTGGTCCGCCGCGACTGGCGGGCCGGCGCCGCGCTGTCCGGCATCGTCGCCGGGTGGGTGCCGTGGTTCGCGTACGCCCACCGGACGATCTTCACGTTCTACTCGATCGCCTTCACCCCGTGGGTGGTCCTCACGCTCGTGTACGTCCTGGCCCTGCTGGTGCAGAGCCGGGACCCCGTGCAGCGGCGGCGCGGGGTCGTCGCCACGACGGGGGTGCTCGTGGTCGTGCTGGCGGTCAGCGCGTTCTTCTACCCCGTGTGGACCGCGTGGGTGGTGCCGTACGACTTCTGGCACCTGCACATGTGGCTGCCGTCCTGGATCTGACGGGGACCGGACCGGGCGCCGCCCGGCTCACGCCAGCTCGACCGACCAGTCCACCTGCGGGCTCGGGTACCAGGACAGCCCCTGGGCGTCCCAGTACGGCCCGTGCGGGGCGACCCGGGCCGCGAAGTCGTCCCAGTCGCGCAGCTCCGCCGGCGTCCACGCGACCTCCGCGACCGCCGCCAGCCGGGGCAGCAGCATCGTCATCAGGTCGTCCAGGCTGCGCAGCGTCTCCGTCCACACGGTCGCCTCGACGCCGATCACCGAGCCCTCGGGCAGCCCGGGCACCAGCGCCGTGGGCTCCCACTCGTAGGCGTCGCGCAGCTCGATGTGGCCCGCCCACTCCAGGCCCAGCTCGGTGTCCCCGTCGTACTTCATGTCGAGGTAGGCCCGCGACCCCGGCGACATCAGCAGCCGCGCACCCGCGCGGGCCGCCGCGACGAACGGCGCCGGGTCCATCCGCGTGTCCCAGAACTGCACGACCGTCCCGGGCTCGAGCGGCGTCGTGGCGATCTCCTGCCAGCCGACGACCTTCTTGCCCGCCGCGCGCACCGCGTCGGCAGCCATCCGCACCAGCCGGGCGTACTCCTCGTGCTCCATCGTCAGCACCTCGTCGCCGCCGATGTGCACGTAGTCGCCCGGGGTGACCGCCGCGACGTCGCCGAACACGTCGCGCAGGAACGGCTCCGTGGCGGGCAGGTCCGCGCGCAGCTTGCTGAACCCCACGTCGATGCCCGTGTACGCCTCGGGCGCCTCGCCAGACTCGGTCAGCTCCCCGTACGCGTGCAGGGCGGCGTTCACGTGCCCGGGCACGTCGATCTCCGGGACCACCCGCACGCCCCGCGCCGCCGCGTACGCGACCAGCGCCTCGTACTCCTCCGTCGTGAAGTACCCGCCGGGGTCGCCGTCGACCGCCGTGCCGCCGGACCGGGCCGTCAGCTCCGGCCGCGACGGCAGGTCGATGCGCCAGCCCTGGTCGTCCGAGAGGTGCAGGTGCAGGACGCTGAGCTTGTAGGACCACATGAGGTCGACCACCACGCGCAGGTCGTCCGGCCCGAAGAAGTGCCGCGCCACGTCGACCGACAGCCCGCGCCACCCGTGCACCGGCTCGTCCTCGACGTGCACCGGCCACGCTGCGAACGTCCCGGCGTGCGGGCGCAGCACCTGGTGCAGCGTCGCGATCGCCCGCATCAGGCCCTCCGCGGAGCCCGCGACGAGCTCGACCCGGTCCGCCGACACGTCCAGCGTGTACTGCTCCGCGCCGAGCGCCTCGTCGACCACCAGCGCGACGTCCCCGGGCTGGTGCGGCTCCGCGACGTCGCGGTACCGGACCTCCACGGTCGTGCCGGACACCCGGCTCAGCGACTCCGCGGCCAGCACGCCCAGCGACACCTCAGCGGGGCTCACCCCGACGGTGACGGTCGTGGAGGTCTGCACGACGAACGGGTCCCCCGCGCCCTCGCGCACCAGACGCGGTGCCGGGACGAGACGCAGGGGTGTGGTCGCAGCGGGCACGACGGTCCTTCCGGACGACGGGACGACGACGGGCGCACTCGGCCCGGCCCCCGGCACCAGTGTGCCCGCTCGGCACCCGTGACGGCACCGACTCGCCCGCCGCGATCTCGGGCGCTCCTGCTGCCTCCGCACGCCCCACCTGCGTCAGCACCACGCCCGCCCCGCGCCACGCCCCCGGCCCCGCGCCACCTCCGCGCATCCCGAGCCACCCCCGCCCCGCGCACCCGGCCGGCCGCCTCCGCACCCGCCCCGACCCGACCTCGCCGCCCTCCCGCCTCTCCCTCGCCGAGCGGGCAGTAGACGCTGCCTCGGGGCGCGCGAAGACAGCATCGACCGCCCTCTCGGCGGCGGTGACGGGCGTGGCGGGCGTGCGGGTCGGGTCCCGGGGCGGACGCGGTCGGGTCACGGAGGGGACGCGGCGGGTCCGCTGCGGCAACGATTCGGCATCTGTGCTGGTGAAGCGGCCCGCGCGGGGGGCGCACCCCCTAGCGTCGCGGCCATGCGGACACACGGGACAGGCGGCTCCACCGGCCGGCGCACGGGGACGATCGCATCGCGGGCCGGCATCGGGCTCGCTCTGGCCGCCGCACTGCTCGCCGGCTGCAGCGCCGCGGGCCAGGACTCGGCCACCGTGGGCACCGACCTGAGCGAGGCGGCTCCGGACGACCTCGCCGGCGGCGAGCGGGCCGGGGACGTCGCGGCCGACGCGGACCAGCAGGCGGGCACGGGCGAGGCCGCCGACGCCGGCACCGGAGGAACCGGCGGCAGCACCGCCGTCGGTGTCACCGGCCGCCAGGTCGTCACGTCCGGGGAGCTCGGCCTCGTCGCCGACGACCCCCGCGGCGCCGCGGACCTCGTGGTGGCCGTGGTGGAGCAGGCGGGCGGGCGGGTCGACGCCCGGCAGGAGACCGCCGCGCGCGCGGACGAGGGCACCGAGGCCACCGCCGACCTCACCGTGCGGGTCCCGTCCGACGCGCTCACCGGCGTGCTCGACGCCCTCGACCAGATCGGTGACGTCGACCACGTCGACCTCACGTCCGACGACGTCACCGCCGCCTCCCAGGACCTGGACGCCCGCATCCGTGCGATGCAGCTGTCGGTGGCGCGCATGGAGGACCTGCTGTCCCGGGCCAGCACCCAGGCGGACGTCATCTCCGCCGAGAGCACCCTCACCGAGCGGCAGTCCGCCCTCGAGCAGCTGCAGTCGGAGCGTGCGCGGCTCGCCGAGAAGGTCGCCCTGTCGACGCTGCGGGTGTCGATCTGGACCGCACCCCAGCGGGAGGCCCCGCCCGAGCCGGCACCCGAGCCCCGCGGCGGGTTCCTCGGCGGGCTCGAGTCCGGGTGGGACGCGCTGGTGACGGTGCTCGGCGGCCTGGTGCTCGTGCTGGGCGTGCTGCTCCCCTGGCTGGCCGCCGCGGGGGTGCTCGGCGCCGGGTACGTCGCGGTCGTGCGTTCGCTGCGCCGTCGGCGGGCCCGGGTGTCCGACACGGGTGGCGCGGGGCCCGCGGCGCCGGAGGCGGGCGGGCGGGCCGGGCGGACCGGACGGCGACCCGGACCCCGCGGCGCCAGTGCCCGACGACCGCGAGCCGGTCGCGGCGGGCTCGCGCTGAGCAGCTCCGGCCGCGCTCAGTCGCGCGGGGAGGTCAGGCCGCGACGCGCGCGGGCTGCTGCTCCGGGTCGGTGGCGGCGAGGCGCCGGGCGATGACCGCGCAGGTCGCGAGCTGCAGCTGGTGGAACACGATCACCGGCAGCGCGACGCCGGCGGCGGCCACCGGCCCGAACAGCACGTTCGCCATCGGCAGGCCGGTCGCGAGGCTCTTCTTCGACCCGCACATCAGCAGCGCGATCCGGTCGGCGCGGGACAGCCGCAGCAGCCGGCCGCCGCTCCACGTCGCGAGCAGCATCACGGTCAGGAGCAGGCCGCACAGCGCGACGAGGACGACCAGCACGCCCACGGTCAGGTCGTCCCACACCCCGGAGGCCTCGGCCTCCGACACCGACCCGTACGCGACGAGCAGGATCGTGCTGCGGTCCGTGATGAGCGTCAGCGGCTTGTGCGCCCGGATCCACGCGCCGATCTTCGGCTGCAGCAGCTGCCCGAGCACGAACGGCAGCAGCAGCTGGAGCAGCGTGGCCCCCGCCGACCCGCCGACGGGTCCACCGGCGCGGGACATGAGCACGCCGACCAGCAGCGGCGTGAGCACGATGCCCAGCACGTTCGACACAGTCGCACCGCAGATGGCCCCGGCGACGTTCCCGCGGGCGATCGACGTGAACACCACCGACGACTGGATCGTCGACGGCAGCAGCGACAGGTAGAGCAGCCCGGTCTGCAGCTCGTCCGGCAGCACCGAGTCCGGCAGCAGCTGGACGGCGAGGCCCAGCACCGGGAACAGCAGGTACGTGGACGCGAGCATCCCGCCCTGCAGCCGCCAGTTCCGGAGGCCGTCCCAGACCTCGCTCGTCGCCATGCGCGCGCCGTACAGGAAGAACAGCAGCACGACCGCGCCGGTGGTCACGCGGTCCAGGCCCGTGGCGAACGCACCGGAGGCGGGGGCGAGCAGCCCCAGCAGGAACACCGCGATGATCATGACGACGAGCGGGTCGACCCACGTCTTGATCGCGGTCCAGGTCCGGGACCACCGGCCTCGGGGGGTCGGGGTCGCGTCAGGCACCGGGTCATTCTGCCACCGGCTGCGGCGCGGCCCCGCGTCGAGACCGCGCCCCGGACGGTGCCCGGTGCCGGTCGTCCGCGGCGTCGCCCGTCAGCGAGCAGTGCCGGTCAGGGAACGCGGCCGGTCAGCGAGCACCGCCCGTCAGCCGACGGGACGCACGTCGTAGGTGAGGTGCGCGAACTGCCCGTACCGTTCGACGTCGCGCAGGTGCAGCCGGTCCGGCCCCACCCGGCGCGGGAGCACGGGCGCCCCACCGGTGAGCGCCGCGGGCGCCACGCTGACCTGCACCTCGTCGAGCGCGCCCGCGTCGAGGAACTGGCCGGCGAGGTCGCCGCCGCCGATCACCCAGACGTCGCCGTCACCGGCGGCCTCCCGGATCGCGGGCATCGCGTCCTGGACGGACCCGCGGACGAACCGCACGTCCGCCCCGTCGGGGACGGGCAGGTCGCGCGTGGTGAACACGAACTGGGGCCGGTCGCCGTAGTAGGCCGGCCACTTCTCGGGGTGCGCGAGCAGGTCCTCCTCGCGCAGCACCCACTCGTATGTGGTCGACCCCGAGACCAGGACCGTGACGCCCGCGAGGAACGCGTCGTGGTCGGGCTGGGACTCCGAGTCGACCGCGAACAGCCACGCGAGCGAGTTGTCCTCGTCCGCGATGTACCCGCTCAGCGACGTCGCCGTGTTGTAGATGACCCTCATGCTGCGAACCTAGACCGGGGGTCCGACACGGCTCAGCGCCGGGCCGCCACCGCGCACACCGCGGCCACCGCGGCCGCGTACGGGTCACCGCCGGGCCGGGCTGCGACGCCGAGCAGGTGGTCGGTGACGATCCGGGCCAGCAGCGCCCGGAGCACCAGCTGCGGCAGGCCCGGCTCCGCGCGGGGCACGCCGAGCAGCGCGAGCGTGCCGCCCTCGAACGCCAGCGCGTCGGCGACCACCACCGCCGACCCGTACGCGACGGGCCGCCAGTACAGCGACAGGTCGATGACCGCGGGCGGCAGCGTCGGGTGCAGCAGCACGTTCCCCGTGAGGTCGCCGTGCACCAGCTGGGAGCGGCCGCGGACCGGGGCGAGCGCCGCCCGCAGCCGGCGCACGTGCGGCACGTCGTCCAGCCCGTCCACCCACGTCTCGCCCCACGCGACGCGGTCGGCCACCGCCCACGGGTCGCGCCGCTCCGCGAGGAACGCCGGCTCCGGCAGGTGCGCGACGGCGTCGGCGAAGGCCTCACCCGCGGCGATGACCTCCGCCCAGCGGCGGGGCCGGTGCTCGCCCGGCAGCACCGTCGTCGCGGTCCAGCCGTCGACCACCAGCGACCCGTCCGCCGCTCGCACGGGAACGGGCAGGCGCACCCGGTCGGACCGGACGTGCCGCAGGGTCTCCGCCGCCCAGTCGAGGCCCGCGAGGTCGCCGTCGAGCGGCTTGAGGACGAGGTCGCCGCACCGCCACGACGCGCCCTGACCGCCGGGGAGCGCGACGGGCGCGCCCCCGGCGCCGAACGCGTCGAGCACGTGCTGCGCCGGCCGCGTCGGCTGCGTGCTCCCACCGGACGCGCTCATGCCCGCCATCCTGCCGCGCCAGCGCGCAGCACCGTGCCCGTGCCGCCCGGGGGTCAGCTGGCCCGGCGGTGCGGGGTCCGGCCGAACCCGGCGCGCCGGGACGCCGCCGCCATCCGCTCGAACTCCTCGGGCGTCAGGCCCATCGCGGCGATCATCTCCGACTCGAGCCGCGCGTACGCCGCCTGCTCCGCCGGGGTGCGGGGCGGCCGCGCGGCGAAGAACCTCTCGCTGACCTCAGTGAGGCGGGCGTGGTCGATCGGGCGCGTGCTCATGGCCGCGAACGTACCGGCGGCCACTGACACGCCCCGCCGCGTCGACGCCGGCCCCCGGGAACGACGAAGGCCCGGGATCGTGATGATCCCGGGCCTTGCATCCGGTGGAGCTGAGGGGATTCGAACCCCTGACCTTCTCATTGCGAATGATAGAATAGCGCTGATCGACCGAAACAGAAACGACATTGACCTGCAATAATGGGAGCCCTGCCCCAGCCCCGCCCGGGCAGGACTTGGCCCCCAACATGGACCCCCGGAGGACACTCGTGGCGCGACGGCAGTACGGCACTGGTGGCGTCGGCTACGACTCCACGAAGAAGCGTTGGATCGGCACGATCGAGGCCGGTGTCACCGCGAAGGGAACGCGTCGACGCATCAAGGTCTCTGGACGCACTGAGGCCGAGGCGAAGGCGCGACTGAAGGAGACGCAGCGCAAGATCGCCGCCGAGGGCCTGCCAACTGAGGGCGCGTCGGCTCGCGCGACGGTGCGGACGTGGGCCGAGCAGTGGATGACGCGTCGCCACTCCGAGGTGCGCCACACGTCCGCGGCGACCGACATCTCCTCGGTTCGGCGTTGGGTGATCCCGGCGATCGGGCACCGGCGCCTGGACCAGCTCACTCCCGCCGACGTCCGGGCAGTCACTGCCGCGATCATGGGCGCTGGCCGGTCGTCGTCGACCGCTCAGCGCGCGCAGGTCGTGCTGACGAAGATGCTGCGCGACGCGATCCTCGAGGGCTACTCCGTGCCGCAGCGCGTTCTCCTGGTGCCGGCGCCTCCGAAGGCGGTCAACGACCGGGACGCGATCAGCATGGTCGACGCCCACGCGATGCTCCGTGCCGCCGCGCAGCAGCCGGGCGGCTCCCGCTGGGTCGCCGCGTTCCTGCAGGGCATGCGGCAGGGGGAATGCCTGGGCCTCACCTGGGACTGCGTAGACCTCGAGGCGGGGATCATCGACATCTCCTGGCAGCTGGATGCGCTCCCCTACCGGGTTCCCCGCGACCGCGCGTCCGGGTTCCGGATCAAGCCCGGCCTCCCTCACCGGCACCTCGTGGACCGATGGCACCTCGTCCCCCCGAAGACCGCGAAGGGCCAGCGGGTCATCCCGCTTGTGCCGTGGATGACTGCAGCGCTCGCGGAATGGAAGCAGGTCTGCCCGCCGTCACGCTGGAATCTTGTGTGGCCCACCGACTCAGGCATGCCACGCTCCGAGGAGTCGGACCGACAGGCTTGGTGGGATCTGCAGGACGCCGCTCAGGTCGCTCGGGTCGACGACACCACCGGCCGGCGGTACGAGCTCCACGAGGCGCGGCACACCACGGCAACACTGCTCCTCGAGGCCGGAGTCGACGCCAAAGTCGTCGAGGCGATCCTCGGGCACTCCACCATCGTCACGAGCCGTGGCTACCAGCACGTGTCCCAGGCGCTCGCGCGGAAGGCTCTCGACGACGTCGCCGCCCGACTCGGCTTAGCCCTCACATAGGACCTCACCCCGACAGCGACCGCCGCTCACCCAGCCGAACTGCGCCTCGTCCGATCTTCGGCCTGAACCAGCTCGGGGCCGTAGTCGGCTCCAAACACGTCCACATAGACGCCGAAGAGTCTTCGAATAACCGTGAGGAGGGTGATGCCGAGATGAGCGGCGACTCCAGCGACGACTCCCGCGGTGAACGGCGCCACTACCGGGGCGCGAAGGTCGTCGAAGGTCGCGACGACGGCTAGGAGGAACGTGAGGAACGCTGCCACGGCCGCCGAGTACAGCGAGCTCGCAACGGCCGAGCCGATGAGCCGCTGTAGGTTCCGCCGGTAGACCGTGCTCTTGCTGTCTCCGACGCGGATTCTGAGGTTGACGAGGAAGACGAACGTTGTGAGCATCGCTCCAACCAGGAGGCTGGTCGCCGCGAGCAGCTGAGAGATGCCGTTCGAGACCGGCGCACCCAACCAGATCGCCGCGGCGGCGGCTCCGCTCACAAGCATCGGCACGCCGGCGTAGACGAATCGATCGCTACGCCGCATCCTCTGACTGCCGGGAGGGCGCATCGACCAGAGGTGCTTCTCGACGACCGGCGTGATCTTGAATCTGTCGAACATCCTCACGCCACCTTTCCACTACGTCGTCGGAGCCTCCGGCCACCACTGGGGAGGTAACTCAGCCCCGAGCTCCTGGAACAGGTCCAGCACAGCACCTCGGCTCTGATCCAGGAAGCCCTGGTGATCGGGACGCTCGTCGTCGTCGAAGACGTACGTGAACGAAGGCAACGCCTGACTGACGTTGATCGTCCGCTCGCGACCGTCCTTGACGACGATGATCCTCTGCTCATCGAAGTCTTCGTCATGGTAGTCGCGCAGTCCGACAACGGCCGCGAGGTCCAGCTGCTCGCGAAGGTTCTGCTCGGTCGAGGCACCACGCAGCCTCGCGATGATGCTCTGAGCCACGTCGCCACCAGACGAGAGCGCGAATCGGAGACGAGCCGCCGTCAGGCCGCCGCCCGTGGCGAATGGTGTTCGGTCCTCCCCACGTCGCGCGCTCTGCGCGAACTCGACCCCCACGATCCCGGCGTCCTGGTCAGCCAGGAACTTGCCCCAAGCCACCCCGTCCGCGACGTCACGGCGAAGCCGCAGGGAGAGTCCATCGCCCTTGAGGCGCGTGTTCACGCGGGTGACGAACCCTGCCGTGTGGTGTGTCCTGCCCTTCACCTCCGAGACCATCACCGCGTCGCGACCGTGCTCAGGAACGACCAGGACGACTCGAGCATCAGAGAGGACCGCATCATCGACGGTGATCGCTCGCCTCACCTTGGTGACCCGGTCAACGAGAGTCCGGTTCTCCCCGTACTCACCGCCCTGGACGATGCTGAGGACTCCGAGATGCGATGGGTAGACCTCGGAGAACTCCGTGTACGTGCTCCGACGCTCGTCGTCATGTCCCTGCGCGAGCAGGGCAACCGTCGTGTCGCGCAGGTAGGCGAGACCGCCACCGTTCCCGAACCGAGCGTCGTCGAGATCGAGGTTGTCCTGAGGCCTTCCGTAGGGGGTCACATTGACAACGCTCAACTTGTACCCGTACGTCGCCACAGATCCCCCTGCTCGTGTTGGTCAGGCTCGCGCCCGCTGTGCACCTGCTCTGCCCCTGCTGTGCTGCACACACGCTAGCGCGAGGGCCGACCCAGACCTCCCCGCACGCGCCAGCCGGAACGGAGGGGTGCCCGTACAAGGCGAAGTGCGTTCCATCCGCCTCAAACACGGCGCCGTATGTCGCGCCCGCACCGACCGCGGCTTCGCAGATCGCCAGTGCCTCTTGGGCTTCAGGGCTGCCATCGTCACCCCGCGGGGACCGGTGAGCTTGGTCTGCATCTCGAACCGACCGGGCTCCGTCTCGGTGACCGAGGCGACCGTCGACCAGGAAGCAAGGGGCGACCTCGACGTCAGACTGCCCGGATGCATCCGCACTGCGCGAAGCCACGGTGTAGCCGGCATCGACGCACAGCTCGAGCACCCTCGTGACATCCGCGGCCATTGATGCTGTGTCCATGCTCAGCGAGCCACAACCGGAGTCGGAGTACGCGCGGGCGTGCTCCCTGGTCGCCGAGCCGGACGGTTCCCCGGTCCGCCACGCAGCTGGTCTGCCCCGTCAGGGCCTCTGGTGCATATTGCCATCCAGCCAGCGCTGAGCCGTGGTGATCCCACGACCAAGGGGCTGGGCCGCTTTCGGAAGGGCCCGATCGAGACGCGCGTACTCGTCACTGAGTGACGGCGGTCGAAGGCCGGCGCTCCGCATGCCCGCGCGAAACACTTGGATCAAGCGTTCCTGCTCCGCGATCCGGCGCTCGGTCTCCGCCCTCTTTTCAGCGACGTCGTCGTCCGATCCCACGAAGATGGTGCCCTCGAGCTCGAGGAGTTCAAGGACGAGCTCGTCATGTAGGCGCCAGTGCGACAGAAGGGGCGCAGGCACCTCTACACCCTCCGCCTCGTTGTCGGGCTCTAGCCAGCTCCGGCCCGACACCCACTCGGCAGCATGGAACGGGTCGCTCTCAAGACCAGGAATCACCTCGACCGACGCCTCGTCCTCGATCGAGAACATCAGCTCGACGGGCGCTTCTCCGAGGGCTGCGGCGAAGACCGCGATCTGCTGGACGGTGACGGTCTCGATACGGCCGCCTTCGATGTTCATCACCGTGTTGCGGCTGATGGGGTAGCCGAGGCGCTCAGTCGCGTCGGCCAACTCCTGCTGGCTAAGCCCCCGGCGCACCCGAGCCGCTCTCACCGCTCGTCCGATCCGAGCTGACCAGCCCCGCGCCCATGCCTTCCCGTCATCCGTCACTGACACACAGTAGCGCCGGCGCTTGCGCGCTGGCTACACCGAGTGTCATGCTGACTCCACACACACCGAAGTGGACTTCGGTGCCTCACACACACAGGAGCGGGATGAGTGACCTTCTCAAGTTGCCCGAGATCAGCGAGCAAACGGGCGTTCCGATCAACACGCTCCGGTCGCTTCGAGCCTCGGGTCGAGGCCCGAAGACGTTCATGCTCGCCGGGCGCGTAGTCGCCAAACGCGAGGACGTCAACGCGTGGGTGCAGGAGCAGTACGACGCGGCTGACATCGAGGCCACGGCATGACCGCGCTCGCGGAGCGCGTCGCGCTCACCGTCCGGGAAGCCGCCGACCTCACGCCCTTCTCGGCAGACACGCTCGAGCGAGCGATCAAGGCGACCGACCCGGCGTCGTTCCCGCCGCCGCTGCGTGCCAAGCGCGACTCGCGCGGGCGGCGCATCGTTCTTGCCCGCGACCTCGCGGCGTGGCTCGACTCCCTGCCCGACGCATGAGCGCCGCGGAGGACAACGCGATGCCCGAGCACCGGCGGCAACCGGTCTCGGGCGTGATCCTCACCCCTGATCAGGAGAAGAAGATGAAGGAGACAGTACCGCACCCGTCGTGGTGTGACGAGGACTTCTGCTCGGTCGACAACAGCGGTCTCGAGACGGTTGTCGACCACCGGTCGACGCCGTTCCGTCTGGAGCAGCCGGCCGGGACCGTGGAGGTCTACGTCGCTCGCACCTGCACCACGTGGTCGGAGACGTGGGGGACCCGACGGGTTGTCCTGAGCGTCCCGGGTACGACGAACATCGACGAGCTCCGAGGCTTCAACTCGTGGCTTCGCGATGCTCTCGACGAGATCGAGCGGACCACCACCGCGCCGCCGAAGATCTCGATCTGTCCCGAGTGGTGCACGGCTGAGGCGGACGGCGACGAGCGCGTCCGCGGGGACCACACCTGGCGGTACTTCGGCTGGCACGGCACCGGGTACGTGCGCACCCACTGGGGCCCGGTCGGCAAGACGTACCGGACCCAGGGCGAGATGACGGACGCCTCCAGTGGACGGTCCCGCTGGGGCCGCGTCATCGCGGGCCGCCGCATCGCCCGAACCGCGGCGTCGGCATGAGCGCGCCGAAGCCGACCTGCCCGGACTGGTGCTCGAACCACGACCGGATCCACGCGGGCAGCGAGAAGCACACCGCAGAGATCGTCTACGAGACGGTCTGGCACTCGTACCTGCAGCGCAACGAGGACCTCGCCGTGACCGTGGAGCAGTACGTCGGCGAGGGTGTGACGGGCGAGGGCTACGGGTGGACCAACGGTCGCCCGCAGGCGCGCGTGATCGCCGCGAACCTCGACGCGCACGGTTGTCGGGACGTCGCCGACGCGCTGTGCACCGCCGCCGAACTCCTCACTGCCGCCGAGGGTGGCCGCCCGCACCTGTCGCTGCGCAAGGCCCTGCGCATCTGGATCGAGGACGCGGGCGGCGGCAGCGAGTGCGACGTCCCGGGGTGCAGCGACGGCACCGGACCTGTCTGCGACATCAGCACGTTCGGGTGCGTCCTGAACCGCATCCTCCTGGACCCGAGCACGGTCCATGACCTCATCAAGGCCGAGCACGAGTGGAGCGGGATCGAGTGATGACCACCACCGACACCACCAGAAGCACCGCCGCTGACCACGCGGTCAGCCCTAACGACCACCGCGCCTGGTGCGACACCGCGGAGTGCTTCCTGGGACACGACAGCGACGGGGACTACGCCTCCCACTACGGACATCCGCGTGCCCTCGCGATCGACGCATCGGACGCTGGGGAGTGGCGGAGCGCACCCGAAGGCGCACCCGAGATCACCATCCGCCCGATCGACTTCATGGGGCACGTCGGCGTGGAGCTGAACGGGGGCGACACCCGTACGTACAGCACCACGAGCGGGTCCCACGGCGTCTCCTGGCTCACTGCCGACGAGACCAAGGACCTCGGTCACCAGCTCATCGCGACGGCGCGGCTCATCGAGGCAGGCAGCGTCGAGATGGGGCAGCCGGACGAGTGGGACGTCGAGCACGAAGGCACCCGCCACCGCTGGACGAACAGCGGCCCCGAGTACAGCGAGCGCTTCCAGATCGACACCGATGAGGGGTCGCTCGAGGTCAAGCCGCAGGTCTACGAGCGCGTCGACCCGACCGGCGCCAGCTCCGTCCGCCTCCCGATGGTGACCGTCGGCGACTTCCTCGGCCTGACCGCCGAGCAGGCGCTCGTGCTCGCCGACGAGCTCATCCGCTACGCGACCCACCTCACCGAGACGGAGGAGGCCGCCCGTGCCTAGGTCCCCGGAGCTCGTCGCCGAGCAGCGCGCGTCACTGGGGCGCGCAGGCATCGCGGAAGCACCACTCGTCGACTGCCACCCCTGGTGCACGGACGGCGATGGCCATCCCGCTGAGTCGCACCCCGCCGACCAGTGGTGCCCGACCCTCACCACATCGGTAGCGCTGTCGTTCTACCCGTCGCAGGAGTGCGTTGACGGGACATTCGCCCCCGAGACGGCGACCGTGTACGGCTCCGGGCGGCACCACCTCCGACGGGACGAAGTCCGGGTGGACCACGGGGACACGGAGGTCCTGCGACTGACGCTCGACGAGGCGAAGGCGCTCGCGGACGCCCTGCTCGCGACCGTCTCGCTGATGTCCCAGGGAGGCGCAGCATGACCGCCGACCTGCCGGTGATCCTTGACGTGGACCCCCTGGTCTCGTGGTTCGAGTCCCGTGGCGAGCACCTGACCATCGCCGAGATTGAGGCGGCCGGTGCGCTCGTCGGGCGGAACTCCTTCCCCGCTCTGGTGATCAACCTGCACTTGTCGTGCCTGCTGCCGGACGAGGTGTTTGCCCACGGTTTGGTGTCCGCCTGGCAGATGGCCGAGTTTCCCACGATCGCGATGCCGCCGGACGAGTGGAGCTGGTTGTTCGACGACGTCGGCTTCACGCGTGACGGGATCAAGACCACCCGCCCGACCGAGCCTGTGACGCTCTACCGCGGCGCCGTCCCGGAGCACGCCCGCGGCTGGTCCTGGACTGAGGACGTCGACCTGGCCCGCTGGTTCGCCAACCGCTTCCCGGGGACGGGAGCCCGGCTGTACCGCACGACGGTCCGGCCGCCGTGGCTCATGGCCCACATCACCCCGGAATGGAAGTTCGGGAGGCACGGCGAGTCCGAGTGGGTCGTCGACCCCTCCGGGCCGCATGTCATCGAGGAGGTCCGATGACCACCACCCCGCCCGTCAGCGACAGCACCCGCGAGGCACAGGCCGTCATCTCGCAGCTGCTCGACAGGTACGGCATCGCCGACCCCCGCACCGCTCACCGGGACATCCGCGAGCGGTTCACACAGCCCGACCTGGACGCGTACCGCGCCGCCCTCGAACTCCTCTACGGGAACGGAGCCCTGGGATGACCACCAACGACAACGTGGTGCAGCTGCACCAGCCCGCAGGCCCCACGTCCTACGTGCTTCCGCTGAACGCCAGCGGCTCAGGGGACAAGACGTGCACCCGCTGTGCGTCGGAGTTCCGGACCCGGACGTGGCACCTGGTGTGGCCAGCCGAGAGTGATCGTGCCGTCTGCCCGACCTGCGCCCTGTCTGACCCGACCCTACGGCTGTACCAGCTCCGGTCGATCGCCGCCGACGCGATCGACCGGGCCCTCACGGAAGCACCCAGCCGCGACGAACGGCGCCTGCTCGCCCAGTCGATCGTCAGCGACGTGTCGTGGTTCGCGAACTGGCGCAACCCCGACGACGACGTCATCGGGTGGGACGTGCTCACCGAGCAGCCCTCCGGCGAGGGCGACGACGAGGACCTCGGCTCACCCGGGCTGATCCTGGGTGCCGAGCCGGTCAGCCTGCGCAGGGCCGCCCTCCGCGCCGGGAAGATGCTCGACCGACACTTCGCCGGCGACGACATCCTGCTCGACGCTCTCGAACACGCCTACGGCAACGGCACCGACGGCGAACTCGCGGCTGCTGTCCTCGCGCTCGTCGCAGCCGCCGAGGCGGTGGCCTGATGCGCGCCGCTGGCCCCTACGGACCTTCCGTGGAGCTGCTCTCCGAGACCGACGCGCCGCTTTCAACGCCACGCTTGCGGCCCACCACCGCAAGCCATCTCCCGATGAAGCGGAGAAGCCGCTCGGACCATGCCCACAGGACTCTGAGGGCCTTCCAGATCGGCGGCACGACGGTGGCAATGGCGAGCAGGACGCCTACAACGGCTGCGACGCCTCCGAACACGTACAGCAAGGCCACGACCGACTCGAGCCACACACGAGAGCCCTCGATTGCCGAGGCGGCAACGAGAAGTATGTACGCGATCACCATGGCGGTCGTCGCGGCGGCCCACGTCTCCTGCTGGCGGTCCCGCTCGGCCGTCCGTCGTTCCTGGAGTGACTTCGCCCGGTTCGCGATGTGGTCAGCGAAGTCGTCACGCCCCTTGCCGGGGGGCAACTTCTCCCACAGCGCCGTGTCGCGGGCGATCGAGTCCCGTAGGCGACCATCCCCACTGAGCGCGGGCCATCTGCTGATCAAGGCGGTGCCGACAACGCCGATCAGTCCAAGTGAGGCGACCCAGATTTCCATCGTCAGTCCTATCGACCGCCCTCAGACGCTCCTGAGGCTTAGGACTGGTACCCATGAATCGAGTGGTTCCTGATGGGACGTGACCGTTCGTTCCTGAACACCGCGATCTGGCAGGACGCCGACTTCCGCGCGCTCCCGCCGCTCGCGCAGCACCTCTACTTCGTCCTGTGGACCCACCCCGGGCTGTCCTACGCCGGCGTCGTGGACTGGCGGCCGGCCCGCCTCGCCCCGATGGCCGGAGGTTGGACTCGCGCCGAGGTCGAGGCCGCCGCAGCCTGCCTTGAGGCACGGCTGTTCATCGTGATCGACCGCGACACCGAGGAGTGCCTCGTGCGCTCCTACGTCCGCTTCGACGGGCTCATGCGGCAGGCGAACCTCGCCGTCTCGTTCGCGAACGCCTATGCCGAGGTCGCGTCCAACGGCATCCGCGGTGTCATCGTCCGCGAGACGCAGAAGCTCCAGCAGCTCGAGCCAGACATCGCCGCCTGGAAGAAGGACCAGGTGCGCGGAGTGCTGTCACAGCCCGCCGTTGACCCCCGCTCCCGCCCCCTGCCGACCGACCCGTTCGCCCCGGGGCTGACCCTTAGCGTGACCCCCACGGTGACCCCGGTCCTGGCTATCAGCGCGCCGGATGCTGACCCCCGGCCTGACCCGGGCGGTGGTGTACCCCCTACTCCTTCTCCTTCTCCTACTCCTTTGCTCCCCGGCGTTCCGGACGCTGACGCGTCCGACGCAGCGCAGCAGAGGACCACGAGCAGACGCCGTCCGGAGCGTCCGATCCCGGATGACTGGGCGCCCAACGAGAAGCACGCGCTGCAGGCCCAGGAGAGGCGTGCCGACCTCGGCTTCGAGGCGATGCGGTTCCGAAACCACGCCCAGACCAACGACCGCCGAGTGCGGGACTGGGACGCCGCATTCCGCAACTGGCTGACCAAGGCTCAGCCCGCCCAACGTCAGACGCAGGAACCCGTCTCAGCGTGGGACCGGCAGTACCAGAGAGGACCGGAGTGAACGACCTGCACCCCGAGCGGGCGCTCATCGGAATCGCCCTCGCGAAGCCCTCCGCGCTCGACGGCATCGACGTAGACGTCGCGGACTTCGGCACCCCGGCCAACGCAGCGGTCTGGCGCATCATCACCCGGCTCCGCGAGCGCGGGGAGCCGACGGACGCCGCAAGCGTCAGCGCCGTCGTCGACACCACCCGCGACTCCGACTTGGACCTGCGACCCGTGGACGCCTTGTGGATCCACCAGATCTACACCGAGGCACCGATCGCGGCTACCGCCGACCGGTACGCGCGGCTCGTCGCGGACTACGCCACCCGTCGGCGCCTCGGATCGATGTTCATCCGCGGCAACCAACTCCTCACCGAGTTCGAGAACGTCGACGAGGTCGTTGAGATCCTCCGCGGCGAGCTCGACGCCGTGCGCCGTGGGACGGCTGACGTCCGCCTCGTCGGCGAGACCATCACCGAGACCCTGGATGCGATCAGCCAGCCGTCATCAGCGATCCCGACTCCGTGGGACGCGTTGAACGACCTCATCCGCGGGTGGCGCCCTGGCGCGCTTTACGTCGTCGCTGCCCGCCCGGGCGTCGGGAAGTCGATCATCGCGATCGACGCTGCGCTCGGACTCGCCCAACACGGGTATGTCGGCATCAACTCCCTCGAAATGCCGGAGACCGAACTCCATGGCCGCCTCATTGCGAACGTCGCTCAGGTCCACATCGGGCGCATCGACAGCCGGAACCTCAGTCCAGTCGACTGGGACAAGATCGCCGGGAAGATGCCCGACCTGACGGACCTCCGCATCAGCATCGACGACCGGTCCGCGATCTCCCTCACCGACGTGAAGTCGCACGCACGGACCCTGTCCCGCAAGGGGCCCGTCGCGGCGATGGTCGTCGACTACCTGCAGCTCATGGAGGCCCCGTCCGGTGACCGCCGGCCCAGGCACGAGCTCATCGCCTCGTACTCCCGCGGCCTGAAGGTACTCGCGAAGGAGATGAACATCCCGGTGATTGCGCTCTCCCAGCTCAACCGTGGACCCGAGCAGCGCGCCGACAAGCGCCCATCGCTCGGCGACCTTCGAGAGTCCGGCGCCATCGAGCAGGACGCCGACGTCGTCCTGCTCCTGCACGAAGGCAACCCGACCGACGAGACCGACCTCGACGTTCTCGTCGCGAAGAACCGACACGGTGCTCGCGGTGACTTCAAGGTCATCCGCGAGGGCTGGTACTCGCACATGAAGACCCGCGGATGGAGCCCGTCCTACCCCGCAGCCTGACCCGACCCTCCCTCGTCCCCGCCAACGAGAGGCACTTCGCATGACCAGCACCGCCAACCACCAGCACGACTGGACCGAGACCACCCAGACCGACGACACCCCTCGCACGTGGGCCTGCGCGATCTGCCCGGCCACCGCCACCCAGTGCGCCACCTGCCACCGGATCCTCGACACCCACGGACGCGTCTGCGACCACTGCGTGTCCCGCGCCCGCAACGACATCCGCGAGATCCGCGACCTCTACTCGCTCCTCCCCGACGTCATCGCCGCAGCCGCCGGCCTCCACGCCATCCGCTACGACCGCACCGGCGGCAAGAAGACCCGCAGCACTGAGCCCACCATGATCGGCGGTACCGCCATGGTCATGGCCGCAGGCGGCACCGCTGACAAGACGCGCCTCGGGCGCAACGAGTCGACCATCGACCCGGCCCTCCTCGACGCCGAACGCCGCGACCCCCCGTCAGTCCGCGCGGTCCTCACGTTCTGGGAAGAGGCCTGGCGCGACGCCCAGCAGCAGCCCGACCCGCAGACCACGGCCCTGAACGACACCGTCGAGTACCTCGCCGCAAACACCGCCTGGGCCGCCCAGCACGCCGACACTTGGACCGACTACCGGGCCGACCTCCGCGACCTCATCGGCCGACTCCGGTTCCTCACCGGCGCATCCAAGGCGCCAGTTCGCTCCGAGGTCCCCTGCCCCGACTGCGGAGGCACCGTCGTCCAGAAGTGGACCAACGCCGGCCTCGACGACACCCACACCTGCACCCGCTGCCACACCACCTGGCCCACCCGAGCTCACTTCGCCCGCGCCCTGCGCGCGACATTCCACGACCTGGCCACCACGAACCCCGACACCCTCGTGACGCTCGACGACGCCCGCCGGATCCTCGTCAACCTCAAGCGGAACACCATCAACGTCTGGCTCAAGCGCGACCGCGAGCGCGCCGAAGCCGGCGCCGAACGGCAGCTGCCCGAACACGGCACGGACGTCCGCGGCATGCCGCTCTATCGACTTGGTGACATCGCCGAGCGCGCTACGACCAATTCCGACCGCGCAACCGTGCCCTCTCCGCAGTAGGCCCCAGTTCGAGAGCGCAGGGGTCCTAGGACAGGGTCAGACGGACATTGTCCGGCGGGTAATCGTTTCCGTCGTTAGAGAGGGAGTTTCCGTTCTGAAGTCTGACGGACTGATCTCCTCGTTGAAGAGTGATCATGTGCAGGCGGTCGTCGGCGACGTTCCTCAAGTGGTCCTCCACAGGCTTGTCCTCGACCTGCGTGAAACCTTCGTTCACCACCGCATCGCGCAATGCGTAGATATCCATGCCGATGTAGCCGAAGTTGGTTCCGCCGAGCTCCCACGCGCACTGTGGGGTCGGCATGCCGGGGCCAACCAGTTCGTTCACCGTTCCCAAGTCAATGGTGAACTCGTCGACTCCGACCGCGACGCACAAGACGTCAACCGGTACCGGGTCGGCGGCCAGTGGGGCGTCTGGAGCGGTCTCTTCGGGTGCGACGCCGTCGGCGGAGACGGCGTCGTCCGAGGCGCCGCTCTGAGAGGGCGCGCCCTCCGTCTCACCGCCAGGCGCGGAAGAACAACCTGCCAAGAACAGGCCGACCAGCGCTGCACAGCCGACCGTGACCCGCAGGCCACGTGCAGTAGGGGTCACGGAGTTCTCCTTCCATGATCATCGTTAGGGAAGCGTGGCTCACTATGCCACCGCCGCAGGCTGCTTGGAGAGGCCTTTCGCCTTCGGACTCGCCCGGACCTGCGGGCCTAGCCGTTGAGGAGCGGGTGAAATTTCGCATGCGGCATCGACCGAAGGGCCTTCGACCCTTGTTGGTGCTCCGCCTCCGGCTCGATGATCAGCGCATGTCGGACACGCGCAAGGGGATCATCATCGCGGCGGCACTTCTCGCGTCGCTCGCGGGCTGTTCTCAGCAGGAACCCCCCGGGGAGGAAGTGGTGAGCGAACCTCAGCCCCCTGCCGAGGTGGCCACAGAGACGGCCGAGCCTGAAGCAACCGTTGAATCAGTGACGCCTGTACTCGAACACGCCTGGACTGATGCAGACGGCTACCAGTACTCCGTGAAGCTGCTCGAAGCCTCCGGATCGGCGACCAAGGACGTGGCGAACGCCAAACCAGGCGAGGCACTCGTGTCATGGAAGTACACGTTCTCTGGCGAGTTGACGAACGCCACTCCCGACCGCAACGCACCCTTCGCCAGGGTCGTCGTGGAGCCGGTGTGGCCCGCGGACAGCCCCGTATGCACCGCCCCGATCGGCTATCTGTGGGAGGAGGCGTTCAACTCGAACACGTCGCAGTGGTGCACGGTGTCGGGGATGCCGCAGTCGCTGGTCGGGGACACGCCCGCAAGCGACGGAATCCCCATGGGCACCACCTCGACGGTGCGCGCAAGTGGCGCCCTGTACCGCCCGGTCGCTGTTCCGGAAGCCGACGCGGACGCGATCGTCGGCGCTCTTCAAACTCCTACGATGTTTGCCATCGGGCGTCAGCTGGCAGGCGATGGAGACACGTTGCTGACCGACTGCCTCATGGAGTCAGGGTCGTTCTACCTCGCAGTCGCAACCGGAGACACCGGGTGCGGAACCCGATGAACGGCGAAGCCCCAGTGCGGCGCCAGCCCCAGGGCCGGCGGTGAGGTAGCGCAGGCCAATCTGTGGAGGGCCAGGCGTCTAGTGCTACTCTGGGACTGTCACCGCCGCGAGGGTGTGGCATGCCCAGAACGAGGCCCGACGCACACGGTGAGACACCGAGAGCGCCGGGCCTTCGTCGTAGCCTCGACACGGTCCAGGCGATCGTCGTGGAGCCACCAATCGGCGTCGGCAGGCGTACGGGGCGGCCACAACTTGGAAGACATCTTCATAGGCGATGCACCCCGGGGCCGCCGTGCGGGGCTCCATCCACTGCACGCCGTATCGATCGAGCACGTCGGGGTGCTCTCGCGATCTCTAGCGGCTCACTGGACGACCACTTGAACCAGGAACGCGCCCTGGACGTCGAAGCAGCCGGGCGAGACGGCCGCGGGCCGATGTGCGCAGCTGTCGGTCGCGTATTCCCTCCTAGACATCGCCGGAGCGACCTCGCGCAGGAGCGATTGACTGGCCTACGTGTAGAGGATCTCCAGAAGACGGGCGGTTCCGTCATCCTCAATCTTATACCTATAGATGGCGTGCGAGTCTTGTTCAGGCAGTGTTGGGTTATTTAGGAATGTTTCGTGCAGGTCAAACTCGATCAAGCGGATTTCATCGGAAGTGAACTCGTTCTGCACAACGCTGTCAACCGTGAACTGGTATCCGATCATCGGCATTCCGTCCGACACTCGCGCGATGGCGCTCTCGATGAACTGCATATTCCGCGCGACCATGTCATCGTAGATGGCCGTGGCGTACGAATCGCCTCGCCACTCGTCGGGCAATAGCGCTGCGGCGTAGTATTCAGCGTTCTGCCGAGCGAGTTCAGACTTGAAGTCCTCTATCCCACCGTTAAAATAGTTGCGCCACGCATCGTAGGTCGTTTGTGCAGTAGCGTCGGTGGCGCCTGCGGTGAACCAGTCAGAACGAAGTTGAAGAGTGGCCAGCACGAGTTGCTCTGGCGGCAGATCGTTCGATAGGCGCAGAGCCTCAGAGGGAACGGCCGGGACCGTGAACGCTGCCGTCGGGCTGGCCGACGGCACGGAGGTCGTCGCGGCGACGTTCGGCTCGGGAGCTGGAGGCCGCTGTTCAGACCCCGAACACGCCGACAAGCCGATGAACGCCGCACTCAGAGCGAGCGGCGCAATGACTCGGCGCCCGAGTCGGTCATTGAGTGCCACGAACATCCCCCTTGGGTCCGGCGCAGTGGTGGGCGACCCGGATCGCCATCCTCCAGGTCGAGTCCAAGTTAGCGGCCCCGGCCTCCGGGGAGGATGGTCAGGGGCCGCAACCAGGGGTGAAAGTGACTCACAGTGGGTCAGGAGCTGACCGAACCCGCCCGGACCGGGTGCGGGCGGACAAGGCGTACTCCGCGCGCGCCCACCGCGCCCCTGCTGCGCTCGCGCGGGATGGGCGCTGTCATCCCCGAACCCTCGGACCAAGTCAGCAACCCGCAAGCGCCGTGGTGCGGTCGGCGGCCGGCCACCGGCCTTCGACCCGGTCGACTACCGAGGCCCGCAACGTCATCGAACGCGCCTTCGCCCACCTCAAGCAATGGCGAGGGCTCGCGACCCGCTACGACAAGCACGCCGTGACCTACCGCGGAGCCACCGTCCTACGCGCGAATCATCCTCTGCTTGAAGCGGTTAGGAGACGCGCCCTAGTCCTCGTCGGTCTTGCGTTCCATGTACGCCCAGAACTGGTCCACCGTCACGAGATGCCACCCATCAGCGGCCATCTCGCCGAGCTTCCCGGACGTCTCGCGGACGAACTTCTCTGGCCGGCCGAGCTGCCCGGACACGGGCACGGGCACCACGGTGTACTCGAGTCCCATGACTGTGCGCCGGATCAGCCCGGGATGTTCCGCGGGTCGTTGCCCGGGTCGACAGTGTCCTTCGCGCGGACCTTGCCGTCGCGCCCGTGGATGCTGACCTCGCCGCCCCCGGCGTTGTGAACGATCTCCTTCGCCCGCGCGATCGCCTCCGCCTGCGTGTCGGCGTGAGCCGAGCGCCGCTCGCCGGCGCCGGTCACGTCCCACCCGCCCTCGGAGTTGGGCACGACGTTCCTGTTCGTGGCCATGGCCTGACCCTTCGATCTGGCGCGGCGCCGGATGCGCCATCGCACCGCGACCAGCGTGCCAGACCGCGCACCCGAGCGGGGCGGAACGACGCTCGCGTTCCTCGAGCACGGCAAGAGCCGGGACACCGGAGCGAGGGCAGACGATGGCGAGCAACGCACGCTCCGACACCCGAGCGATGAAGGCGGCGCGATCAGCGTTCTTTCTCGAGGGGAAGCGCCTCGACGCCGATCCGGCCACGCGTCACCTCGCGAACTGCTGGCTCTGCAAGCAGCGCATCGCCTACGACGTCGAGCCCAACACCACGCCCGACTCCCACAACCTCGACCACTACCACCCCGTGTCGACCCACCCCGAGCTGCAGCACGACACGAGCAACTGGCGACACAGCCACATGCTCTGCAACCAGAACCGCGGGAACCGAGCACCCTCAACCGGGCTCGGAGAAGCGATCGAAGCGTGGTGGTGACCATGAGCGGGTGCGAGACGTGCGACCAGATCGGCCCCGACGAGACGCGCACGATCAGCGACCTCCGCGACGTGCACCGCGCCATGCACAACGTCGGGCGCATCCTCATGGCCGACGTGCTCGAGCCTGCGCTTCGGTGGCTCCTCGGCCGACTCTGAGCCCGAGACCGCCAGAAAATCCAGCCCGGACCATCGGGGGGGCCGACCGCCAGGGGGAGCCGTCCTCTCTCCCCGGGGTTGCCGACCGGGGGGTCGCGCGCGAGGAGGGTCATGACGAAGATGCACACGCCGCTGCTCGACGCCCTTGAGGAGGCGGTTGCGGACGCGAAGCACCTGACCGTGCGTGACGCGGCGGCGATCGAGGCGGCCCGTGCGCTCGCTCGGAAGATCGACGCGTGGGACGTGATCGTGGAGTGGGCGATCGACGACGCGAACCAGAACGAGGGGCGCCCTCAGGTGCCGACCAACGACAACGTGTCGCTTCCGTCGTTCCTCAAGTACCTCGACGCGCTGCAGCTTGTGCCGCCGGCGGCGGAGAAGGCGAAGCCGGGGCCTGCGTCGACAGCCTCGTCGTCGCAGCAGGCGTTGACCGAGATGCGCAAGGGCCTGGCGCTGGTTCCGGAGGTGGGGTGATCGGCGCGTGTCGGTCATCACGCACGGGTTCACGACGCCGCGGATCTTCACGAGGCCGCTGGCGGAGGGTGAGCCTGGGCCGTGCGGGTGTGGCTGTGCGCTGAGCCCTGCGACGTCGCGTGGGTTCGAGGCGATCGCGTTCGCGGCTGTGCTCGGGGTGGAGCTGATCCCGTGGGAGCGGTGGCTCCTGATCCACATGCTCGAGCTGAACGCGGACGGCACGCTGCGGTTCCGCAAGGCGCTGGTGATCGTCGCCCGGCAGAACGGCAAGACGCTGGTGGCTGCGATCCTGGCGGCGTTCTTCCTGTACATCGACTCGGTGCGGTGGCCGCTGCAGGTGAACCCCCGGGACTTCGTGATCGTGGGTGCGGCGCAGAAGCTCGACATCGCGATGAAGCCGTGGTCGCAGGTTCGCCAGTGGGGCGGGCCGGATGACCCGAAGATCGGGATCGCCTACGACCGGGTGCCGCTGCTGCAGGCGGCGACGCGGATGCCGCGGATGGTCAACGGTGAGACCGAGCTCGTCACGCACGAGGGCGCGGTGTACCGGCCGCGGACGTTCGACGGGGCCCGCGGGTACTCCTCGGCGCGGCTGATCCTCGACGAGCTGCGGCAGCAGTACGACTACGAGGGCTGGTCGGCGATCGAGAAGTCGGCGACGGCGATGTTCGACTCGCTGCTGCTGGCGTTCTCGAACGCGGGCACGTACCGGTCGGTGGTCCTCAAGGACGTCCGGCAGATCGCGCACGAGTCGGTCGAGAAGCCGGGTGCGCAGTGGTTCGTGGCGGAGTGGTCGGCGAAGCCGGACGCGTCGCTCGACGATCGGGAGGCGTTCGCGCAGGCGAACCCGTCCGCTGGGTACCTGCCGGGCATGACGCTCGACGGGCTGATGCAGACGGCGGCGGAGGCGAAGAACAAGAGCGTCGAGCGCATCGAGGTTCTGTGTCAGTGGGTGACGCAGAACGTCGAGCCGTACATCGAGCCGACTGACTGGAAGGCCCGGCAGGTCTCGCCGGCCGATCTGCGCATCCCGAAGGGTGCACGCACGGTCTGGTCGGTGGACACCTCCGCGGACCGGTCGACGACGTGGGTCGCGGCTGCGGTGAAGACCGAGGACGGACGCTCGTTCGTCATCGTGCGCACGAAGCGCGCGGGCATCGTGTGGGCGGTCGAGTACCTGCGCGAACTGGCTGAGGAGTCGGGGCAGCGTGAGGTCGCGGTCCAGGCGCAGGGCTGCCCGTCGGTCGAGCTGATCCCGCTGCTCGAGGCGCTCGTCGGCGACGACGGGAAGCCGCTGCTGACGGTGCACCAGATGGACCGGCCGACGTGCGCGATCGCGACGGGCCAGATGCACGACCACGTAGTGCGCGACCGGACGCTGGTCCTGACCGAGCAGCCCGACGTCGACCTCGCGATCGAGGGCGGTCTGGCGACGAAGTACGCCGAGAACCGCCTCTGGTCGCGCGAGGCGTCCAAGCCCGTGGATGTCGCCGGGGTGTGCGCGATGACCTGGGCGCTGTACGCCCTCGAGAACCTCAAGCCCGAGCCGAAGAAGCCCGCTCCTCCGACGCCGCGCGCTGCGGTGCTTGACGGCGAGTCGACTGGTCCATCCGAGGAGAGCCTCCTCACCGCATCGTTCTAGGGGGGTCCGCATGGCCGAGATCGGCTACCAGAGCGGGGCCCTTCCGGGGTGGACTGCCCTGGCGGACGACACGGGCGAGACGAACCCGGCGCTGGTCTGGCCGAAGTCGGTCGAGGTGTTCGACAAGATGCGTCGCGAGGACGCCCAGGTGGGGTCGGTGCTGCGGGCGGTGACGTTCCCGATCCGCCGGACGACGTGGATGATCGACCCGGCTGGCGCCCGCGACGAGGTCGTGGACCTGGTGGCCGACTCGTTCGGACTGCCCGTGAAGGGCCGCGACCACTCGGCGCCGACGCGCACCCGGGACCGGTTCGACTTCGACGAGCACCTGCGCCTCGCGCTGCTCGAGCTCGTGTTCGGGCACAGCGTGTTCGAGCAGGTGTACCGGGTCGACGACGACGGCAGGGTCCGGCTGCGGAAGCTCGCGTGGCGTCCGCCGAGGACGATCGCGAAGTGGGACGTCGCCGCAGATGGTGGCCTGGTCGCGGTCGAGCAGTGGGGTACGACCGGTCGGATGCCGCGCATCCCGGTCGACCGCCTTGTGGTGTACGTGAACGAGCGCGAGGGCGCGAACTGGGTAGGGACGTCGCTGCTGCGCACGGCCTACAAGAACTGGCTGCTCAAGGACCGGACGCTGCGCGCGCAGGCCGTCGGGGTCGAGCGCAACAGCCTGGGCATCCCCGTCTACAAGGGCGCCCCGGTGCCCGAGAACCTGTCCGAGGCGGAGGCGTTGGCCTGGGTCGAGACGCAGAAGAAGGACGGCCTGACCCTGGCGAAGGCGACCCGGGCGGGGCAGGACGCGGGAGCGTCGATCCCCGCCGAGGCCGAGTTCACGCTCATGGGCGTGACCGGCAACCGGGCGGACACCGACAAGCCGATCCGGTACCACGACGAGCAGATCGCGCGCGCGGTCCTGGCGCACTTCCTGAACCTCGGGTCCGAGACGGGGTCGTGGGCGCTCGGGTCGACGTTCGCGGAGTTCTTCGTGGGGTCACTGAACGCGGTGGCGCTGCACATCGCGAACACCTGCCAGGCGCACGTCGTCGAGGACTTGGTGGACGTGAACTTCGGACCGACCGAGCCGGCGCCGCGGCTGGTCCCGGCGACGATCGGCGAGGAGCAGCCGATCACTGCCGAGGCCGTCAAGGCGCTCGTGGACTGCGGCGCGATCCGCACCGACCGCGCGACCGAGGAGTACCTGAGGCAGCGCTTCAAGCTGCCCCCGAAGGACGACGCCGTGGCGCGTGCCGCCGCAGGAACCGAGGAGGCAGCATGACCGACGCCAAGCGGGCGAATCGCTTCTGGGGCAGCAAGCCGCTGCCGAAGACGAAGGCGGAGTTCTTCGACGCGATCACGACCCCGGCCCCCGTCGGCGAGGGCACGGTCGCGACGATCCGCATGTACGGGCCGATCGACTCGTACGGCGGGTACTGGGGGATCTCGACCAAGGACGTCGGTCAGGTGCTCGACGCTCTGCCGGAGTCGGTGACGCAGGTGCTCCTCCGGATCAACTCTCCCGGCGGTGAGGTCACCGAGGCGGTGGCGATCCTGAACATGCTGCGAGCACACAAGGCGGGGGTGACCGCTGTCGTCGACGGCATGGCGGCATCGGCCGCCTCGGTCATCGCGGCCGGGTGCGACGAGACCGTGATGTCGCCCGGGACGCAGATGATGATCCACTCGCCGTCCACGATCGTCTGGGGCAACGCGGTCGAGATGCGCAAGGCCGCTGACACCCTCGACAGCTTCGAGGCGGCGATCACCGAGATCTACCAGGCGAAGGCCGGCGACGCCGACTGGGCGGCGCTGCTCGCTGGGGAGACGTGGCTCACCGCGGCCGAGGCTGTTGAGCTGGGCCTGGCCGATCGCGTGGCCGTCGTGCCCGACGCGGGCGAGGCCGAGACCGTCGGCGAGGACCCGGAGATCGTCGTGGTCCCGCTAGACGACGACGTCGACGACTCCGCCTTCCTCACCCAGATCGCGGCGTACAGCCGCACCCCCATGCCCCCGGTCTCGTCCGAGCCGGGCAACACCAACCGGAAGGAGTCCGTCGTGAGCGACGACTTCAAGGCAACGCTCCGGGAGCGGCTCGGCGTGACCGACGCCACGGCGTCGGAGGAGACGCTGATCGCGGCTCTCGACGAGGCGCTCTCCGAGCAGACCGAGCCCAAGGCGGCCACGGTCGCCACCCTCCCCGACAGCGCACTCGTCCTCGACAAGGCCGTGCACGAGCAGCTCGTCGCGGACGCCGCCGCGGGCCGCAAGGCCGCGGAGACGCTCGACGCGCAGCGGCGTGACGGCATCGTCACGTCGGCGCTCAAGGACGGCCGGATCGCCCCGGCGTCCCGCGACGCGTGGCGCGCCCAGCTCGACAAGGACGAGGACGGCACGAAGGCGCTGCTCGAGTCCATGCCGAAGAACACCGTCCCGGTCGCCGAGATCGGCGAGTCCGGCCCGGAGGCCACCTCCGACGACGCGCTGTACGGCTCGATCTACGGAACCCCGAAGGGAGCCTGACCATGGCCGACCACCTGCCCCTGTTCAAGCCCGGCCAGGCCGTCTCGTTCACCGCGACGACCGCGATCACCGGCGGCCGCGCCGTCGAGGTCACCGGCAACCGCCAGGTCGGCACCGCCGGCGCCGCCTCCACGAAGGCGATCGGCACCGCCGGTCACGACGCCGCCATTGGCGACCAGGTCATCGTGCACCTGGCCAGCGCGGTGGACACCGTCGTCGCGGCCGCTGCCATCGCGGCGGGCGTCAACGTCGAGGCCGCCGCCGCCGGCAAGGCCCAGACGGCCACCACAGGCCGCGTGCTCGGCCTCTCGCTGAACGCCGCGACCGCGGCGGACCAGCTCGTCCAGATCGTCCGAGCCTGAGGAAGGGACTCTCATGCTGAACTACCCGATCCCCGCCTCGACGCTCACCAACGTGAGCGTCGCTCAGGCGCTGGCCTTCCTGGCCTCCCCGACGCTGATCGCGCGGCGCTTCGCCGAGATCCTCGCCGACCACAACTTCCTCGCGCACTACCTGCTCCGGGGCAAGTACACGATGGTCGGTGGCGCGGTCGCGTACACCCCGGACGAGGCGATCTCCTCCGGCTCCCAGGCCGAGACCGTCGCCCCGGGCGGCGAGTACCCGCTCACCGCGCTCCCGCAGGACGTCGCGGTCCTCGTCGCGGCCCTCAAGAAGGGCCTCGGCACCGAGATCGCGGACGAGCAGGTCGGTCGCACGCGGATGGACCCGATCGAGCGCGCCATCCAGATGCTCGCCTACGACCTGATCTCGCAGTTCGACGCCGCCTCGATCTCGGCGATCGTCTCGGCTGTGACCGGGACGACCGCCGGCGGTGCGTGGACCAGCGCGGCCACGATCGTGGCGAACGTCGAGGCCGCCAAGGCCGCGATCAAGGGCAAGCAGAAGGGCTACCGCGCCACGAGCGTCGTCCTGACGGACACGCAGTGGGCCGCGGCCGCACCGGTGCTGCTCCCGCTCCTGCCGCGCGAGGCCGGGAACCCGATCCTCGCGGGCTCGTTCCCGAACATCCTCGGGGTCGACTGGGTCAGCTCGCCCGACCTGCCCGCCGGCTGGGTCCCGCTCGTCGTGGACGCCGACCGGCTCGGTGGCATCGGCCACGAGGACATCCCCTCGCCCGAGTACATCTCGCTCGGCTCGATCGCCGCCAACAACGGCTCGAACGTGGAGGTCGCTCGCTTCCGCGAGAAGAACGACGCCACCCGGATCCAGGTCCGCAAGCCCGACGTGCCGATCGTGGTGAACCCCGGGGCCGCCGTCAAGATCACCGGCACGGGCCTGTGATGGCCGGCCACGTCGTGACGAGCCCCGCGGTGCAGGTCATCGCGGGGGGTCGGGCGTTCTTCCTCGAGCGGGGTGCGGTCTTGCCCGGGGGTGTCGCGGAGGACGTCCTCGAGCACCTGCTCGCGAACGGCCTCATCGAGACCGTCGCCGAGTCCGAGCCGGGCGACACCGGCGAGAACGGTGACGGTGACGGCGACGAGGCCAATGGCGACAGCGACGAGTCCCCTAAGCGACCCCGCGGCAACGCGGGTCTCGCGAAGTGGGTCGAGTACGCGCAGGCCCTGGGCCGTGAGGTCCCCGAGGACGCCGACGTCGACGCCGTGAAGGCGCTCGTCGACGCACCTGCCAGCGAGTGACGAGAGGGGGCGGTGGAGATGATCGGACCGACCGACCTTCCCGGCCTGGACGAGGACGTGGCGCGGCGTCTGATCGCCGCGGCGCGCTCCATCGCCCCCTGTCTCGACTCCCTGACCGGCGAGCTCCGGAAGGACGCGATCGCGATCCTCAAGGGTGTCGCGACCGAGCTCCCGCCCGCCGGCACGGGGCGGATGCGGTCGCAGTCCCGCAACGGCACCAGCGTCACGTGGGCCGACTTCTCGTCCGCGTTCACCACGGACGACCGCTCCTCTCTGCGGGCGCTGTGCAGCACAGTCGCGGCGGCAGGCGCGCCCATCGGGCACTTCCCCGTCTCGACGGTCGCGTGCCGCATCTGGCCGCCGGAGGAGTACCCGTGACATGGGGCGCGTTCTTCTACCCCCACGCCGTCAGTGTTCGGAATCGGACCGGCGGGGGTGGCATGGGCTCGACCTACGGGCCGCCCCGCACGCTCGCTGCCGAGGTCATCGACGAGCAGACGCTCGTGCGGGACGCCGACGGCCGCGAGGTCGTCTCGTCCACCCGGGTCACCCTCGCCCTGCCGGAGCACGTCCCGCTGGGCTCCCTGGTCACGGTGTGGCCGGGGCAGCCCTACCAGCGTGAGGCCCGGGTGCTCAGCGCGGCCGTGAACCCGCACGACCCGCCGCTCGACGCGCACCTGCTGCTGAGGCTGGAGTAGCGACTAGCGGCCCAGATCGGCGTTTCGCGCCTTGCGCACGGATGCCCACCCCGCCAAGCCGATGCCGGCTGCGATGGCTATCCACCCTGCCGGCGCCATGACCGACGCCAGGCCGCCCGTGTTGGCGGCGTCGGCGCCGATGAGGAGGGCCACCCCGAGCGGTAGCGCGATCCACGCGCCAAGTACGAGCCGCGCGGTAGGTCGCCGTGTCTTCTCGGTCATGTCGCGACCGTACCGCTCTGAGTGTCGGAGGTCACCGTGGTCAAGCAGAACAACGCGAAGCTGACCGAGCTCGAGAAGGCCGCCCGCGAGGCACTGCGCGACACCGCGAAGGACGTCCTCAAGGTCGCGAAGCGGAAGGCGCCGAAGGAGTTCGGCACGCTGCAGCGATCCGGCCGGGTGCTCGTCGACGACGTGACCGTGCGCGTGGTTTTCCGTGACCCGATCGCTTGGCTCCAACACGAGCGCCTGGACTACGAGCACGACGTCGGCGAGGCGAAGTACCTCGAGCGCGCTGTGGACGAGGTGGGCGTCGAGGCAGACATCGTCTCCGGCGTCATCGCGAGGCTCCGATGATGGACGACGCGGCGCTGACGCTCGCGCTGTGCGAGATGCTCGGTGAAGTCCCGGGGTGGCACTGGTCGACGACGACCGGGACGCCCGCCGGGATGGTCGGCGTCTTCTACGGCGACCTCCCCGAGACCCCGGACCGGGCGATCGGCGTGCGGGTGTACGGCGGCGATGACCCGCGGGTCTACGAGCCGGTGCGGGATGCGCAGCTGCGGATTCGCGGCGCGCGCAACGACCTGGACGACGCCGACCGGATCGCCGGCTTCGCCTTCGCCCTGCTCCAGGGCCGGTGCCGCGTCAGGGGCATCTCCTGGGTCCAGCGCAGCACGTTCGGCCCCCTGGGTGCGGACACGAACGGCCGCGAGGAGCGGTCGGAGAACTACCGCGTCTTCCTGGACAACCCGGAGGTGGGGACATGAAGTCGACCGCTGACCGCTACCGCGAGGCCGGGATGCCCGCGCCGAAGGGTGAGGTCTACATCCCGAACTCGCGCGCCGTGCGGGCCCGATCCGAGGAGCTCCTCCGCGAGACCGCGAGACGCACGGGCGCCCCGATCGAGGTCCCTCCAACGACCCCACCCACCGGCGCTCTGCTCGCCGAGACGTGGTCCATCGCCGGCGAACCCGGCCCCCTGCCGGAACTCCCGGCGACCGCCTACGGCCCCGACTCGGTGCCGCTGGACACACCTGACGCCAACAACACCGAGGAGCAGTCATGAGCGTCGTTCCCCTTCCCGCCGGCACCACGCTCGGCAAGTCGTTCGAGTACGGGCTGGACATCAACCTCGGCACCGCGGGGGCGCCGTCGTACCAGCCGATCCGGCGGATCAGCGCGTGGGCGCCGACCTACCCGGCGACCACGCAGGACCAGGCGACGTACGACGACCTGGGTGCGACGAACGAGGCGGTCACGGCCCGGTCGTTCGCGACGAGCTTCACCGTCCAGGGCAACCGGTCGCTGAGCTCGGGCCTGTACCTCCCGGAGGTCGAGGCGCTCCTGGCCGCGGCGAAGGCCACGCTCGACGGAGCCGTGGTCGACATCCGCTGGTACCACAAGCCCGAGGTCGGTACCCCGAACCCCACCGACGCCGGGCAGGCCTTCTGCCGGGTCGAGATGACGCGGCAGAACACCGGCAACTCCGAGATCGAGGTGTTCAACGTGACCCTCACCGGCCAGGGGCCGTTCGCGTCGATCGCCAACCCGTTCGCCGGGTGGGACGTCACCGAGCCCGTCCTGGCGTCGATCACCCCCGAGGGCGAGGGCGCCGGTGACCTGGTGACGCTCACCGGGACCGGGTTCCTCGGCGCGACGGCCGTCGAGTTCGGCGCGACCCCGGCCACCGACTTCGTGGTGGCGAACGGCGCGACGATCATCGCGTCGCTGCCGACGGGGTCCGCGGGCTCGGTGAACGTCACGGTCACCACCCCCGGCGGCGAGTCGAACGCCGTCGCGTACACGCGCACGGTCTGAGCCGATGCCCGCTGTCGACTTCGAGGAGTGGGCTGCGGTCGACGGGCTCACCCTGACGCTCGGGGGGCGCACCTACACGGTGCCTCCCCCGAGCGTCCGGGCGATGCGCCAGGTACTCGCCGCCGCGGTGCGCGCCGAGGTCAACCTCGGCCTGGTCAAGGGCGAGGTCCCGCCCGAGGTGCAGACCGTGCTCGACGACATCGGGAGCGACGAGCATCCTGCCCTCGGCCCCGTGTACGACCAGCTCGCCGCCGCCGGCACACCGCAGGTCGTCGTGGACCGGATGGCCTACTACGCGGTCTTCTACTGGGCGCGCGGCAAGGCCTACGCGGACGCACTCGCCAAGCTGCTGTGGGCGCCGGCCGCCACCGAGGGGGCCGGTGAGCCGGACGCCCCAAAAGGCTGATCACCGCCGAGGACTGGGCGCCCTACGGCATCGGTGAGCCTGACGGAGACGGCTGGTACCAGGACTACCGCCCCGTCCCCGAGTCGATGCGGCCCGCACAGGTCGCGGCCGAGGCCAAGGCCCCGGCGGTCGACGGCTCGCTGCTGGCGATCGTCACCAACTGGCGGGTCGTCGTGGCTGACCTTGCCCAGCACTTCGGCGTCGACCTGTACGACCCGGCCGTGCTCGACCGCCCCTGGCCCGGGGTCCGGACCATGCTCTTCGCCCTCCTCGACATGCCCGAATCCCGGCTCCGACGGGTCCTCACCATCCAGAAGGGGTGATCGCGTGTCGGGCACCTTCCTCTGCACCACGTGCGGGCGCGAGACGCCTGAGGTGGAGCGGGAGGGCGCCCGATGCCGAGCGTGTCATCGAGCCGCGCGCAGGGAGGCCACGCGCCGGCACCGAGCGCGGAACCCGGAGCGCGCGGCCCGGATTCAGCGAGAGGCCTACCAGGCGAACCGCGAGAGCATCCTCGAGCGGCAGAAGGCGCGGAGGGCGACTCTCAAGCCGGAGCTGGCCGAGTACGCCAAGTCCTACTACGAGGCGAATAGACAGCACCTGCTCGAGCAGGAGCGAGCTCGCCGCGAGGCGGATCCTGAGCCGTTCAGGGACCGCAGGCGCCGCTATCGCCAGGCGAACCAGGAGAAGGTCAACGAGGCTTCCGCCCGGTACCGCGCTCGCCGCCGCGGTGCCCGCTCGGTTGAGGTCGGAGTCAGCTGGCATGCGGTCGCCGCTCGCGACGGCATGAGTTGCTCCTACTGCGACGTGCTCTGCGACGCGAGCGACGGACGCTACGTCTTGGCCCGCGACGGCGCGAGGCGATGGGTGTGCGGGCCCACCTACCCCACTCTCGACCACGTGATCCCGGTCTCCCTGGGCGGCCTTCACCGCATGGACAACGCCGTGCTCGCGTGCCTGACCTGCAACAAGAGGAAGGGTGCCCGTGTGGCCCCGCTCCAGGAGGTGAGTGTCACGTGAGCAACCAGGTCGTGACCTCCCTGGAGGTCCTCTTCACGGCGAACACCAAGCCGGTTGACGACGCGGCGAAGAAGGTCGAGGACCGCGCCAAGAGGATCGAGAAGAAGCCGGTCAAGCAGACGGTCGACGGCGACGCCTCTGGCGCCGTGGCGGCGATGGACCGTGTCGAGGCTGAGGCGAAGAAGATCGTCTCGGCGAAGACGATGGCGACGGTCGACGCGAACATCGAGCGCGCTGAGACCGGTCTCGGGAAGGTGCAGGAGCGTCTCGACTACCTGCGGTCCGTCGAGTCCACGATGGAGGTCACGGCCGACATCAAGCGCGCCGAGTCCGCGCTCCAGCAGATCACCCGCCGTCGCGACGCTCTTGTCGCGGCGAAGGAGACGATGGAGGTCGACGCCGACACCTCCGCCGCAGAGGCGGCCCTTAAGACCCTGCCCGCGACGGCAGGGGCCGAGGGTGATGAGGCGGGACGCCGTGCAGGCAAGGGCCTTGCCGACAACCTCGACGGGGCGACCCGCGGCGCTGGCGAGCTCGTCGGCAAGGCCGTCGGTGGCGAGATCAGCGACACGCTCGAGTCCGCGCTGACGGCCATCCCGGTGGCGGGCGGGATCATCCTGGCCGCCACCGCGATCGGGAAGGTCGTGGTCGGCGGCATCAACGACGGCCTCCAGGTCGAGGTGCGGCAGGACCGCCTGCAGGCGCTCACGGGGATCGACGAGGTGTCCGCGGCCCGGATCGCCCGCGCGTCCGGCGAGGCCTACGCGAACGTGTTCGGGGACTCAATCGAGGCCAACATGGACACCGCGCGGATCGCGCTGCAGCAGGGGCTTCTCGACCCGGATGCGACGTCCCGGGACGCGCAGAAGGTCGTGTCGTCGCTCGCCGGGATCTCGGACGTGCTCGAGGAGGACGTCCGCCCGGTGTCGGTGGCCGTCACCCAACTGCTGCGCACCGGCCTGGCGAAGTCCGCCGACGAGGCCTTCGACCTCCTCGCCACCGGTGCTCGCGAGGGCGTCAACGCCAGCGAGGACCTGCTCGACACGTTCACCGAGTACCCCGCGCTGTTCGCGCGTCTCGGTCTGTCCGGGCCCGAGGCGCTCGGACTGATCAACCAGGGCCTCGAGGCCGGTGCACGCAACAGCGACCTCGCTGCGGATGCGCTCAAGGAGTTCCAGATCCGAGCGACTGACGGCAGCGATGCGTCCGCTGCCGCGTTCCGCACGCTCGGCCTGGATGCCGCGGACATGACCGCGAAGATCGCCGCCGGGGGATCTGGCGCGCGCGAGGGCCTCGACCAGGTCCTCGCCGGGCTGCGCGAGATGGAGGACCCGGTCGCGCGCAACGCGGCCGCCGTCGGGCTGTTCGGCACCCAGGCTGAGGACCTCGGCGCCGCGCTGTTCGCGATGGACCTCACGACCGCGGTTGACCAGCTCAACGGGGTCACAGGCGCCGCTCAGGCGATGTTCGACACCCTGTCCGACAACGACGCCACGAAGCTCGAGCAGGCTCAGCGGAACATCGACGTCGCCGCCGAGGGCATCAAGGGCGCGCTCGCGGCCGCCTTCGGTGAGCCGCTCGGCGAGCTCGCAGACTTCGTGACCGAGAACCGCGCCGGCGTGCTGGAGTTCATGCTCGGGATGGCGAACGGCGCGATCGAGTTCGGCATCGCGTTCGTCGAGGGGGTCGCGGTCTCCACTGAGGCGGTGGGGAGCTTCGTCTCCGGCCCGCTGGCCGAGCTGGTCGATGGCCTGGCCGCGGTGCTGAACGGGATCGACAACATCCCGGGCATCGACGTCGGCGATGCCGAGCAGTCCATGCGTGACGCCGCCGAGTCGATGCGGGGCTTCGACGAGACCACCGGCACGGCAGCCGACACCATCCGCGAGAAGCTGATCGAGCAGGGGCTCAAGCCCGCGCAGGACCGGCTGAACACGTTCGGCGACGGATTCCTCGCCGACGCCCGCGTGCACGACGCGGCGGTGGCTCTCGCGGGCGACCTCGACGGTGTCGGGTACGCCGCCGACGGGGCGAAGCTGAACCTCGCCGGGGTGGACCTGGCGAACCTCACCGCGTCCGAGTCGGGCCGCGTTCTCGACGAGCAGCTGCGCGCCGTGGTGACCGGCATGGACGCGCAGACGTCCGCGGGCGTGCGCGCGGGCGAAGGGCAGGCGGTGCTGTCCCAGCGGTACGAGGAGGGTCGCCTGGCCCTGATCAACCAGTTGCAGCAGATGGGCCTCACCCAGGGTCAGGCCGAGGCTCTCGCCGCGGCCTACGGCGCCGTGCCGGGGAAGGTCGACACGACGTTCAACGCCTACACCGAGGCCGCGCAGACGCAGGTGGACAACTTCATCGCCCGGAACCAGGGCAAGGTCATCCGACTCACGGCCGAGGTCTCCGCATCCGGCAACCCGGTGTACGTCACCGCAACGGGCGCGAAGTTCGAGGCCCAGGGCGACGTGCTCGAGTTCTACCGGTCCGGCGGGCTGCGGCAGAAACTCACGCCGATGGCCGCGGTCGCGCAGATGGTCCCGGCGAACACGTGGCGGGTCGTAGGTGACCGCCCCCGCGGGGACGAGGCGTACATCCCGATTGAGCACTCCGCTCGGTCGCTGGCGTTGCTGGACGAGACAGCGGCTCGCCTTGGTCGGGTCGTGGTGCCGGTCGGTACGCAACTGAACGCGGCTGGGTCGATCAGCCCTTCGGCAGCGCCGCTCGCCGTGCCGGCGGGCCTGACCCGCGCCGACCTCGACTACCTGGCCGACCGCATCGGGCAGACCGTTCTGGCCGGGGCGCGCGACGTGTCCGCGCTCACTCTCTCTGCCGCCGAGCGCGACGCGGACGGTCGGCGCTCTACCAGGAGGGTGATCCACTGATGGGTCTGTCCGTGAAGGTGCTGCCCGACGGGGGTGCGCCGCAGGTCGGTGTGACCGTGACGGGTCTGCCGTCGGGGTCGTCGTCGGTGGTGACGGTCGAGCGGTCGACCGATGGTGTGTCGTGGGAGCTGGTGCGTGGCGCGGTCCGTGAGTCGGTGACGGGTGCGGCGTTCTTCCGGGACTTCGTGCCGCCGCTGAACGTGGAGGCGACGTACCGGGTCGTCACGGACGCCGCGCTGGCGCCGGCGGCGGTGTACGCGTGGTCGGGGGCGGCGAACGCGTCGGCGTCCACGGAGACCCGCGCTGGGGTCGTCACCCGGACGAACCTGATCACGAACCCGAATCCGGTGTCGGTGTCGGGCTGGGTCGTCACGCGCTGCACGGTCGCGATCGCCGACGGGCGCCTCCGCATGACCGTGACCGATGCGAGCGGAGCGGCTCAGGCCTACCCGGTGCGTCCGGGGACGGGCGCCGACGCGCGATACGCCGCAACGGCGGGGACCCAGATGGCCGCCCGTATCCGGGTGCGGAACCCGATGACGAAGCCGATCCGTGCCCGCATCTACTTCGGCGCGTACACGTGGAGCGGTACGGCCTGGGCCTCCGCCGCCGGCGGCAACGGGCCGGATTCCGGCTACGTGACCTTCCATCCGGGCGAGGAGCGGGTGATCGAGGCCGTCGGGCGGCTTCCCGACACCAGCACCGCAACCCACGTCCTCCCGCTCGTGCAGACCTACGGGGAGGCGACCGTTGGCCTGGTCGTGGGCGACACCGTCGACCTCGACCAGGCGGCGCTGTTCATCGGCCCGACCGCCCCGACGGCCTCGCCGGTCTCGTACTTCGACGGCGCCACGCCGCCGGTGCCGGCTTCCACGACCGCGGCGATCACAGTGCCGTCGGCCAGTGCGTGGTTGCAGGACCCGCTGAACCCGCGCACGGCGATCGCGGTGGCCTGGCACCACGGTGGCGACGCCATCCATCTACTGTCGCAGTCGGCGGCCAACATCGCCCGCAAGATGCCCGCGGACGTGGTCCAGGTGCAGGGCGCCCGGGTCCCAGTCGCGTCGCTGGGCGTCCGACAGGCGCCGTCCGGGGTGCTCCTGCACCTGCAGGCGCTCGCGGCCGAGCAGGGAGCGTTCGCGAAGTCTCTGCGGCAGCTGTTCGACGAGGCCGGCACGGTCGTGATGCGCGGGCTGCCCGCCGAGCTCCCGCTCGACCCGGTCGCGCACGTCATCGCCCCGGACCTGAACGACTCCGCCGTGGTCCAGGGCGTACTCGGGCACAACGAGTGGCAGTTCGAGGTGACGCAGGTCCGTGCCCCGTCGCCGCGGATCGCGGTGCCGTGGTGGACCTACGACCAGGTCCGTGCCTTGTGGTCGACGTACTCCTACGACGCGGTCAAGGCCGCCCGACCGGGCGCGAGCTACCTGGACTGGCTCAGGGATCCCACCCCGTCGGCCGCTGGCCGTGCTGCGAAGGAGCCCTGATGGTCGATCATCGTGGCCCTTCGCATCCGTTCGTGGTGGCGGTGGCGCTCCTCCTCGTGTGGCTCGCTCTGGTCGCCGGTTCGATAGTCGCGGCGCCGGCTGTAATCGGAGCCACGTGGTGGGTCGGGGCGCTCCTCGCCCTACTCGGGGCCGCTTCCCGCGCCTGCACGGTCAGGCTCATCGACAGGGCGCTCGGTGGCCGCTGGGCTCCACTGCCCGACTGGTTCGTGTTCTCGCTCGGCGGCGTCGTCACCCTGTGTCTACTCGGTGCCACCGTCCTGCCCGCCATCTGGCTCGTGTGCGGGCAGGCGTGAGGCGGACCCACCAGGGCTCGTGCAGTACGAGGAACGAACCCCCAGTGCCGTCGACGCCGGCTTCGAGCGTGTGGAAATCGACGCGCACGCTCTGAGTGCGTCGGTGCCGTGTGGGGGTCCGCAGCCACTGCAGGCTCACCACTCCAGCCTCGGTACCCAGCCGTTCCGCGTCGGCGATCAGCATCCTGGCGGTGACCTCGATCTCCGCCCCGGGTGGCAGTTGGGCGATGAGGCCTCGCGGGACTGAGACCTCCGTGCCGTCGGACTGGAGACCGCGAACGACGAACCGCGCGTCGCAGTGCTCGCCCGCAAAGAGCAGCCGGTACGCGGTGCCGTCGCCGCAGTTTCGCAGGATGAAGAACACCTGCCGGTACCCGTGCCGCCTGGTCTCGGCCTGGGCGATAGCAACCCAGTCGGCTTGAGCACGGTCCCGCCAGCGGACCCACAGCGTCAGACCGGCGCTGAGCGCAGCGATCACCGCTGAAACGACCGCGATCACCGTCTGCCCGTCATCCATGCCCCGCACGGTATCCGTGCCCGACTTTCCTGGGAGGTGCTTCCCGATGCTGCCTGGTGGTGACCTGCTGACCGAGGAGATCACGGGCACGACGTCCGGGGACCGGCTCGAGGTGAATGTGTGGCGTGGTGGCGCGCTGGTCGCCCCGGGTCTGGATGTCACGTCGTGGTCGCTGGACTGGGACGCGGACCGTGCGGTGCAGGGGCAGGCCACGGTCGTGGTCGCGGACCCCGACGGTGCCTTGGCGCCGTGGGGCATGGGTGACGCGCTCGCGCCGGGGGGTTCGCGGGCGCAGCTGGCGTGGGTGTCGGGGGCTGCGTCGGGGCCGACCACGGGGCTGCGGGTGCCGCTGGACTGGTGGCGGCTGCGTAGGTCCGCGCCCGCCGAGCAGTGGCGGGTGCGTGCGGTGGGCACCGACGTGCTGCGGGTGTCCGGTGGGGGGTCGGTGACCCTGCAGGCCGACGAGCTGACGTGCATCCCGCACGAGCTGGACCGTCTGGATGCCGAGGGTCAGCCGCCGGTGGGTGCGACGTGCCTGTCGGAGGTCGCGCGCCTGCTGGACGACATCGTGCCGGTGGTCGTCGACGAGGCGGTGCTCGACCGGCCGGTGCCGGTGTCCCTGGTGTACGGGGAGGGCCGCTGGGACGCGGTGCAGGACCTGCTGACGCAGGTCGATGCGGTGTACCGGATGGGCGGTGACGGCACCTTGCACGTGTTGCCCTCCGCGCTGGGGGAGTCGGTGTGGACGATCGACGGCGGGGACGACGGGGCGCTCGTCGACGTCGAGCGGGCACTGTCCGATGCGGCGATCTACAACGCCGTGACGTCCCGCGGCACGACGTGGGACGGTGCCCCGCTGGCCGGGCGCGCGTACCTGACCGGTGGCCCGTTGCGGTGGGGGGTGGGCGAGCCGTTCGGGCGGGTGCCGGCGTTCCACAAGTCGATCGCGCAGACCCCCGGTGGGGTGCAGGGCGACGCCGAGACGATCCTGGCGTCCCTGGTGACCTCGGGGCAGATCGACCTGCCGGTGGTGTGCCTGACCCACCCCGGCATCCAGCTGCACGACGCGGTCACCGTGGTGGCCGCGACCCTCGACGGGGACGCGCCCCTGGTCGGGCGGGTCGTGCGCAAGCGCATGTCCTCGGCTGGGCCGGTCCCGGCGAAGTCGATGACGCTGGCGGTGCGGGTCACCGTGGAAGCACTGGAGGCCGTGGCCGCCCGGGTCGCGGGCCGACGTGGCTGAGGTCGCCGTCCGGGCGTCCGCCGGCACGGTCACCACCACCACCGCCGGCGCCCGGGTCGTCGTGCTTGACGACGGCTCGCGGGTGACCCCGCTGTGGCCGGCGACCGTGCTCGTCGACGGCGACAAGGTGCAGGTGCTGCTGGTCGACGGGACCGCGCACGTCATCGGGCCGGTGGTCGCCGCACCCCGCCCGGTCTCCGGGACGATCGCGGGGGCCGCGTCCTCCGGGCTGATCCCCGTCACCACGACCACCGGGGCGGTGCAGGCCCGGTACGCCGGCACCGCCCCGGCGATCGGGACACTCGTGGGGCTGATCTGGCAGGGCGGGGCGCCCCCGCTGCTGCTGCCCGGTGCGCTCGCCCCGATCGCCACCGACCCCCGCCCTGCGCCCGAGGTGCCCGTCGCACCCCCGAGCGCCCCGGACACCGGCACCCTGCTGGTCTCCGCGGTCGGGTCCGGGTCGTGGCGCACCGGCTCGTGGGGGTGGGCGGACACCGCCGACGTCGTGCAGGGCGGTGCCCCGTTCGCCGCGCAGGACTCCCGCGGCGGCTGGTGGTACGGCGACCAGGCCCGGTCCCTGGCCGGGCGCACCATCACCCGCCTGCGGTTCCGGGTCCCGGCCCGCACCCGCATCGGGATGTTCGCCGACACCCTGCCCGCGCACTTCTACCGCACCGGGGACGTCGTGCGCCCCGGCGCGGACTTCACCCGGGTCACCGGCCCGCACGACGTGACCGTCCCACCGGGCTGGAACCCGCCGGCCGACCAGGGGTGGGTCGACCTGCCCGCCGCCTGGGGGCAGGCCATCGCCGACACCGGCGGCGGCATCGGCACCGCCGGGTCCCCGTACCTCGGGCTGCTCGGCGTGGGCGCGGACCCCGCCTCCGGCCAACTCCTCTTCGACTGGACCCGCTGAGCGGGCAGGAAGGAACACCCGTGGCCACCACAGCCTCCGGCATCCTCGTCCCGGCCGGGTCCGACCCGTTCGACCCGGCCGGTGACATGGTCGACCTCGCGAACTCCCTGCGCGGGCGCATCGCCGTCCCGGTGCCCAACGCCACCGCACGCGACGCGCTCCTGACCGCGATCGACTGGACCCCCACCACCAGCGACCCCCTGGTCGTGCGCCGCGGCGACACCCGCATCGTGGAGGTCTACACCGGTGTGACCGCCGGGTGGCAGCCCGACGCCGGACCCGGGCTGTCCTGGTGGGGCGAGGTCGCCGCGCAGGTCCCCCTGCCCGCCACCGTCATGACGGCCGTGCTCACCGTGGCACTGCCCGCGTCAGCCCCACCGGGGGTGTACGCCATCGACCTGGACGTCGTCACCTGGGCGAACGGCTCCAACCAGGCGTTCGCCCGCGTCATGTTCGGGTCCACCGAGCTGCCCGGCACGAACCGCGAGGTCGGCACGTTCGCCGGCACCTCGGGCACGCCCGACACCCCCCGGTCCAAGCACCTGCGCCACGTGCACACCGGCGGCGCCGCGAACGTCGTCCTGGGCGCCCAGGTCAACCCGATCGCCGGGGTCTGCAAGGTCGGCACGCAGATGCGCGTCACCTGGGTCGGTGCCTGATGGGCACCATCCGGGTGTACGGGGACTCCAACTCCTCGATGTGGGGCACGAACCCCGGCCCGGGGCAGCCGTGGCCGACCCGGTTCGGTACCCGCCTGGTCGGTGAGGCCGCCTGCCCGGCCCGGGTCGTCAACCGCGCGATCGGCGGGCAGCAGATGCACCTGTGCCGCGCCAAGACCTCCCCGCACCCCGCGATCGAGTCCTACGCGGTCACGGACCTGATCGCCGCCGAACGCGCGCAGCAGCTGCCCGGCCTGGTGATGCTGTGCGCCGGCACGAACGACCTGGACGTGTCGGTGACCCCGGACGCCGAGCTCGAGGACCTGCTCGCCTCCTACGAGACCCTGGACGAGACGATCCGGTCCCGGTGGGGTGTGCCGTTGCTCGTGATCTCGGTGCTGCCGATGCGGGTCGGGGGGATGCTCTCCCAGGCGGTCTGGGAGCAGCGCGAGCCCCGCCGCCAACGCGTCAACACCCGCCTGCGGACCCTGTTCGGCCCGACCGGGCGGTTCTTCGACGCCGACACCGTCATCGGCGAGGGCATGACCGGCGGCGTCCAGACCTGGTCGCCCTACGTGTACGACGCCCTGCACCTGAACTGGATGGGCCACGTCCGCCTCGCCGACGCCCTGCCGCTGACGGCGATCACCGCACTCGAGGAGGGCTGATGGCGACCTCGCAGAACGGCTGGCCGGTCATCGAGTCCGGCACCGACCCCCGGCTCGTCGCGATCCCCAAGATCGCCGGCCGGGTGCGCGTCGGCGAAGTCGCGCAGATCTTCACCTACCTCGTGACCCGGTTCGACGCCGAGGTCGAGGACGTCGACCGCGGCGCCGACGAGTGGGGGCACGCCTACCGGGCGATCCGCGGCGCGACCACGTACTCGAACCACGCCTCGGGGACTGCGATCGACCTCAACGCCACGCAGCACCCCCTCGGCGCGGTCGGAACGTTCACCACGGCGCAGGTCGCCGCCATCCGCCGCATCCTCGCCGACCTCGGCGGGGTCGTGCGCTGGGGCGGGGACTACTCGGGCCGCAAGGACGAGATGCACTTCGAGATCAACCGTGGACCCGGCGCCGTCCTGGTGTCCCGCCAGCTCACGCTCCCCTCCGGCGGCATTACCGTCCCCGAGCTCGCTGCCCCGACCCCCCTGCCCCGCACCCCGGAGGACTCCACCATGCGCATCATCTCCGCCCCCCTGCCCTGGGACACCACCAAGCGGCAGCAGGTCTACGTCACCGACTCCGGCGGCGCCGGCACCCTCACCGACGCCGAAGCCGCGATCCTCCGGCAGAACTGGCCCTCCCACGACTACGCGTCCTGGAACGACGTGGAGACCGAGGTGCGCCTCGCGTGGGCCCGCCACGCCACCGCAAACGGCAGCGACCTGACCTCCTCGCAGGTGCAGGCCGACGTCGAGGCCGCCGTCCGGCGCGTCCTGGGAGCGCTGGACGGCAAGGCCTGATGCCCGACCGGGTCATCCGCCGCCTGAACGGGCCCCGCGGCAGCGTCCTGGTCGCCGGTGCCGCGATCGCGGCCGTCCACGCCGGCGCCTACGTCAGCGTGGACGACGGCCCCGTGCTGCCCTCGGGGCTGGACCTGCTCGACCGCGTCGTGCCGCTGCCTGTCTACGCGGTCCTGTGGGGTGCGGCCATGCTCCTGGCTGTCGGTGGCGCCTGGCGCACCGCCGCCGGCGCGCAACGCGACCACCTCGACGCCTGGGGGTTCGGCTCGCTCGCCGGGATGCTCACCCTGTGGGGCAGCACCTACCTGGCGGGCTGGGGCACCTCCTGGTTCGCCGGCCAGCCCTCGCGGCAGTGGGTGTTCGGCGTCATCTACCTCGCCGTCGCCGTCATGATCGGCGCCGCCGCCCGCATGACGAACCCCGGGAGCGCAGGCCCGGAGGTCACCGCATGAACAACCCCGCCCTGCCCGCCGTCATCACCGGCGTCCTGGCGATCGCCGCAACCGTCATCGCGCAACGCCTGGCCCGCGGCGCGCAACGAGAGGTGACGCCCGCGCAGACGATCGCGAACCTCACCACCCGACTGGAGCGTACCGAGGAACGCCTCGAGGAGTCCGAGCGGCGCGAGCGCCTGCGCGACGACTACATCCACAAGCTCCGCGACCACATCAGCACCGGCAAGAAGCCTCCGCCCCCGCCCTGGCCCGACGGCCTCACCACCTGAGGAGACACCATGACTCACGCCGCACCTGACTCCGCTGACATCCCCACCGGCCTCACGATCGAGGGTGACCTCTCGTTCGTCGACGATTCCCCCGCAGTGCCCCCGCGCGTCCGCACGGTCGCGTACTTCATCCTGCTCGGCGTCTCCGCGCTGGTCCTCCTGGCGACGGGCCTCGCGCCGATCTGGTTCGACGACCCGCAGGCGCAGCAGATCGCGGCAACCGCTGGCGTCATCTCGGGTGTCGCTGGCCTGATCGCCGGCGGCCTCGGGGTCACGTACCGACCGACGCGGTAGTTGCAGCACGCCCCCCACGACTCGTCTGGGTCAGCGCAGACCAACGGCACGCTGCGCGTTCACCTGCCGGGTCTGGGCAGGCAGGGTGAACAGATCGACGAGGACGCCGACCCCGAGCAGACCGAGCGTGAACAGCCACAACAGGCCCCGGCCGGTCTTGCCGAGGTAGAAGTGCTGCAGGCCGCAGATCCCGAACACGCTCGCCAGCAACCACAGGTATGCGATGCCCGTCTCCTTCATCGGACGCACGGGCACGTACTGCTGCTGGACGTACACGGGCTGCGGCTGCTGCGGCTGGTACGGCTGGGTCATGAACGGGCTCCTAGTCACGCGATGCGCGCCCTGACAGGCGCGCCTGCCTACTGCATCGGCACACGCACTCGAACCGATAAGTGTCTACGGCAACTGACCTCCGGCGCCCGCGCAGGAGGTAGGCAGCGGACGCCACACCGCCTGACGGTGGGTCGCTACCCTGCCGACATGGCAGATGACGAGACTCCCGAGGACCTGGCCCGCGAGCTCGGCGTGCCGGGCAAGACGATCCGAGACTGGCTCCGGGCCGAGTACCCGCGCACGCCATCCGAAGCACACCATCGCTGGCACCTCACCCCCGACCAGGCAGCAGCCGTGCGGCGCCAGTTCCCCCGCGCACGGTCCTGAACACGACAGCGCCCCCGTCCTCCTCCGGGAGGGCGGGGGCGCTTCGTCGTGCCCGACAACTTCTCACGAGCGTCGCGGGGGAACCAGCAGCGGCGTCAGGCGCTGGTCGATACCGTGCACGCATGGCACTGGAGTGGTTCCTTGGCGACAAGGGGATGAGCAGCAACGCACTCGGAGCATCGGTCAGCTCGTCGTATCGGATCAATGCCGGTGACGTGGACGACCTCCGGGCCGCGATCGCAGCGAAATTCCCAGTGACACGAGTGAGACGCGCGCGGCGGGTCTACGACAGGCATGAGCCCGCGGACGGCCCCGACATCCAGAACCTCGAGTTCGCGTCCGACCCTGATCTCGGCTCGTTCATGATCCTCGGATACGCGAGCTCCTCTGCTGAACACGCGCACATCGCCGTTCACCTCGGCAGCCAGTACCCCGCTGAGGTCCACGTCGGCTCCACGTCACTGACGCAGGGCGGCGGCCCGGACGGCAACGATCCCGAGATGCAGAAGCTCCTCGAGCGCATCGAGCAGATCCTCACGGGCGGGCGCCGGAGAATGCCGCGATGGGCGGCGGTGCGGCTCACGAAGGTCGGCACCATCGTGGCGCTCGCGGTTCTGCTGGCCGGCGTCGCGTGGTCGACCTGGCCGAACGTCGCTCTCCTGATCGTCTCCGCGCTCGCGGTCACAGCGTTCGGCTGGCAGGCCCTCGCCCGACTCGCCGCATGGGGCGAGGAGGGGGCTACCGGTGACCCGGCATCACGCCGTCACGGCCGGGTCCGCGTGGACCCGACGAACTGGGCACGAGTCCGCACGGACCGCGCCAGCAGGCACCGGGACGCATGGGTGGCGGCGGTGTCGGTCGCGGGAACCCTCCTCGCTGCCGTGATCCCGGTTTACCTGGGCGTGCTTGGGAACCGGTGAGCGATGGATCGGGAAGAGCCCGGCTCGACGAGCTCGCAGCCGCCGTACCGCCTGGCGCCCGAGGAGTGGTGGCCCCCCGGGGGCGCGTCAGACCCGGGACGGACAATGACGCCGTGAACCTCACGCAGCGCGCGTCACCGGGTTCCCGGGGGTCAGCTCTGTGACACCGAGGTGACGCGCGCGTAGTGACGGACGGCGCGACCGTCCCGGCTGCGGTACCAGTGGCCGTGGACGGTCAGGCCGACCAGGTGCAGGCGCAGCTCTGCTGCGAGGTGCGGGAGGTAGTCGTATGCGGCGGGAACGGTGACGGTCTGGCGGCCGAGCGGTCGTCCAACCCGGTCGGTCAGGCTCAGGGTCCACACGACGTCGGTGCCGTCGTGACGGGGCTCGTGGAGCACGACGATCTCGACGTACCGGAGCGTCTCGGTCGCGATGTCGGTGAAGCGGGGAAGCGAACCCGCGTTCTCGTGCTCAGTCATGGCCGTGAGCCTCTGGGGTTGGCGGTCTGACTGCAACGGCTCGCGGGGTGAACTTCGACCACGCCACGGGCGTGCGGCAGGCCAGCTGCGCCTGCCCGCTCCCACCCCATGACCAAGGTCCTGGCCCGTCGTGTCGGTCGGTGTTGCCGCGGAGGCGCCGCTCCACCTGCGAGTGGAACCGCCCCGGGCCGGTCGCGATCGGCGGTACTGTCCGCGTGGGCCGGTCGGTACCGCCCCCCCTGCATGTGCCGACCGGCTTCCCCGACCCGCTCACGCCGTGGCGCCGTCGTGTCGGACCACGGGGCGACACTCCCCCGGTGAACCTCACGCAGCGCGTCCCCGGCGGCCAGTCCCGGATCCAGGCGGCGGTGCGCCTGCTGAACCAGCGTGAGGTCCCCCCAGGCGTGCACCACGACGTCGACCGCCCCCTGCCCGTGACCGTCGCCCTGCGCTGGGAGACTGGCACGGAGCTACTCGACACGGTCGCTGTCGAGTGGGACCGGCACCTCGTCCGCGTCCGGATCGGCGACCTGCGCGTCATGACCGGCGCAGTCTGGGTGCCCGTCGAGGACGTGCGGCGGCGCGCGATCATGGACGCATGGCGGACCGCCTCTTGACCACGAAGGAAGTCGCCCACCTGCTCGCCGTGACCCCGTCTTGGCTCAGCCAGGCAGCGTCGTCGGGGGACGTGCCGGCGTACCGCGTCGGTGGTAGTTGGCGCTTCGACATGAACGAACTTGGCCTGTGGCTCAGCCTGCGAGGCAACGCGGCCGTCGAGATGCCCGACAACCCGAGGCGTCTGATCCTCCCGCCCCCGCGACCGGGACGGGTCAAACCACCACCAGAACCGATCGTCGACCTGCAGAACGCAGTCCCCGCCGAGGTCGTCGCCCAAGAACTCGACGTGCCGCCCGAAGCGGTGCGGCGGTGGATCCGGCAGGCGATCCTTCCTGGCGCGCGAGCAGGCCGCAGTTGGCTAGTCGACGCTGCGGCCTTCGAGGAGTGGCAGTCCATCCTGTCCCGCGCTTCTCACCTCGACGCGCTACCAGCTGGCCGACTGCGCACAGGCGCGATACGTGATGCCGTCTTGCAGAACCTGCTCGGGCGCCTGGGGATCCACCTGACAGTCGGCTCGTGGCAGCACAACGGAGGCGCGCTGCCGACGTGGGCGGAGGCCGTCATCGATCCCCGACGGCACGGTCAACCCCAGTGACTCCACCGCTCCCCGACGCGCTCGGTGGGCAGCGACTTCACCCACTCGTCGAGATCAGCGGCGCGGATGATCCGCTTGCCGCCCTTGTCGCCGGCCCGGTGCGCGATGAGGTAGCCATCGTCGATCGCCTTGGTCAGGGTCGCCTCGGATACTCCGACCCGGTCGGCGGCCTGTCGGACGGAGCACGCGATGAAGCTGTACGCGATCTGCGGTTCAGGGCGTCGCACGTACCGCCACCTCCTAAGTTCCTCGATGTCCTGCGACCTCGGACCGTACTGGCGCCATGCCGTGAGCCAGGGGTCAAACTCCGCCATCCGGATGAGGCCGCGTGTGCTGCCCACCGATGTCCAGTGGACCGTTAGCTCGTCCTCGTAGTGAGCCCGCGCACGCAGGAACAGCGTCGAGAGCTCCGCGAGTTCGCTGGCCTCGACGAGTTGAAGGGCAACACGGCCGTGGACGGGGAGCACGTCTGGATCGCCTCGCACCCGAAGATCACACCACGTTCGGCGACATGTTCCCCGAGATGTCCCCCGGGCACCTCGGGACCGGGAACGACGAAGGCCCGGGATCGTGATGATCCCGGGCCTTGCATCCGGTGGAGCTGAGGGGATTCGAACCCCTGACCTTCTCATTGCGAACGAGACGCGCTACCAACTGCGCCACAGCCCCTTGAAGCGGTGACAAGCCTAGCACCCACGAGCGGGTGCTCTCGACACGCTACTCGCCGGCCGCCCGTCGCCGGGCGAGGACGGCGTTGAGGTCGATCGAGCCGGTGGGCTCGTCGGTCGCCGGAGCCGTCGCGCCGGCGGGCGTGGCGGTCGCAGCAGAAGCGGCCGTCCCCGCGGGCTCGGCGACGGTCTCCGTCACGACCTCGGCGGGGGCCACCTCCGGGCCGGCCGACGCGACGGCGGCGGGCTCGGCCGCGGCCGTCTCGGCGCGGTCGGCGACGGACCGGCGGACGGGCGCGGCGAGCGTCGAGCCCTCGACCTCGCCGAGCGGCACGGGCTCCCGGCGCGGTGCGGGCGCCTTGAGCGCGTAGGTCGGCTTCGGCACGGCGACCGGCGACCACGTGTCGCCCTCACGGCCGCCGTCGCGCACCCGCGCGGTGGCCGCGGCGGGCAGGTCGGCGCGGACCCGCGTGATCGCCTGCGTGTCCTCGATCGACGGGCGGACGGCCCGCCCCTCGGCGCCCTTGCGGCCCGGCCGGGCCGCACGCTCACGCAGCGGCGCGGTGGCCTCGGTGATGCGGCGCTGCCACTCCTCCTCGGCGGCCCGGCCCTGGACGACAGCGTGGCGGCCGAGCCCGAGCACCCCGCCCAGCAGCACCGTCGGCACGAGGCCGGCGACGACGCCGAGCGTGCTCACGCCGGCGATCACCCAGCCGGCCACCGAGGCGACGAGCAGCAGCCCGGCGAGCAGCCCGCGTCGGCGGGCGGCTGCCCCGCGGCGCGCGGTCGCGGCGGCGTGAGCGGCATGCAGCTGCGCGGCACGGCGGGCGGCGTCGGCGCCGATCCTGTCCTGGGTCCCGTGCGGTCGGTCCACGTCGGTCCCTCCCCTGTCCGTTCCGGCGATCCGGGTCCCGGTGCCCGGAGTGAGCAACCCGACTCGCTTGTCCACCGCGCCGCAGTCCGGCCGGATGCTCCGGGCCACGTCCGCGCGCTGCCGCCGCGACGAGCCCTCGGGCCCGGTGACGGCGAGCACCCGCAACGCGTCGGAGAACCGGTCGTCGGTCCGCGACTCGAGCAACTGCTGCCGGTGCCGCAGCTTGTGCGGCACCAGGTACGCGATCCACAGGCCGACCACCACGAGGGCGGCCGGTCCGGCGAATTCGTACACTCCACGACGGTAGGGGCGGTGCGGCCGGTGCCCCCGGACCCGTCGCGGCGTGTCGAGCGGCGTGCCGGGAGAAAATCACACGGGTGTGATTCCGGTCCGCCGCGCCCAGCCTCCCACACCGGGGCGCGACGCGGGTCCGCGCCGCTTCACGCGGCGCCGCGCGCCCGCACCGCCCGCCAGCGCGCGAGCATCCCGCCGGGGACCTCCTCGGTGGTGAGGGCGAACGTCCGGTGGTCGCACCACACGCCCTGGATGTGCAGATACCGCTCGCGCAGGCCCTCGTCCCGGAAGCCCAGCTTCTCCACGACGCGCAGCGACGGGCGGTTCTCGGGGCGGATGTTGATCTCGACGCGGTGCAGCCCGAGGCCGGTGAAGCAGTGGTCGGTGGCGAGCGCGACGGCCGTCGGGGTGATGCCGCGGCCGGCGACGTGCCGGGACACCCAGTAGCCGATCGACGCCGAGTACAGGGAGCCGTACGTGATGCCGGAAACCGTCAGCTGCCCGACCAGCTCGCCGGCGAGGTCGACGGCGAACGGCAGCGACGTGCCGGAGCGCGCCTGCTTGTCGAGCGTCCGGACGAACTGCCCGAACGTCGGCCGGCGCCCGGTCACCGGCACCGGGGACGTCGCGTCCCAGGGCTCGAGCCACGCGGCGTTCTGCGCCCGCAGCCGCATCCAGGCGCCCTCGTCCGAGCGTCGCAGCGGACGCAGACGCACGTCGCCCTCCGCCAGCACGGCGGGCCAGCCCCGCGACATCAGCCCTCCAGCACCAGGCAGTGCACGACCTGCCCGGCGACGACGGCGGCGTCCTGCTCCCCGACCACGGCGAGCGCGTTGGCGTGGGCGAGCGCGGTGATCGACCAGCCGGCGGGGTCGCCGACGGGCGTGACGCGGTAGCCCTCCGAGGGCGAGCCGACGACGGCGGCGGGCACGAACTCCCGCACGCCGGCGGTCGACGGCCAGCCCACGTCGGCGCGCGCGGCGACGGACGGGCGGAACAGGTCGGTGTGCCCGGCCATCGCGCGCAGCGCCGGGCGGACGAACACCTCGAAGGCGACCTGCGCGGCGACCGGGTGGCCCGGCAGCGCGAACAGCGGCACGCCGCCGCCACCGACCGCCGAGTCCCCGACCGTGCCGAACCCGTGCCGGAAGCCCGGAGCCATCGCGACCTGGTCGAACCGCACCGTGCCGAGCGGGGCGAGCACGTCGGACAGCGTGTCGTGCTGCGACTCCGACAGCCCGCCGGTCGTCACGACGACATCCGCGCGGACCAGCTGGTCCTCGAGCGCCTCGCTCAGCACCGCGCGGTCGTCCGTGACCACGCCGACGCGGACCGGGGTCGCGCCGGTGTCCCGGACGGCCGCCTCGAGGGCGTGCCCCGCCGACTCGTACACGCTGCCGTCGCGGCGCGGGGTACCCGGCTCCGCCAGCTCCGAGCCGATGGACACCAGGACCACGCGCGGCGCCGGGTGCACCCGCAGCCGCCCGCGCCCCGTGGCCGCCGCCACCGCGAGCTGGCGGGCCGCGAGCCGGGTCCCGGCCGCCAGCACGACCGACCCGCGCTCGGTGTCGGCGCCGGCCGGCCGCACGTTCTCCCCCGGCACCGGCGTGCGGTGCAGGGTGACGCGGACCGCGCCCCGGTCGGTGTCCTCGGCCGCGACGACCGCGTCCGCGCCCGCGGGCACGGGCCCGCCCGACGCGATCCGGACGGCCTGGCCCGGTGCGAGCCGCAGGGCGGCGGGGTCGCCGGCCAGCACGTCGTGCGCGACGGGCAGGACGACCGCGGCGCCCGGGCCCTGTCCCCGCAGGTCCGCGGTCGCCACCGCGTACCCGTCACGCGCCGCGACCGGCAGCGGCGGGACGTCCGCGGGGGCCATCACGTCCTCGGCGAGGATGCAGCCCGCCGCGTCGGAGAGCACCACGTCGAGCGGGGCGACGGGACCGACCGCGGCCAGCACCGCCGCCAGCTGGTCCTGGACGGATCTCATGTCGGCATTCTGCCCGGCGGCCGGTCCCGGGCGCGCACGCAGCGCCGCGCGCCACCAGCGCGGGCGCCGGCGGGACCGCCCGACGGGGCGCCGCTCCACCCTTTGGTCCTACCGGGGCCCGTACGAGTTTGCGAGACTGGGGCCATGAGCACCGCTGCCCAGCCGTATCCCCACGCGTCCGACGGCAGCACGGTGACCGAGGTGAAGGACGAGTTCCGGGCACTGCTCCGGGCCGCTCGGCAGGCACGGTCCCCCCGACGGCGGGCCGAGGCGGCGCAGGCGCTGGTGGCGGTCGTCGAGACGATCCCGGTGCTCGAGGACGCCCGCTGCGTCGCCGTGTACGCGGCCCGGCCGACCGAGCTCGACACGGGGCCGCTGCTCGACGCGCTCGACGCCCGCGGTGTCGAGGTGCTGCTCCCCGTCCTCGGCGCGGGCCTCCAGCGTGAGTGGGCCCGGTACGCCGGCCGCGACGACCTGCTGCAGCGCGCGCCCGGCCGGCCGCCGGAGCCCTCCACCCCGTCCCTCGGCGCCGACGCGCTGGCGAAGGCCGACGTGATCGTGGCGCCCGCGCTCGCCGTCGACACGTCCGGGACCCGGCTCGGCCAGGGCGGCGGCTGGTACGACCGCGCCCTCGCGCACGCCCGCCCCGGCACGCCGGTCATCGCGGTGGTGTTCGCCGAGGAGCTGTACGACGCGACCGTCCGGCCCCTGCCGCGGCAGCCGCACGACCGCACGGTCGACATGGTGGCGACCCCGGAACGCTGGCTGCCGCTCGGCGGCTGAGCGTCTGCGGGACGACCGCAGGCCGCCGCCGGGCGCCCGCCGCGGGAATACCGGGCGGGCTGCGTATCATTGGCACTCGGCAGCGGCGAGTGCCAGGGACGCAGGAGGGCGTGAGCCCCCCGGCGACCGGGCCCGCCGGCCATCCGGTCACGTCATCCGCGGGAGACAGCAGTGCCCACCTACGCCTACACCTGCACCGAGTGCGGCCACGCGTTCGACATCCACCAGTCCTTCAGCGACGCGGCGCTCACCGAGTGCCCGAGCTGCGGCGGCCGGCTGCGCAAGGTGTTCTCCTCCGTCGGGGTCGTGTTCAAGGGCTCGGGCTTCTACCGCAACGACTCCCGGTCGAGCAGCACGTCGACCACGGGGGCCGCGAAGTCCACCTCGGGCGCGTCGCCGTCGGCCGGCTCGACCTCGGGTAGCTCCTCCTCGGGCGACGCCGCGAAGCCCGCCGCGTCGACCACGACCTCGTCGTCCTCGACCGCCGCCTCGTCGAGCAGCAGCGCCGCCAAGCCCGCCGCGGGCTGACGGAGTCGCGCCGGCCGCCGGTGCTGCCCAGCGGCACCGGTGCCCAGCGACACCGGTGCAGAGCGCCACCGGTGCAGAGCGCCACCGGTGCCACGTGACCGCGGTGCCGAGGCGCCGCTACCGGCTGATCAGGCGGCGCCGATGCGCCCCCAGGGCGTGACGGCACGCGTCGTCCCCAGCACGACGCCCGGGATGGGCCCGGTCGGCCGGACGCCGCCTAGCGTCGCGGCATGTCCCTCACCGACCGGCTCCCCCTGAGCTCCCGGCGGCGGCTGCGCGTCCTCGCGTGGCGCGCCCGCCGCCCGGTCGCGGCCCTGTGCGCGGGGCTCGCCGTGCTGCTCGCGGTCGAGCGCCTGCGCCCGCCCGACCCGCCGACCGTCGAGGTCGCCGTGGCGGCACGCGACCTCGCGCCCGGCACCGCGCTGGACGAGCACGACGTGGAGCTCCGCCGCGTGCCGGAGTCGCTCGCGCCCGAGCCGCTCCGCGAGGGCGCCGTCGACCTGGTCGGGCGGCGCACCGCCGTCGCCGTCCCCGAGGGGCTCCCGATCGCGGCCGCCCTGCTCGCCGAGGAGTCGGCGACGGGGCCGCCCGGGACCGTCGTGGTCCCGGTCCGGTTCGCGGACGCCGGGGTCGCGGGCGTGCTGCGTCCGGGAATGCGGGTCGACGTCGTCGCCGCGGCCGTGGTGGAGGGCGCCGAGCCGATGCGGCTCGCGAGCGGGGCGGTCGTGCTGTCCGGGACCGGTGACGGCACGCCCGCCGACGAGGACGCCGGAGCGGGGGGTGGTGGGCTGCTCGGCGGCGGCGAGGGCGCGGAGGACGACGTCCCGGTGCTGCTCGCGGTCACCCCGGAGGAGTCGGTGCACCTCGGGGGCGCCGCGGGCTCCCGGGTGCTCGGGGCGGTCATCGTGGGATGATGCGGCCATTTCGCCTCAGCACCCCGGAGGATCCGACGCCCATGAGCGACGTACTGAACAAGGGCCTGCGCACCGCGACCGACCGGGCGCGTGGGCTGGCCGGTGTGCTGCAGGGCTTCAAGGACTTCGTCTCCCGCGGGAACGCCGTCGAGCTCGCGGTCGGCATCGTCATCGGCGCCGCGTTCACGTCGGTGGTGGGCGCTGTGCAGAACGGGTTCATCAGCCCGCTCATCGGGATGCTGTTCGGCAAGCCGGCGATCTCGTGGAAGGTGGGGCCGGTCAACGGCTCGACGATCGACCTCGGCCTGATCGTCAACGCGCTGATCCAGTTCCTGCTGACCGCCGCGGCGATCTACTTCCTCATCGTCCTGCCGCTGAACAAGCTCGCCGAGCGGCGCAAGCGCGGCATCGAGGCGGAGCCCGCCCGGCCCGCGGAGGACATCCTGCTGCTGCAGGAGATCCGCGACCTGCTCGCCGCCCAGAGCGCCCCGGCGCTGCGGGAGAGCCGCGGTTCGGCGGGGGGCGGCGCGGCGGGGGGCCGGGGCGCGGGGGGGGGGGGGGGGGGGCGCGGGGGGCGGGGGGGGGGGGGGGGGGGGGGGCGGGGCGGCGCCCCGCCAGCGCCGCGAGCTCCCGCAGCTCCAGCTCCGAGGGCGCGCGGACGACGCGCCGGGCCTCGGCCCGGGTGAGGCGCCGGTCGCGCCACTGCTGCCACACCGTGCGCAGGTCCGCCTGGAGCGG